>JAEYSR010000061.1 GCA_023434535.1 Actinomycetes bacterium
GTCGTGGGTGTGGTCGCTGCCGGTGTCGTGCACGGTGTCTCCTCGGTCGGTCGGGGTGTGGGTCGCGGCTGGCGGGGTGTGGATCGTGGATGTCGGTCGGCGGTCGGGGCGTCGGGGCGGCAGGGTCAGCTGCGGAAGAGGCGGGTCCGCATGGAGTGCTGGTGCTCGACGTCGATCTCGTTCATCGGGCTCGAGGCGTGGGGCAGGTCGTCGGGCCCGAGCACTCCGGCGGTCGATGCGGCGACGGCCTCGATGTCGGGCTGCAGGCCGTGGAGGACGGCGGCGACGTCGAACGGGTCGAGCGACAGGAGGCGGAGACCCGAGGCGGCGAGGGTGGCCGCGGCGCCGTGGACGCTGGCGAGGGCCGTCTCGTCGGGATCGCAGCCGACGGCGGCCGCGACGAGGCCGAGCGCCACGGGTTGGACCGGCGGCCGTCCGTCGCCCAGCGCGATCGTCGCGTCCGGGACGACCCGCGCCGCGGTGCGGGCCAGGGAGCGCCCCAACGACCTCGCCGTCGAGCGTGCCGTCGCGCTCGGTGTGCGGACGCACCACGCCTCGTCGACGTCGTCGGGAGCGGCGCCCGCGGCAGCCAGACGGGCCGCGCCGGCGTCGGTGCGACCGGTGGTCCAGAGCCGGCAGGTCACGTACTCGGCGAGCGACGACGGATCCGTCACCCGGGCGGCCTCGACGGCCGCCTCCAGCCCGTGGCTGTGCGCGTGGGTCCCGTCGGGGAACCGCCCGTCGGCGAGGAGCAGCAGCGGGGCGAGGGCCATGGACTCGTGGGCGACGGCTCAGAACAGGAAGTACCGCTGCGCCATCGGGAGCTCCGTGGCGGGGTCCTGTTCGATCGTGTCGCCGTCGACGGTGACCATGAACGTGTCGGGATCGACGGTGATGTCGGGCAGCGCGTCGTTGTTGACCATGTCGGCCTTGGTCGCCCCGCGGCAGTCGCCGACCGGGACGAGTCGGCGGTCCAGGCCCAGGCGCTCGTCGAGCCCGTCCTCGATCGCGGCCGGCGCGACGAAGGCCAGCGACGTGTGGCCCGCCGTGCGACCGAACGCCCCGAACATCGGTCGGGGCAGCACGGGCTGCGGCGTCGGGATCGAGGCGTTGGCGTCCCCCATGGCCCCCCAGGCGATCACGCCGCCCTTGATGACGACGTGGGGGCGGACGCCGAAGAACCGGGGGTCGTAGAGGACGAGGTCGGCGAGCTTGCCCGGCTCGACCGATCCGATCTCGCCCTCCAGACCGTGGGCCACCGCCGGGCAGATCGTGTACTTGGCGACGTAGCGGCGGGCCCGGTGGTTGTCGGCCCGACCGTCGCCGGTCAGCGCACCGCGCCGACGCTTCATCACGTGGGCGGTCTGCCACGTCCGGATGACGACCTCGCCGATGCGGCCCATGGCCTGGGAGTCGGACCCGATCATGGAGATCGCGCCGAGGTCGTGCAGGACGTCCTCGGCCGCGATCGTGGAGGGACGGATGCGGCTCTCGGCGAACGCCAGATCCTCGGGGACCGACGGGTTGAGGTGGTGGCAGACGATGAGCATGTCGAGGTGCTCGTCCGCCGTGTTCACGGTGTGGGGACGGGTCGGGTTCGTCGAGCTCGGAAGGACGTTGGGCACCCCGGCGACCGTGATGATGTCGGGCGCGTGGCCGCCTCCGGCACCCTCGGTGTGGTACGAGTGGATCGACCGTCCGGCGATCGCCGCCAAGGTCGTCTCCACGAAGCCGGCCTCGTTGAGGGTGTCGGTGTGCAGCGACGCCTGGACCCCCGCCTCGTCGCAGACCCGGAGGCACGCGTCGATGGCGGCGGGCGTCGACCCCCAGTCCTCGTGGAGCTTGAACCCGCTGGCGCCGGCCCGGAGCTGCTCCCACATGGAGTCCGCCGACACCGTGTTGCCCTTGCCGAGCAGCACCAGGTTGACCGGCCACGCATCCATCGACGTCAGCATCGAGGACAGGTGGAACGGCGAGGACGTGACCGTCGTGGCCTTGGTCCCCTCGGCGGGCCCGGTGCCGCCACCGATGACGGTGGTGATCCCGGTGGCCAGCGCGGTGTCGAGCACCTGCGGGCAGATGAGGTGCACGTGGCAGTCGATTGCACCAGCGGTGAGGATCCGTCCGTTTCCGGCGAGCACCTCGGTCGACGGGCCGATCACCAGGTCGGGGTGGACCCCGTCCATCGTGTCGGGGTTGCCGGCCTTGCCGAGCGCCACGATCCGGCCGTCCTTGATGCCGACGTCGGCCTTCACCACGCCCCAGTGGTCGAGGACCACCGCGCCGGTGATGACCATGTCGGGCGCGCCCTGGGCGGAGGTCCGCAACGACTGGCCCATGGACTCGCGGATGACCTTGCCGCCCCCGAAGACCGCCTCGTCGCCGGCGAGGCTCCGTCCCTCCGGGCTGCGCGGTCCGCCGGAGAGGTCCTGCTCGATCTCGATCAGGAGGTCGGTGTCGGCCAGGCGGATGCGGTCGCCGACGGTGGGTCCGTAGAGGGCGGCGTAGCGGGCCCGGGTGAGTGCGGGTCCGCTCACGATGCGCCTCCGGCTGTGCTGTCGTCGGTTGTGCTGTCGTCGGTTGTGCTGTCGTCGGAGGTGGTGTGGGTCGCGCCGGGGGAGTGGAGGCCACGGAACCCGGCCGTGATGCCCTCGCCGGCGAAGGCGACGAGCTCGACGTCCATCGTGATCCCCGGTTCGAACCGGACGCTGGTGCCCGCCGGGACGGCGAGCCGCCGGCCGACCGCCGCCTGCCGGTCGAAGACGAGGGCCTCGTTCGCCTCGGCGAAGTGGAAGTGCGATCCGACCTGGACCGGTCGGTCCCCGCTGTTCGACACCGTCAGCGACACGAGGTCACGGCCCTCCAGCAGCACCACGTCGTCGTCGGCCAGCAGGACCTCGCCGGGGACGATCCTCACGGTCACGTCCTCGGTCGGGTCGGCCGGGGCGGGCTGGATCGGGTCGTGCAGGGTGACGAGCTTGGTGCCGTCGGGGAACGTGGCCTCGACCTGCAGCTCGTCGATCAGGACCTCGACGCCGTCCATGACGTCGCTCGTGCTGAGGACGTCACGTCCCGCCGACATGATGGCGGCGACCGACATGCCGTCCCGCGCCGCCTCGAGCACCCATGAGCTCAGCACCGCCACCGCTTCGGGGTGGTTCAGCAGGAGCCCGCGCTCCTGACGTCGTCGTGCGACGTCCGCGGCGCCGTGCAGCAGCAGGCGTTCCTGTTCGTGGGGGGTGAGGAGCATGCGGCCTCCGTGACGCGCGAGGTCTGCGGATGTGCGGCCCGATCGGTTCACCGGTCCGGGGACGTCCGCCGTCGGGCCGGTGTGGTCGGGACCCTACTCCGGCGCGCTCCGGCCCCATGACGCTGGACTCTCTGTGCAACCACCGTCGTCCCACGACGCGGAGCGCACAGAGATGTCAGCCGACGTCGCTCTGTGTGCAGTGGGCGCTGCTCCACGACGCGTTGTGCACAGAGAGTGAGTCGGTGCCGCGGCGGCTGTGGGGTAGGAAGGTCCCATGACCGACGAGGCAGCCGACCAGCAGGACCAGGCGCAGGGCGTCTACGTGATCGACGGGGGCGGGTTCGAGCGGGACACCCGCTACATCGGGACCCGCATCACCCGCGACGGGCGCGACGGCTACCCCGTCGAGCCGGGTCGCTACCGGCTGATCGTGAGCCGTGCCTGTCCCTGGGCGAGCCGGCTGATCATCGTCCGGCGGCTCCTCGGTCTCGAGGACGTGCTGTCGATGGGCGTGGCGGCGCCGACGCACGACCCGACGAGCTGGAACTTCGACCTCGATCCGGGCGGGGTCGACCCGGTGCTCGGCATCCACAAGCTCCAGGAGGCGTACTTCAAGCGGATCCCCGACTACCCGAAGGGCATCACGGTTCCGGCGATCGTCGACATCCCGACCGGCGAGGTGGTCACGAACGACTTCGTGCCGATGAGCCTGGACCTGTCCTCGGAGTGGACCGAGTACCACCGCGACGGCGCACCCGACCTCTATCCCGAGGCCTGGCGCGACGAGATGGAAGAGGTCATGCGTCCGATCTACACCGAGATCAACAACGGGGTGTACCGGTGCGGCTTCGCCGGATCGCAGCAGGCCTACGAGGACGCCTTCGAGCGTCTCTTCGCCCAGCTCGACGCGGTGTCGGAGCGTCTTGAGAACCGTCGCTACCTGGTCGGCGACCACATCACCGAGGCCGACATCCGGCTGTTCACCACGCTGGTGCGCTTCGACGCCGTCTACCACGGGCACTTCAAGTGCAACCGCCAGAAGCTGTCCGAGATGCCGGTGCTCTGGGCCTACGCCCGGGACCTGTTCCAGACCCCCGGGTTCGGCGACACGGTCGACTTCGACCACATCAAGTCGCACTACTACGAGGTCCATCGGGACATCAATCCCACCGGGATCGTCCCGCTCGGACCGTCGCTCGACAACTGGCTGGAGCCCCACGGGCGCGAGGAGCTGGGTGGGACTCCGTTCGGCGACGGCACGCCGCCCGGTCCGCTCGCCGCGTCGGACGTGGTCGCCGACCAGCTGGGCGTGCACCGCCTCACCGAACCGGCGGACTGATCCCTGTTCTGTTGTGCGAGGAGCCACCGAACGGTGGCTCTCGCACAACAGAACGTCGATGCAGCGGGCGGGGTCGCAGATGCGAGGTCGCGAGTAGGGTGCGGGTCGCATGTCCAAGTACGGAACGACCCAGGTGGCCGAGCTGCTCGGCGTCAGCGTGGACACGGTCCGCCGCTGGTGCGACGAGGGTCGGCTGCCCACCACCCGTGACGACGGCGGCCGACGCCTGGTCGACGGCCGCGACCTGGCCGCCTACCTGAGCGCCCAGGCCCCGGCGTACGAGGTCAGCTCCGACGAGCTGCACTCGGCTCGCAACCGCTTCACCGGCATCGTGACCAGGGTCGAGCGCGACGGCGTCGCTGCGATCGTCGAGATCCACGCTCCGCCGCACCGACTGGTGTCGCTCCTGACACGGGAGGCGGTCGACGAGCTGGACCTGCAGCCGGGCGACCTGGCCACGGCATCGGTGAAGTCCACCAACGTCACCGTGGAGGTGCCCCGCCCGTGATCACCCGCCCGCACCCGTCACGCGTCGCCGCACCGCTGCTCGCGCTGCTGCTGGGGTTCGGACTCGTCGCCTCCGCATGCGGCGGTGACGACTCCAGCAGCTCGTCCACGACCGCCAGCACGTCGACCACGGGGGCCGGGCCGAAGGTCACCGGCCCTGTCACGGTGTCGGCCGCGGCGTCGCTCAAGGAGACGTTCACGGCGATCGCCGCGGCGTTCGAGGAGGCCAACCCCGATGCGAAGGTGACGCTCAACTTCGGCTCGTCGGGAGACCTGGCCACCCAGATCCAGAGCGGGGCGCCCGCCGACGTCGCCGCCTTCGCCGCAGAGTCCAACATGACGACCCTCGACGACGCCGGTCTCCTCGACGGCGGGTACGAGATCTTCGCCACCAACGAGCTCATCATCGTGACCAAGCCCGGCAACCCCGAGAAGATCGACGGACTCGCAGGACTGGCGGCGGCTGCCGACACGGGCGGGACCATCTCGCTCTGCGCGGAGACGGCGCCGTGCGGGAAGTACGCGAACCAGGTGCTCACGGCAGCGGGTGTGACGATCCCGGCCGACAGGGTGACCCGGGGCCAGGACGTCCGGGCGACGCTCGCGGCGGTCACCGAGGGCGATGCCGCTGCGGCGATCGTGTACGTCACCGATGCGGAGGCTGCCTCCGAGGAGGTGGACACGATCGAGATCCCCGAGGACCAGAACGCCGTGGCCAAGTACCCGATCGGGGTGGTCGCAGCCACCACGAACGCTGCCGCCTCGACGGCCTTCAAGGAGTTCGTGCTCGGCCCCGAGGCCCAGAAGATCCTCGCCGGGGCCGGGTTCGGCGCGCCGTGAGCCGCTCGCGATGACACGAGGGCGCCGCCCGCCGCCGGTCGCCGTCATCGCACTGGCGGGGCTCGCCGCGTCGCTCTTCGTCCTGCCGCTCGTCGGTCTGGTCCTGCGGGTTCCGTGGAGCTCCATCGTCGACGACCTCACCACGAGCGAGGCTGTCGATGCGCTGCGCCTCTCGCTGATCTGCACGCTGTCGGCGACCGTGCTGTCGGTCCTCCTGGGGATGCCGCTCGCGTGGGTGCTGGCCCGCGTGCCGTTCCCCGGACGATCGGTGCTCAGGGCCCTGGTGCTCCTGCCGCTCGTCCTGCCGCCGGTGGTCGGCGGCGTCGCCCTGCTGTCGGCGTTCAGCCGGACCGGGGTGGTCGGGCGGCCGCTGTACGACTGGTTCGGGATCCAGCTCACGTTCTCCACGGCGGGCGTCGTCCTGGCCGCGACCTTCGTGGCCCTCCCGTTCTTCGTGATCACCGTCGAGGCCGCGCTGCGCAGCGTCGACCAGCGCTACGAGGAGGTGTCGTCCACGCTCGGCGCCGGTCGCTGGACGACGTTCCGCACCGTGACGCTGCCGATGATCGGACCGTCGGTCGGAGCTGGAGCGGTTCTCGCAGGTGCCCGGGCGCTCGGGGAGTTCGGGGCCACGATCACCTTCGCCGGCAACATCGTCGGCCGCACCCAGACCCTGCCTCTCGCCATCTACGAGGCGCTGCAGGGCGACGTCAACGTGGCGATCGGGCTCAGCCTCGTGCTGCTCGCGGTCAGCCTGCTCGTGATGGTCGTCGCCATGCGCGACCGTTGGAGGGGCGTCGATGTCTGAGCGACCGCAGGACGGAGCGGCCCTTGGCGGAGCCTCGCCCGACGAGTGGTCGCGGGGACCGGTGGTCGCGAGCGCGGACATCGGTCTGCGGCTGGGGAGGCTGGACCTCGGCGCGACTGTGGAGGTCCGGAGCGGCGAGGTGCTGGCCGTCCTCGGCCCCAACGGCTCGGGCAAGTCCACTCTGCTGCGGTGCCTGGCCGGGTTGCGGGCGATCGACACCGGCCGCATCGAGCTGGCGGGCGCGGTGGTGGACGACCCGGCCACGAGCACCTTCGTCGTCCCCGAGCGACGCCACGTCGGCGTCGTGTTCCAGGACCACCTCCTCTTCCCCCACAAGGACCTGACGGCCAACGTGGCGTTCGGCCTGCGCGCACGGGGCGTCGATCGCCGTGAGGCGGACAGGCGGGCCGCCGAGTGGCTCGGCCGTGTCGGACTCGCCGGGCTGGAGCGCTCCCGCCCGGGCGCCGTCTCGGGGGGCCAGGCGCAGCGGGCCGCGCTGGCCCGTGCTCTGATCACCGATCCCGACCTGCTCCTGCTGGACGAGCCGCTGTCGGCCCTCGACGTCGGGACCCGCACCGGGCTCCGTCGGGACCTGCGTCGACACCTCGGGGAGTTCGGGGGAGCCACGGTGATCGTCACCCACGACGCGCTCGACGCCCTCGCTCTGGCGGACCGCGTGGTGGTCCTCGAGGACGGTCGCGTGACCCAGCACGGCACCCTGGCCGACGTGACGGGAACGCCGCGCACCCCGTACGTCGCCGAGCTGATGGGCACGAACCTGCTGCTCGGTCGAGCGGCCGGCGTGGTCGTCGAGCTCGTCGGCGCCACCGGTGGGGGCACCGGCGCGTCGGTGACGGTGGCGGAGCCCCGCACGGGCGACGTCCTGGTGCTCGTCCGCCCGAGCTCTGTGACCGTGTCGACCGAGGAGCCCGCCGGAAGCCAGCGGAACCGCTGGCCGGCGACGGTCGCCGGGTTCGACCTCCTGAGCGAGCGGATCCGGGTGCGGACCGACGGACCGGTCCCGCTCGTCGCCGAGGTCACCCGGGCCGCGGTCGCGGAGCTCGGGCTGGTCGAGGGGAGCGTGGTGTGGACCGCGGTCAAGGCCACGGATCTCGACGTCGTCGAGCGCTGAGCACCCGCCCGACCGCCGAACTCGGATCGCAGCGGCCGCTGACACGTCGATCCGATCCACGTTCCGACGGTGCTGCAGCGGATGCGTGACGGCGACGGGTGTGCGACACAGCCCCGGCCGGGCCATGGGCGGATGTCACACCCGGTCCGTACTCTGTGGGGATGACCCCCGAGGAGACCGTCGCGGACCGCACGCCACTCACCGACGTCCTCCTGGACGCCGAGCTCGATGCCGCCTTCGCCGCGCACCGCGCCGAGCTGACCGGCTACTGCTACCGCATGCTCGGCGCACCGTCCGAGGCCGAGGACGCCGTCCAGGAGACGCTGCTGCGGGCGTGGAAGGCGCAGGACGGCTTCGAGGGCCGGGCCAAGGTCCGCACGTGGCTGTACCGCATCGCCCACAACGTGTGCATCGACATGCACCGGAGCCCACAGCGCCGGGCCCGCCCCATGGAGATGGGTCCGTCGACCCCGCTGTCGGAGCTGGTGCTCGGTGACCAGCGCGACGAGCACGCGTTCGTCCAGCCGGCACCCGACTCCTCGGTCATCGACCTGTCCGGCGATCCCGCCGACGTCGCGGCCGCCCGGGAGACCGTCCGCCTGGCGTTCGTGGCGGCGCTGCAGCGCCTGCCGTCGCGCCAGCGGTCGGTGCTGATCATGTGCGAGGTCCTCCGGATGCCGGCCGCGGAGGTCGCCGATCTGCTCGGCACCACGCTGGCGTCGGTCAACAGCGCCCTGCAGCGGGCGCGGGCGACGCTGGCCGAGCGGCCGGTCGAGCGCCTCGGAGACCCCCTCGAACCACAGCACCAGCAGCTCCTCGACCGCTACGTCGATGCGTTCGAGCGCTACGACATCGACCAGCTGGTCACGCTGCTGCGCGAGGACGCCGTCCTGTCCATGCCCCCGTGGGACACCTGGCTGCAGGGTCGCGACGACCTGCACGACTTCTACCTCGGCCCGGGTGCGGACTGCCGGGGATCCAAGCTCCTGCCGATCGCCCTCAACGGGTGCGCCGGCTTCGCCCAGTACCGGCGGACCGGCCCCGGCGTCTGGGAGCCGTGGAGCATGCAGGTCATCGAGGTGGCCGACGGCTGGATCACCGCGCACCACAACTTCCTGTACCCGTCGACGTTCCTGGCGTTCGGCTTCCCTGCCGTGATCTCCGACTGACCAGCTGTCGGTGGGCCGGTCGCCATCTCGTTCGGCAACCGAAGGATCGCGACGGTAGGTTCCGGCCATGACCACCCCGTCCGACGCACCCGCCGCGCTCGGCGACGGTGAGCCGCAGCCGTCGGCACCCGGATCGCAGGCGTCGCTGATCACCGTCGGCTTCGCCATGGTGACCGCGGCGACGTTCTTCTACTTCATCGCACTCGGCGCCCTGCTCCCGACCCTTCCGGTGTACGTGGAGGACGAGCTCGGCGGCGGCAGCGTCGCGGTCGGCATCGCGGTCGGGGGCTTCGCCGTGTCCGCCGCGCTGCTGCGGCCGTTCGCCGGTCGCATCGGCGACACCCGAGGGCGACGTGTGCTGGTCATCGGCGGGTCGCTGATCATGGGCCTCTCGGTCCTGTCCTACACGCTCATCGACAGCGTGCCGGCGCTCATCGCCCTCCGCCTGGTGACCGGGGCGGGCGAGGCCGCCATGTGGGTCGGGGCGGCGACGGCCATCCAGGACATGGCGCCCGACGACCGCCGGGGCGAGGCGGCCTCCTACTTCTCCGTGGCGCTCTACGCCGGGCTGGCGTTCGGCCCGCTCGTCGGCGAGTCGCTCAAGGACGCCTCCGGCTTCCACGCGGTGTGGATCTTCGGCGGGATCTGCGGCCTGATCGCCTGCGTCCTCGGGTTCGGGACGCCCAAGGACGTCCGTCGTGAGCCCCAGCCGTTCCGACTGCTGCACCCGGCGGCCATCGGACCCGGGGCCGTCCTCTTCCTCGGCATGCTCCCGTTCATCGGCTTCGCGACGTTCATCGCCCTGTACGGCCCCGAGGTCGGCATCGAGGACGTGGCCCCTCTCCTCCTGCTCTACGGGATCCTCGTCCTGGCGATCCGTGTCGTCGGCGCCAAGCTGCCCGACCAGCTCGGATGGACCCGGGCGACCACGGCGGCGCTCACCGTGCTCGGCGGCGGCGGCCTGCTGCTGGGCCTCTGGCACGGATCGGCCGGGGTCTGGCTCGCCGTCGTGGCGCTCGCCGTCGGCATGTCTCTGCTGTTCCCGGCGCTGTTCAGCGCCACGGTGGCCGCCGTCCCCGAGTCCGAGCGGGGACAGGCGGTCGGGACGTTCTCGCTCTCCTTCGACGCCGCCAGCGGGCTGGGGCCGGCGGTGCTGGGCATCGTCGTGGCGCTCGCCAACTACCAGGTGGCCTTCGTGGTCGCGGGTGCCTGCGCACTCGCCGGCCTGATGCTGGTCGCTCCCGTCGCCCGTCGCGCCGCTCGTGCCGAGGCCGCAGCGGCGCACTGACGGCGGTCGGACCGGAAGACCCACCGGTCCAGCACGACGAACTGGACCACCCAGAGCACGGCGAAGGCCGACGCGTTGGCCAGCGGGAGCGCGGCGGCCCGCACCTCCGGGGGCAGCGAGCCGGTGAGACCCGCGGCCACGGAGACCGCGACGGCGGACAGGGCCATCCCGGCCAGCGACAGCGTCCAGAACGGCAGGGCCTCCCGCCGCAGGTCGCCCGCACCTCGCCGACGCCACGCGAACCGCCGGTTGAACCAGTACGACGGTCCGATCCCGCACACGTTTGCCACGACGCTCGCGACGCCCGCCGCCCACCCGAGACCGACGACGAGGACCGCGAGCACGGTGGCGCTGAGTGCCGTGGTGCCCACCGACACGAGCATCGAGCGGGCCATCCGGCGGCCCGTCGCGCCTCCGCCCCGGTCCGGTCGGGATCGGTCGCCGCCGACGGGAGCACTCCGGGGAGGTGCGTCGGCGGGTCCGTCCGGGGCGGAGACGCTGGTGAGGGTCACGACGTCGATGATCCACGGCGCTCCTGAAGGGACGCTGGGAACCGGCAACGAGCTCGCCGGGCGGGAGTGCCGTGCCTCGCGCACGCACCGGTCGGCCGCGATCTGGTCGGACGCGGCCTGGTCGGCCGGGTGCACGCGGCCACGGCATGATGGGGAGGCCGGACACGTCGTCCGGACGTCGATGACCGGGGGACCCGTGGGGACGAACCAGCGCAGCCAGGTGGAGATGACCGAGGCGGAGATCGCCACGTTCGTCGAGAACAGCCGCACCGCGACGATGGGCACGATCGGCGCCGACGGGCGGCCGCACCTGATCGCCATGTGGTACGCCGTGATCGACGGCCAGATCTGGATCGAGACCAAGGCCCGCTCCCAGAAGGCCGTCAACCTCCGGCGCGACCCCCGGGTCACGCTGCTGATCGAGGACGGGCTGACGTACGACAAGCTCCGCGGCGTGTCCTTCGACGGCACGGCCGAGATCGTGGACGACCCCGACGTGCTCTGGAAGGTGGGCGTCAGCGTGTGGGAGCGCTACAACGGGCCCTACACCGAGGAGATGGCGCCCCTGGTGGAGTTCATGCTCCACAAGCGCGTGGCTGTGCGCATCGACGTCACCCGCACTCGGTCGTGGGACCACCGCAAGCTCGGGCTGGAGGCCCTCGAGCTCGGCGGCACCACCGCAGAGCACCTCGACGACCAGCTCTCCTGAGCAGCACGCCTCCACCCGACGACGGCTCCACCCGACGAAACGGACACCGCACATGGCACACCCCCGCACCTTCCGATTCGCCGCCGAGCTGCACGAGCCGCTCCCCGGCAGGACCTGGGTCGAGTCGTTCTCGGAGCTCGAGGACCTCGGCTACTCGACGCTCTTCCTGCCCGACCACTTCGACGAGGGGCCCGGACCGCTCGCCACGCTGGCCGCGGCGGCGGTCACCACGTCGACGCTCAAGCTCGGCGTCCTGGTCCTGGACTGCGACTACCGGCACCCGGTCGTGGTGCAGCGCGAGCTGGCCACGATCGACCAGCTGTCGGAGGGCCGGCTCGAGATCGGTCTCGGGGCCGGATGGAAGAAGACCGACTACGAGCGCTCCGGCATCCCCATGGATCGCCCGGGCGTGCGCGTCGACCGGATGATCGAGCACACGGCGGTCATGAAGGGCCTCTTCTCGGGTGAGCCGTTCAGCTTCGCCGGCGAGCACTACCAGGTCACCGACATGGAGGGCCTGCCTGGCCACGACGGCTGCCCGCCGATCCTCATCGGCGGCGGCGCCCGGCGCGTCCTCGGCTTCGCCGGGCGGCATGCCGACATCGTCGGCGTCAACGCCTCGATCCACTCGGGGGCGATCGACACCGACGCCGCGCACGACGCCCTGCCCGAGCGGATCGACGAGAAGGTCGCCCGTGTCAGGGAGACGGCGGGGGACCGGTTCGACGACATCGAGCTCAACGCGTGGCTCTCCGTCGCCCAGCTCACCGACGACACCGCTGCGGTCGCGGCCGTCGTCGCCGAGCTGTTCTCGGCCGCCGTCGACGACGTCCTGGCCTCGCCGCTGGCCCTGATCGGCAGCGCGTCCGAGGTGGCCGACCGGCTCCGCGAGCGGCGCGAGCGCTGGGGCTACTCGTACACCGTCCTCCCGGGCGCCGAGGCCCGGAGCTTCGCCCCGGTGGTCGCCGAGCTCACCGGCACCTGACCTCCGGCGATCCGGACCTCACCCGCCCAACTCGTACGTGGCGATCGTGCACGTGGCGTGTGGCGTACGAGTTCGGCTGGGGCTGGACCGCTGCGGCCGGCGCTGATCGAATGTCGCGATGAGCAGCAGCGACTTCCCGTACGCCGACCGGTTCACCGTCAACCGCACCCTGCCGCAGACCGGTCGGAGCCGGGAGGACGTCCTCGACGAGCTCGGCCAGATGGCCAAGGAGGAGGACGCGTTCTGGGAGACCGGCAAGGTGTCCGGGACGATGTACTGCGGTGACCACTCCCACTACGACTTCCTGACCAAGGCGTTCGGGCTCTTCGCCCACGTCAACGTGCTCCAGCGCGACATGTGCCCGAGCGCGACGCGGTTCGAGGGCGAGATCATCGCCATGGCGCTCGACCTGTTCCACGCCGAGGCGGTCGAGGACTCCGAGCCCGTGGGCATGGTGACCAGCGGCGGCACCGGCTCCATCTCGCACGCCGTGCTGGCCTACCGGGACCACGCCAAGGCGACCCGTGGGATCACCCAGCCCAACTTCGTGAAGCCCGAGACCGGTCACCCGGCGTTCGACAAGGCGTGCCACCTGTTCGGGATCGAGCTGAGGGTCGCGCCGGTGGACCCCGACACCACCAAGGTCGACGTGGCAGCGATGGCCGGACTGATCGACGACAACACCATCGCCATCCTCGGCTCGGCCGGCAACTACCCGTACGGCACGATCGACGACATCGCCGCTCTGTCGGACCTGGCGCTCGAGCGGGGCGTCGGCCTGCACGTCGACGGCTGCCTCGGCGGCTTCATCCTGCCGTTCGGCCAGGAGCTGGGCGTCGCCGACATCCCGGTCTTCGACTTCCGGCTGCCCGGCGTGACCACGATCTCGGCCGACACGCACAAGTACGGCTACTCGGTGAAGGGCACGTCGGTCTGCCTGTTCCGTGACAAGGCCCTCCGCAACAGCCAGTACTTCTTCCGCACCGACTGGACCGGCGGCAAGTACTGCTCGCCGGGCATGGACGGGTCGCGGTCCGGTGGCCTGCTGGCCGCCACGTGGGCGTCGATGGTGTCCCTCGGACGTGAGGGCTACCTGCGCTACGCCGAGCAGATCTTCGACGCCGCGGCCGAGATGAAGGCGGCGATCCAGAGCCATCCCGAGCTGCGGCTGATGGGGACGCCGACGTTCGTCCTGAGCTTCACGTCCGACGAGTTCGACATCTACCTGGTGAACGACTTCATGCGGCTCCGGGGCTGGCGCTTCAACGGCCAGCAGTACCCCAACGCCATCCACATCGCCGTCACCCGACCCCAGACGCTCCCGGGCGTCACCGAGTCCTTCGCGAACGACCTGGCCGAGGCCATCACGTACGCCAAGGAGGCCACCGCCCGCGGCGAGGCGGCGGCGAGCGGCGCCATCTACGGCGGCGTCGCCGGCGGCATCACCGACGAGGCCGACGAGTTCATCAAGATGGTGATGGCCGACATGATGGACACCCAGCAGGCCCTGCCGCCGGAGTGAGCCCGCTCGACGGCCTCCTCGCCGCGGTCGCCGACGACCTCGGCGGCGAGGTCATCTCGGTCGGGCGGCTGACCGGTGGGGACGTGGCCGAGGCGGTGCGGATCGACCTCGTCGCCGACGGCGACGGCTCGTCGCCCCGGACCGTGTTCGCCAAGACGCACGCGTCGCCACCGGCGAACTTCTTCTCGACCGAGGCATCCGGGCTCGAGTGGCTCCGCAGCGCGGGCGCGGTCGCAGTCCCCGAGGTGCTGGCGCACTCCGACGGCGCGCCCGACGACCGGGGACCGGCGCGCCTGGTCCTCGAGTGGATCGAGGAGTCGGGCCGACCGACGGGCGCCCACGGCGTCGAGGAGGCCTTCGGTCGGGACCTCGCCGCCCTGCACCGGGCCGGCGCGCCCTCCTTCGGGCGCCAGGATCGCCGCACGACCGGCAGCAGAGGCCTGCCGAACGAGCCGTGCGCCACGTGGGTGGAGTTCTACGCCACGCAGCGGCTCGAGCCCCTGGCCCGGATCGCCCGTGACGAGGACGCGCTGCCCGGCGACGTGATCGACGACCTCGTCGTCCTGGCGGGTCGGCTGGATCGGCTCGGGGTCCCCGTCGAACCGCCGGCGCGGCTCCACGGCGACCTCTGGGCGGGCAACCGGCTGGTCGACGGCGACGGGCGCAGCTGGTTGATCGACCCCGCCGCCCACGGCGGGCACCGGGAGTTCGACCTGGCGATGATGTCGCTCTTCGGCGGGTTCGGCGTCCGGGCCGTGGCGGCCTACGACGAGGCCCACCCGCTCGCCGACGGCTGGCAGGAGCGGGCGTCGTTGCACCAGATCGCGCCCCTGGTGGTGCACGCGATCAAGTTCGGTGGCGGCTACCGCGCTGCGGCCGCCGCGGCGATCCGACGCCACGTGTGATCCGGGGCGGCTGGTGCAGGCCGCCCGGGCGCGCGAGCGTTCTCCGCTGGGTGGACGAGGGTGACGGGAACGGCGTCGTGGGGGAGAGGATGATCCCGGACAGCATGGAGCGGACAGCGCGATGGTGACGGGCTGATGGGGGAGAGGAGTCGCTCGACGACGCTGGCGGTCCGGTTGACGCCGGACGCCCTCAAGCACGTGCGTCGTGGCCATCCCTGGATCTTCGACGGCGGGATCGAGTCGGTCCGGGGAGGCCGTCATGGCGACGGGTCGGGCGACCCCGGCGACGTCGCCGTCGTGTTCGACGACAGGAACCGCTTCGTGGCCGTCGGTCTGTGGGACCCGACGTCGCCCATCCGGATCAAGGTCCTCCAGTCGGGGAACCCCGTCGACGTCGGCCCGGACCTGTGGAACGACCGGCTCGCCCATGCACTGGCCCGTCGGTGGGAGCTGCTCGGGGCCGCGGACACCGACGCTCTGCGGATCCTGCACGGCGAGAACGACCGGATGCCCGGCGTGGTCGTCGACCTCTACGGGACCGTTGCCGTGGTCAAGCTCTACTCGGCGGCCTGGGCGGTCCACCTCGACGAGCTGCTCGACGTCCTGCGCTCGGCCGTGTGGTCGATCAGCGGAGTCGTGCTGCGCCTCGCCCGGGCGATCGCCTCGCACCCAGAGGTCACGGCGCGGGGGCTCGTCGACGGCGCAATCGTGCGCGGCCGGGTGGCGGACCGGAGGGTGGAGTTCACCGAGCGTGGACTGCGGTTCACCGCGGACGTGCGCCGAGGTCAGAAGACCGGTTGCTTCCTGGACCAGCGCGACAACCGCTCCCTGGTCGGCGAGATGGCGGCCGATGCCCGGGTGCTCGACGTGTTCTGCTGCGGCGGCGGCTTCAGCGTCCACGCCGCAGCCGGGGGAGCATCCCACGTGCACAGCGTGGACATCAGCCCCCACGCGGTCGGGGAGACGGAGGGCCACCTCGAGCTCAACCGGCACGTCGGGAGGGCCGCCGCCACGACCGCGGTCGGGACCGTCGGCGACGCCTTCGAGGTCATGGACGAGCTGCGGCGCTCCCGGGAGCGCTTCGACCTGGTGATCGTCGACCCGCCGTCGTTCGCCTCCCGCCAGTCCGACGTGCCCGGCGCTCTGAGGGCGTACGGCGCGCTCACGATGCTGGCAGTCGACCTGGTCCGGCCCGGCGGGACGCTGGTCCAGGCGTCGTGCTCGAGCCGGGTGTCGACGGCGGACTTCAACGGGATCGTCGAGCGTGCCGCACAGCGCGCCGGCGCACAGCTGGAGGTCCTCCACCGCACGGCCCAGCCGATCGACCACCCGATCGGGTTCCCGGAGGGCGCCTACCTCAAGGCGGTGTTCGCCCGGGTCGAGCGCTGAGTCCGCCGCCTGGCAGGATCGCGAGGTGAGGTTCTCGGTCTGGCCCAACCTGATGCAACCGGCGAGCGCGGTCCTCGACGTCGCCCGTCACGCGGAGCGGACCGGATGGGACGGCGTCTGGGTCGCCGACCACTTCATGGGCGACGGCGGCTCGTTCGGCCCAACGGAGTCGCCGACGCTGGAGGCCACGGCCGTCCTGTCCGCGCTCGCCGCGACGACCGATCGGGTCCGGATCGGCTCGCTGGTGCTCGGCGCCACGTACCGGCACCCGGCCGTGGTCGCCAAGTGGGCGGTCACCACCGACCTGGTGAGCGCGGGTGACGACGGCGCCGGGCGGCTGGTCCTCGGTCTCGGCGCCGGCTGGCAGCAGAACGAGCACGAGCAGTACGGCATCGACCTGCCACCGGTGCGCGACCGCGTGACCCGATTCGGCGAGTACTGCGACGCCGTCACCTCGCTGCTGCGGAGGCCGGTGAGCCAGCTCGACGGCGAGTGGTTCCGGCTCACGGACGCGCTGAGCGAGCCCAAGGCGCCGGCGTCACCCGACCGGCCGAACGGCATCCCGCTGCTCGTCGGCGGCAAGGGCGACCGCATGCTGGCGATCACGGCCAGGTACGCGGACGAGTGGAACATGTGGGGACTCCCCGAGCTGATCGGGGCCCGATCCGCAGCGCTCGATCGGGCGTGCGATGCGATCGACCGGGACCCTGCGACGATCGCCCGCAGCACCCAGGCGCTGATGCTGCCGACGACGAGCAGCGAGGAGGCCGACCGCTTCGTGACCGACGCCGCACCCCGTGCCGCGATCGCCGGTCCGCCCGACATGCTGGCCGAGACGGCCCTGCGCTGGCGCGACGTCGGCGTGGGCGAGGTCATCGTGCCGGACTGGCACCTGGGGACCGGCAACGAGCGGACCGACCACCTCGACGCGCTCATCGAGGCCTTCGCCCCGCTCCGAGGGATCTGACCCGCCGATCCTGCGATGCGTCTCCGCGCCTGTCGCACCGGAGACGCATCACAGAACGGCGTGTTCGCCCCGGGTTCCTGCGTCAGCCGCCGTGGCGGTCGTCGGCGCCCAGCAGACCGTGCAGGTCGCCGGCCGGCCCGTCGTGGATCAGCTCGCCGTTCTCCAGCATGAGGCCCCGCTCGAACCGGTCGATCACGTCGGGGTCGTGGGTGGCGACCAGGATCGTGGCGTCGTTGTCCCGGGCCTCGTCGATCAGCTCGAGCAGGGCGAGGCGACCCGACGCATCCAGGCCGACGAACGGCTCGTCGACCAGCAGGACCGAGAACGGCCGGCACAGCGCGACCGCGATCGCCGACTTCTGGCGGAGTCCGCGGCTGAACTGCGACGGCAGGTGGTCCTTGCGCTCCTCGACGCCCAGCCGCTCGAGCAGCTCGTCGAGGAAGGGGTCGTCGCCGGTCCCGCCGTGCATGCGGTTGATGTACTCGACGTGCTCCCAGAGGCTCAGGTCGTCGTAGAGGACGGGGGAGTCGGGCAACCACGACAGCTCCGCCCGCGCCTCGAGCGTGCCGTTCGGCTGCCCGTGGACGAGCACCTCGCCGTCGGTCGGCTCGAGCACGCCGGCGATCATGCTGAGGAGCGTCGACTTGCCCGACCCGTTGTGGCCCACCAGCACCACGGACTGCCCGGCCGGCACCTCGAGGTCCATCTCCTCGAGCGCGGCGACGTCGCCGTAGTACTTCGACAGGCCCTCGACCTGCAGTGCGGGCGGGCGGGTCCGTTCGGGACGCCGGCTCTTCTTCTGGTTCACGGTGCTCCTACCTTCACGTCCCGCCGCCGGTCGCCTGGCTCATGGCCTCGTGGATGTCGGCCCGGAAGCGGACCCAGCCGAACACGATCATGCACAGCACGACCACCGGGATGCCCCAGGTGGTCACCGCTGCGGTGGGGTCCTTGCCGGCGTTCACCGCCGCCCGGGCGGCGAGCAGCGGCAGGGCTCCGATCACGGCCACCGCAGGGGGCCACACCGTGCGGAACAGCAGGCGCGGGCCGGCGACCTCCGGGGGCATCACGGCGTCGTCGCCGCTGGAGGCGAGCGTGGCCTCCGACACGACCGTGACGGCGGCTCCGGCGACCCCGGCCAGCGCGGCGGGCAGCAGCATCGGGAGCCCGACGCGCAGGACCTCGGGATCGGGCGCCACGGCGTAGGCCGCTCCGATGGCGACCAGGCCGATGCCGATCATCACCACGACCGGCTCGGCCAGGTGCTTGACCATGACCACGCCCTCGAGCTCGGGCACCGAGCCCAGCAGGCCGGGGTGGTCGACGTCCTGGGCCAGGGGTTCGATGGCGTCGAGGGCGGCGATGTAGGCGAGCGCCCCCATCACGAGGACCAGCGGCGTCGTGCCGGCCCAGGTCGCCCGCGCGGTGACGCCGATGGCGGCGCCCACGACCAGGATCCGGAGCACGCGGACGACGGGCCAGCGGGCGACGCTGCGCATGTCGCGGGCGAACACCGGGAACTTCCTGGCGATCGGTCCCGGCACGGCCGGGAACCACGGCCGGGTCCGCGGACGCTCGGCGGCGAGCTGGCGGCGGAGGAGGACGACGGTGCGCAGGTCCTGCTGGGTGACGGCGAAGCGCAGCTGTCCCACGAGCGCGGTACGTCGCGTGGCGGCCTCGATGGACAGCCCGCCGATGGTCATCAGCCCGATGGCGGGCAGGATCACCGCCGCGCCGACGGGCACGAGGCCGAGCGGGTCGAACTCCAGCGGCCACAGCACGACGGTGCCGAGCCACGTCGTCGGTGCGGTGGGGGCGTATCCCGTCGCGTCGGCGAGCGCCCAGAGCAGCAGGATCCAGCCGGCGGCCAGGGCGACCCACTTCGAGGTCAGGCGCGACGAGGTGAGCAGACCCGCACCGACCGACAGAGCCGCCATCGTGGCGCCGAACAGCGCGCCGGCGGCGAACCAGGGGAGCGAGGCGCCTCCGAGGCGCTGGTCGAAGAGCCCCGCCGCCAGTCCGGCGACGACGGCGCCTCCGAGCACTGCGTAGCCGAGCACGCCCAGGGCCGGGCGGCGCAGCACGAAGGAGCGGTCGACCGGGCCGAGCAGGAGGTGGTGGACGTCCTGGCGCTCCAGGGCGAGCGGTCCGCCCCGGGACCCCGACCTGATGCCGATCAGCAGCACCACCGCCGCGGCGAGACCGATCCACGCAGGGGCCTCGTTCAGGAACGTCTGCGTCTCCGAGGCGGTGAGCCTGGTGTCGCCGATCAGCCCCGAGGCGAACACCACGGTGACGATCGCGGCCAGGGCGGTCGTGTACACGCGGTAGGCCAGCTCGCCCCACTCGTGCTCTCCGAGCCGGCGACGCTGGCGACGTCGTCGCATGTCCACGACGGCCCGACGCTGCTCCGGTCGGTCGACCGGAGCGGAGGACTCGGACCCCATGAGCTCGACGCCCGGGCCGAGGTCGCCGGGCTCGTCCTCGTCGGCCTCGTCGTCCTCGACATCGTCATCATCGACCTCGTCGTCGACATCGCTCTCGAGGTCGTCATCGGGGTCGACGTCGTCCGGATCCTCGATGTCGTCGTCGGGATCGTCGGGCCGGGCACGGGGCGGCCGAGGGGCGTCTGCCATCAGGGCGCAGTCTGGACCCGCCGCCCGCTCCGAGTCGAGATCGGCGTCAACGGGCAGACCGGTGCCCTCAGCCACGCGGATGAGGATCCTTGACCCGGGCGTGGTCACGGACGACACTCGCCGGACCGAGCCGGTCGGGGGGCGGGCTCGTCGACGAGGAGGACGCGCGTTGACGGCCGACCAGCTGCCACCGTTCGATCGGTCCATGGAGCTCGCTCCGGGCTCTCTGCTGTGGCGCTACGCCGGTGACCACCGGCTGGGCTTCACCGGTCTGTCGACCGGCATCCTGCAGCTGATGCATCCGGGCCTGGGCGCCGGGGTCGCGCAGCACTCCGCGTTCTTCACCGAGCCGTGGGACCGCATCCAGCGGTCGGTGCCGGAGATCGTCGGGGTGATCTACGACGAGGACGGCGAGGCCACCGGTCACCGGGTCCGTGACTACCACCGACGGATCAGCGGGACCGACGACCAGGGCCGGCGCTACAGCGCGCTGCGGCCCGAGACGTTCTGGTGGGCCCACGCCACGTTCCAGTTCGCGGTCGAGCGGCTCATCGACCGGTTCGACTCCCGCAGCCTCTCGCGATCGGATCGGGAGCAGCTCCACCGGGAGTGCGTCGAGTGGTACCGCCGCTACGGCGTGCCGATGGACGTGGTGCCGCGCACGTACTCGGAGCACCGGGAGCGCTGGGACCACTACTGCGACGACGTCCTGGAGATGACCGTCGCGGCCGAGCGGGCGATCGAGATGGCCCTGCACGAGAAGGTCACCGACCTCCCCGGACTCCCGTCGTGGAGCGGGATCCTCCAGCGGGAGGTGATCACGCCGGTGTTCCGCCTGACGGCCATCGGAGGGCTGCCGGCCCGGGTGCGGCGCCGTTTCGACCTGCCGTGGGGAGCGGTCGACGCCGCCCAGCTCCGCGCGTTCGAGCTGTGGGTCCGGGAGTCGTGGCGCTTCGTGCCCCGTCACCTCCGGTACGGGCCCCGCGCGTCGGAGGGGTGGCGGCGTGTCACCGCCACCCGGCGGGCGGCCGTCGCGGCCTGAGCCGGTGCGTGCCCGGTCCGCGCCCGCGGCGTGAGCCGCCTCGCCTGCTGGGAGCGGATCAGTCGGCGAGTCGCACGATCGAGAGCCGGGTGCGACCGATGCCCTTGAGGTCGTAGGGCCGGCGCACCGCTCGGACCTCCACGGCCGGGTCGTCGGCCAGCTCCGCGGCGCACTCCCGCGGGATGACCACCGTCCCCCGCCGTGCCACGTCGGAGAGCCGGCTGGCCAGGTTCACCGTCGGGCCGAACACGTCGCCGCCCATCGTGACCGTGGGGCCGTGCGCGACGCCGCAGTGCAGCTCGACCGGCACGGCCGCCGTGGCGGCGCGCCGCTGGAGCTCCAGCCCGATGTGCACGCCCGAGCGCAGGTCGGGGGCGACGTACATCACGGCGTCGCCGATGAACTTGACGACCCGACCCTGGTGCTCGGCGACCACCTCGAGAGCGGCGGCCTCGAACGCGTCGACGACCTCGGCCAGGTCGTCGTTGTCGATGCGCCGGGTCATCTTGGAGAACCCGGCGATGTCCACGAACCCGACGGTCGTGGCCGCCGGTCCGTGGCCGTGGGTCCCGTCGTCCGCCCCGTCGTCGGTCGTGGAGTCCAGCGCCGCGACGGCGTCCTCCTCGATCTGGAGCCGCCGACCGAGAGCGGCGAGCAGGTGGCGCCGCCACACGTAGACCAGCGAGTCCTCGAGCAGCTGGAGGAGCGCGGCGTCGTGGGACGCGGTGGTGACGTCCAGTCCGCCGTCGTCGACGCTGACGGTGCCGTCGGCGGCGGCGTCGGTGAGGAGCGCGACCTGGGCCTCGGCGATGCGGGAGAAGGACGAGCCGAGGACCCGAGCCAGGCGCAGGACGTCGCGGTCGTCGACACGCCCGCTGCCGACGAGGGCGGCGAGGGCCACGGCCATCCGGACGTCGTCGTCGCCGAAGGCGATCTCGTCCTCGGGGACCTCGGCGAAGCCCATCGCCCTCCACCACCGGACCATGTCCGAGTGGGGGAGCCCGACCTGCTCCTCGACGTCCGCACGGCGGTGGGTCGCGGGCTCCAGTCCGACGGTGGCGGCCAGATCGGCGATGTCCCGACGGCTGCTCATCCCGCCGATGGTAACGGCAGGTCCTTCCCGGGTTCTGTTGTGGGAGGAGCCACCGTTCGGGGGCTCCTCGCAGGACAGAAGGGTTCGGGCCCCGCCGTCGGTCAGGTGCGCTCGACCCTGACCGTCACGAGCTCGGCGCCGGGGTCGGCCCTGACGGTGAGTCGCCCCGAGTCCTGCGGCGAGGTCACCACGCCCCCGGTCACCTCGGCCACGTACCCGCCCGGGTAGGCCCGCTGGGGCACCACGATCGAGGTGGGAGCTGTGATCGACGGGTCGGGGCGGTAGCGGAAGGTGAAGGAGCCGCTCGCGGGGTCGAACCGCTGCTCGACAGGTCGGCCCGCGGTGGCCTGGGCGTAGGTGCGGACGAGCTGGCTCTCGACCACGTCGGGGTAGTCGCCGTGGTGCCAGTGGAACCACGACATCAACCGCTCGTCGGCGAGGCGGGCGGGCAGGGTCACGTTCAGGGGGCTCCTCGACGCACCGAACTCGGTGAGGACCGCGGGCGCTCCCCAGCTCCCGGCCACCGACCCGGCACGGTCGAACGCCTGCGTGAAGAGGGAGCTGCACCAGGCGTCGGCCACCGGCGACGGGGACTCGGGCGATCCTCCGTCGGTGTCGAGGCAGTAGGTGTGGAAGGAGGTGACGACCTGTGCGCCGCTCGACGTCGGCACCACGTCGGGTGTCGGGACCTGGGCGCCGGCGAAGGTCGGGAACATCCCCTCCTGCTCCCACCAGAGCGGGAGCTCGGGTGCCGCCGCCCGCACGGCGGCGGAGATCTGGGCGTTCCGCCGGGCGACCACGGCGTCGAGCTCGGGGCACCCCTCGAGGACGCAGCGGAGGACCGGGGATCCGGGGAAGGGCTCGTTGATCAGCTCGAGGCCGATGACGGACGGACCGTCGTCGAAGCGGTCGGCCAGAGCGGCGGCGCCGGCGGCGTAGGCGTCGACGACGCCGAGGCCGGGTGCGACCTCGGCGTTCGCCCACCAGTCGTCCCACTGCTGCAGCGATCGGGGCGACAGGTAGGCGGCGGCCCAGCCGATCGCCGCGCTCAGACCCGGGTCGGCCTGGTCGCTCAGCGCCGCGGCCGCCGGCGTGGTCGCCCAGGCCGGCATCCCCGTGAAGACGTCCTGGTGGAGGTCCAGGAGGACCCAGATGCCGTGTTCCGACAGGGCGTCGACGGTCCGTTCCACGAGGTCGAGGTACTCGGCGTCCACCGTGCCCGGCGACGGCATGAGCGCGGCGGGCCACACGCCGAGACGAACGGCGTTGAAGCCGTCCCGGTCGAGCTCCGCCAGCTCCGCCGGGGCGAGGGTGTCGCCCGACACGGCGGCGTCCGGATCGACCGGCGTCACCCACGGCGCCCACTTGGCCACCGAGTTCACACCGTGGAGCAGCACGACCCGGCCGGAGCCGTCGACCAGGTCGGCGCCGCGGACCCGCAGCGGCCCGACGACGTCGGGCTCGGCGACCGACACCGGGCCACCCGGTGCTGCCAGCGGCACGAGCGGCGCCGGCGCACCGCACGCGGCGACCAGGGCGACGACGCCGACGGCGACCGCGGCCGCGGCGATCCTGGCGCGTCGGCGGGACCCACGAGGTGCGGTCCGGCACTCGACCACGGACGGGCTGCGGGATCCGGCGCGGGACTCGACCCTGGAGCTGTGACGCATGGCTCGGAGGGTACCGGGCCGACTGCTCCGGGACCGGTGCCCGCTGATACCGTCGCCGACGACCCCCACCTCCCGAGGAGCCATGTCACTGCCAGTCGACCAGGGTCCCAGCGACCCCGCAGACCCCGACGGCTCCTCGACCGAGAGCGGTGGGTCCGAGCAGACCGGACGCGGTCGTGCGTCGGTCGGGTCCGACGGGCACCAGCGTCGCCCCGGACTGCAGATCGGGCTCATCGCGCTGGGTGCGGTCATCGTCCTGGCGATCGGCCTGTTCGCCGCCACCCGGGGCGGGTCCGAGGAGCCGTGGGCCGGACGGATCCTTCCCGAGCCGCAGGAGAAGCCCGACCTCGTCCTGACCGGGACCGACGGCGCTCCGTTCGACCTGCAGCAGCGGACCGACGGTCGGTGGACCGTCCTGTTCTTCGGCTACACGAGCTGCCCGGACGTGTGCCCGATCAACCTCGGGACCCTGGACACGGCGCTGGAGACGCTGGGGCCGTCCGTGAGGGACCAGCTCGACGTCGTGTTCGTCTCGGTGGACCCCGCGGTCGACACACCGGAGGTGATCCGGGCCTACCTGGACAAGTTCGACACCCGCTTCATCGGTCTCACCGGCACGCCGGACCAGCTGGTGGCGGCCCAGGAGGCCGCCAAGGTGCCGCCGGCCGAGACGGGCACCGCCGAGTCCACCGGATCGAGCGGCACCATCGGCCACGCCACGCAGATGATCGTCTACGACCCCAACGGGGTCGCCCGGATCGTCTACCCCTTCGGCACCCGCCAGAGCGACTGGACCCGGGACCTCCCGCGCCTCCTCGGCGGCGACGTCCCGACCGAGTCGGACGTCCAGGGGTGAGCCGTCCAGGGACGAGCCGTCCAGGGACGAACGCGGCCCACCGGCCCGTGGTTGGTCCGGCCGACCGCGAGCGTGGGAGCATGTCGCCATGAGGTGGTGGTGCTCGGCCATCGTCGAGAAGTGGACCTGGGCCCCCAAGCCCTACCTGGGCGTGTGGCTGCTCTGCGCGGCGCTGGTCGCCGGCTACGTGACGTCCCGTCGACGGCACGGTCCGGTCGAGCCGGACCCGTCCCTCGACGACGCCGAGCGGGCCAAGTTCCTCGCCCGGGAGCGCCGCCGTCCGTGGCAGTTCGCGCTGGGCATCGTCTTCCTGTGGCTGGCCTCCGACTGGCCGATCGGCACCCTCGGGGCCAGCTACCTGTCGTCGCTCCACATGATGCAGTACATGCTGTACTCGCTCGCCGCAGCGCCGCTCCTGATGCTCGCGACGCCCGAGTGGATGGGACGGCGCATCATCTCGGCCCTGCACCTCGGCGGGCTGCACCGGATCCTGTCCCGGCCCGTGGTGGCGGCGATCACGTCCAACGTGATCCTGGTGGCGACGCACTCGCCGATCGCCGTGGACACGCTGCGGTCCACCCAGTTCGGATCGTTCGCCCTCGACATGATCTGGCTGATCTCGGGCTTCATCCTGTGGTCGCCGATCATCGACCCGCTGCCCGAGGCCCGGGCGTCGTCGGCGCCGGTGAAGCTGGTGTACCTGTTCGCCGCCGCAGCCCTCATGCCGATGATCCCCGGCGGCTTCCTCACGTTCGCCTCCCAGCCGCTGTACAGCACCTACGAGCTGGCGCCCCGCCTGGCCGACATCGACGCCCTCAACGACCAGCAGACCGCCGGCGTGCTGATGAAGGTCGGCAACCTCCCGGTGATCTGGACGGTCATGGGCGTGATCTGGTTCCGGTGGTACAAGCGGGAGTCGGATCCGGGCGGGCGCACGATCGTGCGGGACCCAGTGACCGGCGCACCGCTCCGGCGACCGGTGCCCACCACCGCCACGCGCTGACGACGGCCGACGGGTGCGTCGAACCGGCCCCGACGGGTGCGTCGGATCGAGCCCGGAGGCCAATAGCCTGAGCTCATGGTGATGGCTGACCGACCAGAGGTGGAGACCGCGTCGATCCCCGTGGCCGCCGTGACGCTCGTCGGCCTCGCCGAGAACATGGTGAACGGCCTGGCCCGCGTCCCGTTCCGCCGGCCGTGGGAAGGACCCGGCAGCCTCCTCGACAACCTGGGTCGATCTGTGACCCGCCAGGTCGTCCGGTCGTTCATGGGGTTCTCGATGGGTCTGCCCATCGAGGAGTTCCGCTCCATGGAGAAGGTGCTCGACGATCTCTGCCGTGTGGTCATGCCGCCGTTCGTCGAGCTCACCGACGGCGTCGAGCTCACCGACGACGAGCTCGCCGGCGTGCCCGGGCTCTGGTGCCGGCGCCGGGAGAGCTCTGCGTCGAAGGTGGAGGACTCCTCCGACAGGGCGGCGATCGACGGCACGATCCTGTACCTCCACGGCGGCGGCTACATCGGCACCTCACCGATGATGTACTCGGCGTTCGCCGCCTCGATCGCCAAGGGCACCGGGTGCGAGATGTTCCTCGCCGACTACCGGCTGGCTCCCGAGTTCCCGTTCCCGGCGGGAGTCCACGACGCCGCGGATGTCTACGCCGCGCTGCTGGACCGGGGCGTCGAGCCGGCTCACCTGATCGTCGCCGGTGACTCCGGCGGAGGCGGGCTGGCCACGTCGCTGGTGAGCTGCCTCAAGGACCGGGGGCTGCCGCCGCCGGCCGCCCTCCTGCTGTTCTCTCCGGAGATCGACCTCGACCTGGACCACCCGTCGATCACCGACAACGCCTCTCACGACATCCTGCCGTGGAACGTCCCGGTCACCCCGTACCTCCACGGCGTGCAACCGTCCGACGGTCGGGTGTCGGCGGTCTACTCCGATCCGGAGCCGGAGTGGTTCCCTCCCACGTTCGTCTGCTCGGGCGGCCAGGAGATGTTCCGCGACGGCATCCGTGACTTCGTGGCGGGCCTCCAGGCCGCGGACGTGGAGGTCCAGGCCATCGAGGAGCCCGGCATGTTCCACGTGTTCCCGATCCTCATGCCGTGGGCGGCCGCCTCGGAGCGGGTCGTCGCCCAGCTCGACGAGTTCGTGGAGCTGCACGTGAAGTCGGACCCCGAGGCCGTTCCGACCCACTGACGGCCTGCGCCCTGCCGTCGCTTCGACCGACGGGCGCAGTGCTCAGCAGCGGGTGGGCAGACCCAGGGCGGTGGCGAGCGCCTCGCCGGTCGGCAGCGAGTTGAGGTAGGGCTCCACGTCGTGGGCGTGGCGACCGTTGTAGACGAGGTGGTCCGTGACGCCGTCGCCGAACCGGGTCGCCAGCTGTGGGCAGCCGGCCGTGGCGAGATCGCCCTCGGCCACGACGTTCGTCCATCTCCTGACCGCGGCAGGCCAGACGCCGCGCCCGTCCACCGGCGGCGGGTCGAGCAGGTCGAAGACCATGTTCGGATCGCCCAGGGGCGAGCCGAGGGTGATGAGGTCCAGCTCGAGGTCGGGCCGGGTGCACAGCACCTGGTAGGCGATGACGGTGCCGAGCGAGTGGGCGATGACGACCTTGGTGTCGGGCCCGAGGTGCCGCTCCAGCCGCTCGTGCACCCTGGCCTTCATGTCGGCGTCGGTGACGTACTGGGCCAGCAGCTCCATGGACCGGGCGTTCGTGTCGCGGGCGGCCTGGTGGAGCAGGGCGTCGAGGTCCGCCGAGCTCGGGCCGCCACCACCGGCGCCCTCGATCACCTCGGTGACGTCGGGAGGCGTGCCGGCCGGCGCGTCGCCGGTGGCGATCGCAGCCAGCTCCTCGGGCGTGTGCGGCTGCGGACGCACCAGGTCGCCCCAGAACGCGACGACCGACCGGTCCTGCAGCCGCGGCAGCGACACGTCGCGCATCGAGACGCCGGCGGTCCAGAGCCCGTCGAGGATGCTGGGGGTCCAGCGGACCCAGAGTCGGAACGGGCCCCACAGCTCGTGGAACGCCCCGTGGATGATCACGACCTCTGACATGGGCGGCAGTGTGGCAGCTCCACGACACCCGGTCGCGGCATCTGCATGCTGCCACGTGGGTCGGAGCCCCGGCGTCGCCGGACGGGTCAGGCTCAGGACCGCCTGCGGGCCCGGGCGTCGGCCAGCAGGTACAGCTCGTCGTGGGCGATCGTCGCGCCGGCGAGTGCGGTGATCTGACCGCTCGGGTCGTAGATCGGGGCGACCTCCACCTGGTCCGCCCCGACGATGTCGAGCCCCCTCAGCCCGAACAGCATCTGGCGGGCCTGCCACGTGGTCGGTCCGCCGATGACCGGTGTGCCGGTGCCGGGTGCGTAGGCCGGGTCGAGGAAGTCGATGTCGAACGTGAGGTAGGCGGGACGGTCGCCGACGATCTCCCGGATGCGCTCCACCGTGCCGTCGACGCCGACGCGGAACATCTCGTCCGCGTGGATCACCTGGAAGCCGTGCGTCTCGTTCGGCGTGCGCATCCCGACCTGGGCCGAGGTGGCGGGATCCACGACCCCTTCCTGCGCGGCCCGCAGGAACATCGTCCCGTGGTTCAGCTCGTCGCCCGAGTCCCACGTGTCGGAATGGGCGTCGAAGTGGATGAGCGACAGCGGCCCGTACCGGGCGGCGGCGGCACGCAGCAGGGGATAGGCGATGAGGTGGTCGCCTCCGAGGCCGAGCACGTTGGCGCCCGCATCGAGGATGCGGCCGGCCTCCGCCTCGGCGTTGGCGAGCATCTGGTCGGTGTACCCGGGTGCGTAGGCGACGTCGCCGGAGTCGATCACCCGGTGGGTCGAGAACACGTCGTGGTCCCACGGCCACAGACCCGACGGGTACTCGCCCGACAGGGTGGACTGCTCCCGGATCGCCCTGGGTCCGAAGCGGGCGCCGGGCCGGTTGGTCGTGGCGTTGTCGAACGGCACACCGAGAACGGCGATGTCGACGCCGTCTAGGTCCCGGGTCATGGGGAGGCGGCTGAACGACGTCGCCCCCGCCCACGTCATCCCGTGGTCGCGGGCTCCGCTGATGTCGCCGATCGGCTCGGGCTGCATGCCCCCAGGCTCGCGCAGGCCCCCACGCATCTGTGTGCGCTCCGCGTCGCACAGCGACGGCAGATGCACACAGAGTTCGCTCTCCCGTCGCTGACCAGCTGTCGGCGGGATCGCTCACTGACCAGACGGTCAGCGAGATACCGTGACTGAACAGAGGGGTCGTCCCGTCACCCGGGACCCCTGCGAAGGAGGTACCGCCATGCTGGAGCCACCCGAGGGTTCGGGGATCGCCGACTGGGCGACCGACTTCGACCACACGGACGAGGCCTACGC
>JAEYSR010000223.1 GCA_023434535.1 Actinomycetes bacterium
ACCAGGGCGGAGACGAGCTCGCGCGCTGCGGCGTCGGAGTAGGGGTCCCCCCGACTCAGGTCGGTGGCCGCCGCCACCCGGAGGTCCTGCCGCCCGTCCTCCGCCGCCCGGTCGATCAGCGTCGAGAGCCCGCGACGCCTCAGCCGGAGGAGGTCCTCACGCAGCTGCTCCACCCAGAGCCCCTTCGCCCCGGGTGCCAGCTCGTCGCCGAGGGCCCGGAGCGCGTCGGAGAGCGGGTCGAGGTCGACCTGGTGCGCCGAGGCCGCGTCGACCACCGTCCGGGCGCGCTCGACGTCGACGTCCACGTCGGGCGACAGGGCGAGACGCCACCCGTCGCCCGAGGCGACCACGCAGTCGCCCAGCCCGGCCTCGTCCAGGAAGGCCCGGACCTTGGACACCACGCCACGCACCGCACCTCCCCAGTGGGGTGGCAGCTCGTCGGCCCACAGCACGTTCGCGATCTCGGACCGCGACACGACGCGATGGCGCTCGACGACCAGGAGCGCGGCGACGGTGCGCGCCTGCCCGCGTCGCAGGACCGTGGTCGAACCGTCGGCGCGGTGGACCGACACGTCGCCGAGGAGGCGGATCGAGGTGGTGGACACGAGGGAGAGGTCGGCGGGACGTTCGACCGGGCCGGTCGCCCGGATCGCCCGACGTCGAGTATGCCCGCTGCCGGTGAGGATCCGGCCACCCCCGCCGTTCGCGCTTCGTTCGCGCCCCGTCCGTACCGTCGGGTCCAGGAGAGGTGGCTGGGAAGGCGCCGCAGAGATGCGGCGGAAGGAGGGAGGGATCGGCGTCGCGCTGCGGCGCCGATCCGTCGCGCCCGTCCTCACGCACCGGACTCGGGTCGGGAGGTGTCGTTCAGGCCCGTCCGATGACCCGAGAACAGGAGCGGGCTGGCGGCGCAGATCAGCCCGACGGGTCGTCGGTGGCCACCTGGCCGAGGAGCTGGACGAGCCGTCGTCGCTCCGCCTCGGTCATCGTCGGCCAGTTCGACAGACGCTCCTGGACGTAGCGGACGTCGTGGGGCAGCTCGTCGTGTCCGCTCCCCATCCGGGTGAAGTACGTGGCGATCGATCCAGTGACCATGCCGAGGGTTCCGATGCCGGCGAGCATCAGGACCGACGCGATCACGCGACCCGGCGCATCCTCCGGCGCGATGTCGCCGTAGCCGACGGTCGTCGTGGTCACCAGCGCCCACCAGACGCCGTCGCCGTAAGTGGGGATGTCGTCCTCGATCATCCAGACCGCCGCGCCGCCGAGCAGGATCAGCCCGGAGACGAACGCCAGCACGTACCGCAGGCCGTTCTGTCGGAGGACCCCGAGCACCGGATCCCCGACCCGCTCGAAGAGGCGGAAGGCCCGGATCAGCCGCACCAGCCTCAGCAGCCGGATCGTCCTGAACGGCCGGAAGAGCTCGAACGGGACGAGTGCCACCAGGTCCGGCCAGTTCCGACGTGGGAACGAACGTCGGTCGGGCGACACCGCGAAGCGAACTCCGACGTCGAGCAGGAAGATCGCGTAGATGACGCAGTTCAACGCGAAGGCCCATGGGGCGTCCGAGAACAGGGTGGCGACGGTCGCCACGGCGAGCACCCCCATGACGACCTCGTACGCGATCCGGAGCACTCCGGGCGACGGTGGAGCGACCGGATCACGCGTCGTCACGTCGACCCCCGTCCCCGGACGGCGTGGCACGGATCGAGCGACGTGCAGGCCATCACACCCCTTCCCTGGTGGATGCACGAATCTACGGCCGTGGACCTCGACGCCGATGGACCATCGAGCCGGACTGGGGTCGGGAGGTGTCGTTCAGGCCGGTCCGATGACCCGAGAACGGGAGAGGGCTGGACTCGGGTCGGGAGGTGTCGTTCAGGCCCGTCCGATGACCCGAGAACGGGAGAGCGCTGCGGCAGCATCACCCTCGGCGCCGCCGGGCCGGTCCTACCCTGCGGCCGTGGCTGTGAAGCGGACCAAGGCGGCGCGGGCGGCGCGCAAGCGGAAGCGTCGGATGGACCGCGTGGACCACGACCTCACCGACGCCGACTGGGCGTGGATCCAGCAGGAGTGGGGCGGCTGCGCCTACTGCGGTGCCGACGGTCCCGGGCTGCAGCGCGACTGCGTCCTTCCGATCTCGCGGGGCGGTCGCTACACGATCGACAACGTGGTGCCGGCGTGCCGGTCCTGCAACGCCAGCAAGTGCAACGCCGAGGTCACGGGCTGGATGCGCCGCAAGCGACTGGACGAGTCCGCCTTCCTGCTCAAGCTGGCCGAGATCCGGGTCGCCGCACTCGACCGGCCGCAGGACCCGGCGCCCGATCCCCTCGCAGCCGAACCCGACGCCTCACCCGCCTGACCTCACCGGGCCCTGGCCGCTCCCGTTCGGCCACCCGCCACCGGACCGCGACGATCACCCGGGAGCGACGGAGGCGGTCACTACGCTCCTGTCGATGGAGGGGAGCACGCAGTGGGAGGGGCGCCAGGACGCCCTGCTCGCCGCCATCGTCGACTCCACCGCGGATGCCGTCATCTCGACCGACCGCACCGGCCGGATCACGAGCTGGAACCGGGGCGCGCAGACGGTCTTCGGGTACTCCGACGCGGAGGCGATCGGTGCCCACATCGAGCTGCTGCATCCCGACGCACGCAGCGCGGCGCTGACCCTCGAGAGCGTCCTCGACGGCCGTCGGATCGACCACGCCGAGGTCCTGCGGATCGGCAAGGGCGGCGTCGAGCGGATGGTCGGCGAGACGACGTCGCCGGTGATCGACGCCGGCGAGGTCGTCGGCATGGCCACGATCTCGCGCGACATCACGGACCGCCTGGTCCTCGCCGCCCGGCTCGCCGAGGCTCACCAGGAGCTCGAGGCCGACAGACGCCGCCTGCAGGAGCTGAACGCCGAGCTGCAGCAGTTCGCGTACGTCGCGTCCCACGACCTGTCGGAGCCCCTCCGGTCCGTGGCGGGGATGGTCCGTCTGCTGGAACGGCGCTACCGCGGTCGCCTCGACAGCGACGCCGACGAGTTCATCGACTTCGCCGTGTCGGGCTGCGACCGGATGCGCGCGATGATCGACGGCCTGCTCGCCTACTCCCGGGTGGGCAACCAGGCTCTCGACGTGGTCGCCGTGGACCTCGGCGCGGTCGTGGCGGAGGTGGTCGAGTCCCTGCGCCAGCAGATCGACGAGACCGGCACCGCCGTCGAGGTCGGAGCGCTTCCGACCGTCTTCGGCGACCGCCGACAGCTGCACCAGCTGTTCCAGAACCTCGTCAGCAACGCCGTGAAGTTCCGTCGGCCCGACGTGGCACCGGTCGTCCGTGTGAGCGCGTCTCCGGCCGGGCCGGACCGCTGGCGCATCGCGGTCGCCGACAACGGGATCGGCATCGAGGAGCAGTACCGCGAGCGCATCTTCACGATGTTCCAGCGCCTGCACTCCTACGACCGCTACGAGGGGACCGGGATCGGCCTGGCGCTGGCCCAGAGGATCGTGAAGCGCCACGGCGGCGAGATCGACGTCGTGGACAACGAGGACGGCGGGACGACCTTCGGGGTCGTGCTGCCCGTCGAAGGAGAGACCGATGGTGAACCTGCAGCTGACCCAGATCCTGCTGGTCGAGGATGACCCGGCCGACGTCCGGCTCACCCAGGAGGCGCTGAAGGACGCCAAGGTGCTCAACGAGCTGCACGTCGCCCGCGACGGCGTGGAGGCCCTGGACTTCCTCCGCCGGACCGGGGACCACGCCGATGCACCGCGCCCCGACCTGGTGATCCTCGACCTGAACCTGCCCCGCATGTCGGGCAAGGAGGTCCTGGCCGAGATGCAGAAGGATCCGACGCTGCGGACCCTTCCGGTGGCCGTCCTGACCACCTCGGCGCAGGACGCCGACGTGATCGACAGCTACGACCTGGGCGCGAACTGCTACCTGACCAAGCCGGTCGACCTGGACCAGTTCCTCGACGTGGTGCGGACCTTCGAGGACTTCTGGCTCGGGATGGTGCGACTCCCTCCCCGCGACATCGCTGACTGAAGTTCAGGAATCCTCAAGACCCTCGTCGTCGCGGCCGACGCGAGGGAGATGGGAAGGAAGGACGACGTCCGTGAGGACGCAGCGGCCGAGGGACCGGATCCGACGCTCCGGCTCCCGTCGTCGGTGCTCGTGGTCGAGGACAACCCGTCGGACCGGGTGCTGCTGATCGAGCACCTCAAGGACATCGGCATCCCTGCGTCGGCCGTGACGCACGCCGGCACGTTGGACGCGGCGCGTGAGGCGCTCGCGCAGGGCCCGGTCGAGTGCGTCCTGGTGGACCTGAGCCTGCCCGACGCCTCGGGCACCGAGGGGGTCGCCGTCCTGGCCGCGTGCGCACCGGACGCCCTCGTCATCGTCGTGACCGGGCGGGAGGACGACGCCTGGGTGTACGCCTCGATGTCCGAAGGGGCCGACGAGTACCTGTGCAAGCAGACGCTCGACGCCCGAGTCCTCGAGGACGTGATGATCCGCGCGGATGTCCGCCGCCGGGGCCGCCGCCGGCGGGACTCGGGCGCACCGGCAGGAACCCACCCGCGTCTCGAGCTGGTGGACGGACCGACGGCGACACTGGACGGCTCCGGTCGGATCACCTCGATCAACCGCGCATGGCGCCAGGCGGCCCTCGACAACGGGATCCCGCTCTCCGAGATGGGCGTCGGCGTCGACTACCTCGCCATCTGCGACGGCCACGACACCGAGGGCGAGGGCATCCCGACGGCACAGGGGATCCGGGACGTGCTGGCCCGTCGGATCCCGTCCTTCTCCGCGGACTTCCGTCGCGACATCGGCGGGCGGTCCCGGTGGTTCAACCTCCGGGTGGTGCCGATCGGAACCGTCGTCCCCGGTGCGATCGTGTCGCACCACGAGATCACCGCGCTCAAGCTGGCCGAGCTGTCGGTCCGATCGAGCCCGCGACGACCGTCCTACGACCAGGAGGCGGCGATCTTCGTGGTGGTCGACGGCGAGGGTCGCATCGCACGCACCTCCAGCGCCACGCGCGCGCTCCTCGGTCTCGAGGAGTGGCAGCTGGTCGGCCTCGATGCCTTCGAGGGCATCGATCCACTGGACCGCGATCGTGCCCGAGCCGCCTACGACGCCGTCCAGGGTCGACCCGGGGCGAGCGAGTCGCTCGAGGTCCGCGCCCTCGACGGCGACGGAAGGTGGCGCGACCTCGACGTGCTCGTCATCAACATGGCCGAGGATCCGGAGGTCGGTGGCACCGTCATCACCGGCTGGGACCGGAGTCGCACCCGACTGGAGCAGATCAGCCGCTCGATGGAGCTCAGCGTGCTGCGGCGTCTCCCGGTGGCGGTGGTCGTGCTCGACGAGCGGTTCGTCGTGTCCTACTGGAACGACCGGGCGGGCAGCATGTTCGGGGTCGATCCCGACGACGCCATCGGCCGGTCGCTCCTGGAGCTGGGACTCGCCGACGGCGAGTCGGGCATCCACGCCGAGATCGGCCGGCACCTCGTCGAGGCCGGCTCCTGGGAGGGCGAGTACGACGCCACCCGCAGCGACGGGTCGCATGTGGCCCTGCACCTGCAGGCCGACGTCCTCGACCTGCCCGACATCGGTTTCCGGGGCATCGTGGGTGCCGCCGTCGACATCTCGGACCGCAAGACGCTCGAGGACGACCTCCAGTTCCAGGCCCTCCACGACCCGCTGACCGGACTGGCGAACCGCCGCCTCATCACCGGCGTTCTCGACGCGTCGCTCGAACGGGCGGACCAGGACCACATGGTCGCCGTCCTGTTCGTCGACCTCGACGACTTCGGGGCGCACAACGAAGCTCTCGGCCACCTCGGCGGCGACCAGCTCCTGCAGGAGGTCGCCCGCCAGCTGGAGCAGGCCGTCCGCCCCGGCGACTCGATCGCCCGACTGGGCGGCGACGAGTTCGTCGTGTGCTGCCCGGACATCCCGTCCATGGACACCGCCCGCTCGATCGCCGAACGCATCCTCGACCAGCTCGGGCGGCTGGGCGGAGACACCACAGGAGCCACGGGCGTCGCAGCGAGCATCGGCATCGCGACCGGGATCGCGGGGATCCGAGCCGACGCGGTCCTGCGCAACGCGGACGTCGCCATGTACGACGCCAAGGAGCGGGGCAAGGGTCGCGTCGAGGTGTTCGACGACGACCTGCACCTGAGGCTCCGACGGTGGAACGACGTCGCGACACAGCTCGCCGCGTCGCTCGAACGAGGTGAGGTCCACGCCCACTTCCAGCCGCAGTACGACCTGCGGTCGGGAGCGCTGTTCGGGTTCGAGGCACTCGCCCGTTGGAGCACCGCCGCCGAGCTGCAGGTCGAGGTGATGGAGTTCATCGAGATCGCCGAGGCGAGCGGACTCGTGGTGGAGCTCGGTCGTCAGATGCTCGCCCAGTCCTGCGCCGCGCTCGTGCGGTGGCGGGAGCTCCGACCCGACCTCGACCTGACCGTCTCGGTCAACGTGTCGGGCCGTCAGCTCGACGACCCCGCGTTCCCGACCGAGGTGCGCAGCTGCCTGGTCGCACACGGCGTCGAGCCGTCGAGGGTCATCCTCGAGGTCACCGAGTCATCGCTCACCGACGCCGAGGCGGCGTCGGTCGCTCTCCGGCGTCTCAAGGCGGTCGGCGTGCAGATCGCCGTCGACGACTTCGGGACCGGGTACTCGTCGCTGAGCCGCCTCCACCGGTTCCCGCTCGACCACCTCAAGATCGACCGCTCGTTCGTCAACACCATGTCGCAGCCGGGCGGCGAGTCGATCGTGCGGGCGGTGCTGCACCTCGCTCAGGAGCGCGGCCTGTCGACCGTGGCCGAGGGAATCGAGACCCAGGAGCAGCACGACCGCCTCCGGGCCATGGGCTGGACCCTCGGCCAGGGCTTCCTCTGGCGTCCGGCGTGCCACGCGGACGACGCCGACGAGGTGGTGGCCCGGGCGCAACGGAGCACCCTGTCCGCTCCCGAGCCGCTGACGGCGTCGGCGCCCACGCTCGACGACGCAGCCGGCTGAGCCGACGCGGCGCCGACCCTGGCGGCGCGGTCAGAAGCGCCGGACCCCGTCCATCCAGGTCTCCAGCACCTCGATGTCGGCCAGGCGGGACGGATCCACCGATCGCGGGTCCTCGGCCAGCACCACCAGGTCCGCCAGCTTGCCCGGCTCCAGGGACCCGATCTCGTGGTCGCTGTGGCACTGCCACGCGGCCTCGGAGGTCACGGCCCGGATCGCTGTCTCGACGGGGACGCACTCCGCCGCGTTCAGCTGCACACCTGGATCGCGCCACAGGTCGCGGGTCACCGCGTCGTGGAGGTAGCGCAGCGGCTCGATCGGCGTCACGGACTCGTCGGAGTGCATCGTCCAGCGGATGCCGGCCGCGGTGCACGACGCAGTGCGGTCGAGCATCGCGGCGCGCTCCGGGCCGATGATCTCGTCGCGGAACGCCTGGCCCCAGAAGTAGACGTGACCGATCAGGAACGACGGCGACAGGCCGACCTCGGCGATCCGTTCGATCTGCTCGTCGTGGAGGATGGAGCAGTGCTCGATCCGATGGCGGGGGTCGACGTGGCCGGCCGCCGCGGCCGCCTCGACCGCAGCGGTGAGGGCCGTGATCGTGTCGTCGATCGCGCGGTCGCCGTTGGCGTGCACCACGACCTGCCACCCCTCGGCGGCGCGACGTGATGCGGTGTCCCGCATCAC
>JAEYSR010000229.1 GCA_023434535.1 Actinomycetes bacterium
GACCCCGACAACCCGCGGCCGACCGTCACCGAGCTGTCCCTCGTGGTCGACGCCGACCGCGTCGACGAGCTCGACCCGATCGTCGCTGCGGTCCTCGACGCCACCGGTACCTCCCGGTTCACCGACGGCCACACCCACATCTACCTCGACAACAGCAACCACCGCGACCGCGCCAGCTGCTGCGGTCATGGTGCCCGGCTCACCGCACCGGTCACGACCCCGGACGGGAGACGTGTCGTGATGAGCGCCGGTGAGTGGGAGATGCTCGTCTGCAACGCGGACGTGTCAGAGATCCTCCTCGACGCCCTCGGCACCCCGATCGCGGTCAGGGACCTGCTGCGTCACCCCACACCGGCCCTCCGTCGGGCGCTGATCGCCCGCGACGGCGGCTGCGCGTTCCCTGGTTGTGATGCTCCGCCCGGCTGGTGCGACGCACACCACGTCATCCACTACGCCGACGACGGCCGGACCGTCGCCATCAACCTCGTGCTCCTGTGCCGCAGACACCACGGCATCGTGCACCGCACCGGCTGGTCCATCGAGTTCAACGCTGAGCGTGGCCCCGACCACGGGCACTTCACCATCACCACCGCCACCGGCCTCCGGATGCAGACTCAACACCGGCCACGACCACCCCGTCCACCCCGACCACCCGAGCGAACGCCGGCACCCGCCTGAGCGCGGGACCGGCACCGTCCAGGACGTTCGACCACAAGTCCCCGCACGAGCACGCCACCACCCACCCGCGCCCCGGCGGGGACGCGACCGCACCCGTCACACGATTGCGTCCGTCGGCCGGTCCGCACGGTCGCGCATGATGCGCTGCCAGTCCCGCAGCCCGATCACCGACATCACGGCGAAGACTCCGTAGAGCAGGGCGGTCGGGTAGAGCACGCGGTCGATGTGCAGCGGGATGCTGACCACATTGAAGGCGATCCAGTACCACCACGCCTCCAGCCACTTCCGAGCCTGCGCGTAGACCGCGAGCACGCTCAGCACCATCGTCAGCGAGTCGAGCAGCGGCGTCGGCGAGTCGGTCCACCGGGCCAGGACCACCACCCACGCGACGCACACGGCAGCACCGACGAGGTTCAGCCAGAGCCACTCGGGGGCACGGATCCGCCTGATGTGCAGCAGCTCCCTCTCCGCGCCGTGACGAGTGCTCCACTCCCACCATCCGTACGCGCTGAGCGCGATGAACACGAACTGCAGGAACACGTTGGCGTACAGCTTCACGTCGGTGAACAGGACGACGAAGCACAGGGCGTTCGCGATGCCGAGCGGCCAGTTCCAGACGTTGTCGCGGACCGCCAGCCAGATCGACGCCAGGGCGAGGAGGTTGGCCAGCACCTCGGCCCACGTGATCTCCACGCCCCACCACGTGACGGCGGGCGCGGTCAACCAGCTCCACACGATCGTCAGGCCCATGACCGCCTCAGTCTGGCCCGACCGGCGGTGCCCTCACCCGATCCCGGCCCCGGAGCGGGTCCGAGACGCGCGACGATCGACCATGCGCGCAGCGACCATCGTCGACGGAGCCCTGGAGTGGAGCGAGCACCCGGATCCCGTCCCGGGAGCCGGAGAGCTGCTGGTCGAGGTGAAGGCAGCAGGGCTCAACGCGGGTGACCTCCTCCAGCTCGCCGGGTTCTACCCGGCGCCTCCAGGATCCCCGCCCGACATCCCCGGGCTGGAGTTGGCGGGCGAGGTCGTGGGCCTCGGGCCCGGGACCTCGCGCTTCTCGGTCGGCGACCGGGTGATGGCCGTTGTGGGCGGGGGCGCCCAGGTCGAGCTCGCCGTGGTCCACGAACGGAGCGCGCTCCGCGTCCCCGACGGCCTCGACTGGTCCGCCGCCGGTGGGTTCCCCGAAGCGTTCACCACGGCGCACGACGCCGTGTTCACCCAGGCCGAGCTGGGGCTGGGCGAGACGCTGCTGGTCCACGGCGCAGCCGGCGGCGTCGGCGTCGCAGCGGTGCAGCTCGGGACGGCCGCCGGCGCCCGGGTGATCGCCACCGTGCGCAACCCCGAGCTGCGCGAGCGGGTGGCGGCGCTGGGAGCGACCGTCGTCGAACCCGAGGCCTTCGGCGCGCACGGTCCGTTCGACGTGGTGCTCGAGCTGATCGGCGGACCCAACATGGCCGAGGACATCCGCTCGCTGGCCACCGGCGGGCGCATCGCCGTCATCGGCGTCGGGGCCGGCCCCAAGGCCGAGATCAGCCTGCTCGACCTCATGACCAAGCGGGGTCGCATCCACGGCTCCACCCTGCGGGCCCGACCGATCGAACAGAAGGCGCAGGCCGCTGCGGCCATCGAGCGGCACGTCCTGCCTCTCGTCGACCGGGGCCGGATCGCAGTGCCGGTCGAGGCCGAGTTCCCCCTGTCGGAGGCAGCCGCGGCGTACGAGCACTTCCGGGCCGGCGGGAAGTTCGGCAAGGTCGTCCTCACGGCACGCTGATGGCCCGGCACCGGGTCCCGGTCGTCGGCCTCCGGGACCGTTCGCGGCCCAGACGCACGGGAAACGGGCGCGGAGGCAGCATGCTGGAGACCATGCGTGCCACATCAGCCCTCCGAGCGCTCGCCCTCGCGACGCTCGCCACCCTGGTCGTCGCAGCCGTCGGCTGCACCCGCGACCCCCAGGTGGAGGGACTTCCGACCGAGCTGCCCACCGACGGGACGACGACGACCGTCCCGCTCCCCGTCGCCGCGCCGCCGTGCGTGCAGTCCCCGAACGGCGTCGGGGAGGAGCCGCCCGCGGGTTCGCGACCGGGCGACCTGATCGCGTCCTACGAGCTCGACGGCCAGTACAAGGACTCGCTCGGCTTCCCGAAGGACGCCGACGCGTGGCGCATCTCCTACGTCTCCACCGGCTACGACGAGGACGACCTCCAGATCGTGTGCGGGATGGCGGCCGCGCCGGCCGACGGACCGGCGACGTTCCCGACCTCCGGCGGCGCGGCCGCCACGACCGGCCGGATGCTGGCGTGGTCCCACGGCACGTCGGGGCTGCAGCAGGCCTGCCTGCCGTCGCTCGCGCCGGACAGGTCGCTCTGGGGGAAGATGGCCGACGGCATCAACACGGTCGCCTGGGGCAGCGGGCTCGGCGCCCGCGAGGGTGAGCCGGAGAACGGTGCCCTGCAGACGGCGCTCGACCGCGGCTGGGTCGTGTCGGCCACCGACTACCAGCCCAACGACACGTACGTGGTCGGCCGCATCGCCGCGGCCAACGTGATCGACGCGGCACGGGCCACCACCCAGCTGATGGAGAAGACCCACGGCAGCGACGTGCCGGTCGACTACGACACGATCACGTGGGGCCACTCCCAGGGCGGCCACGCCGCGCTGTGGGCCGGTCAGATGATGGAGACCTACCAGGACGCGGCGCCGAACCCCGACGTGGCGACGCTGCACCTCTCGGGCGTCGCCGCCCTGGCTCCCGCCTCGAACTTCATCGTGCAGCCCGAGCTGCAGGGGATCGAGGCCGGCAACGGACTGTCCGACTGGGAGATGCACTACTCGATCGAGGTCGTGGGGCTCCCGATCCCCGCGCTGGAGCTGCAGGTGGGCCCGGCGCTGTTCTCGTACATCTTCGGGTCCTGGACCACGTTGTCGGCCCGGGGCACCCCGTCGTCGGACGCCGAGACCCCGGCGTTCCCACCGGAGGACGCGAACCTGGACCTGCGCGCGGTGACCACCGAGGAGGGGGCGACCTCCGTCGCGCAGCTCGCGTCGCTGTGCACGGTCTCGAACGCCAAGCAGGTGCAGAGCATCGTCGCTCCGTACCGCAACGCCGGGGTGCACAAGCTGCTCGTCCCGGACCTCTGGAACCTGCCGGCCGACTACTCCGAGGGCGAGTACTTCAAGGGCGGCGTCGACAAGGCCTGCGCCGCGACGGCCACCCCGGCCGGCGCCGAGGCCGACGAGGGCCTGGCCGCGTGGTGCCGGTGGATCCGCTGGAACCTGCCCGGGCCGAACGGGGTCAACCCCTTCCCGAAGGTCCCCGAGCGCGACGGCCAGCCGGTGCCGATGCTGATCGGGCAGGGGATGGACGACGTCGTGATCCACTGCCAGCCCGCCGAGGGCGCGGCCGACGACGCCGTCCCCGCCGCGGCCGACTGCATGAGCGTGGCGCTGTTCGACTCGCTGCGCGACGCCGAGGACGGGTACTGCCCGTCAGGACAGGATCGCGGCCATCTCGAGCTGGCCCTGTTCCGCAAGGACGGCGCCGCGAGCCCTGCGGGGCACCTCACGATCCCCGGTCAGATCTCCGCGGTGGGGAGCTCGAAGAGCAGCGCTGACCTCACGTTCACCGGCTCGCCGATGGAGAAGTTCATGTCGGGGGCCTTCGACGGCACGCTGCCCGCCGGTTGCAGCGCCCGCGTGCTCAACCCGTAGCTCGCTCCAGGGTCCGGCCGCTCGGACGCGGGCGTCAGTGGCGGTGGCCGCCGACCGTCGGGATCGGCGCGCCGCCGTCGGCCCGGAGGAACCGGGTCGGATCCGACTCCGACGGACCGCCCACGCCCATCTCCTCGGTGAAGGCCGGCCAGACGTCGGGGTCGTGACCCGGGATCACGCGGTAGCCCTTCTGCGCGGCGATGGACTTGAGCCGGCGGATGGCCTCGGTGGCCTCCTCCACGTCCCCGGTCGCCACGGAGCCCGGAGCGATCTCCTCGTCGATCTGCACCTGGAGGTCGGCGGCGTCGAACGCGAAGACGAAGCCGCCGGCCGGCTCTCCCCTGTCGTCGGCCAGGTCCACCACGAAGCTCTGGTGCCCGATGGTGTGGCCGTAGGTCGCGACGGCGGTCACCCCCGGGGCGATCTCGACGTCGCCGTCGGCGAGCCGCCAGTCGATGCGGTGGTCGTCGTAGTCCAGTCGGAACAGGGCTTCGGGTTCGGGCGCGTCGAGGGCGAGCGAGTACTCGAGCTCCCGCCGCTGGATGTGCATCGGCGCCCGCTCCGCCCACCAGCGGACACCGCCGGAGTGGTCGTAGTGGAGGTGGCTGAGACCCACCACGACCACGTCGTCGGGGCTGATGCCCACGTGCTCGAAGGCCCGCTCGACCGAGTCGCCCCGGTCGCCGATCAGCTCGTCCTCGATGCCCATGTGGACCAGACGTCGGCGCAGCATGTCGTCGAGCAGCACCGGCGTGTTGAACCCCGTGTCCAGCAGCATCCACCCGCCGTCCAGCTCCAGCAGGATGCCCGGAACCGGCTCGCGCAGGCGCACGTCGTCGGCACCGCCCTGCAGGGAGACGCTCAGCGGGATGTGCTCCCAGCCGAAGGTGAGGGGGACGATCCTGCGGACACCGCTGACGGCCATGGCGCCACGCTACGCCGCAGGTGTGTCGGCGCTGTTTCGACGTCGGTGCTCTCGTGCTCCCGCGTCCGTCGGCCCGTCCGGTCTGCCAGCCTGTGGCCGTGTCGAGGATGGACGACGCCGAGCGGCGACGACGGATCGGGGTGCGCCACGCCCTCGCCGACGGCCACCGGAGCGACGATCCGGTCGCGGCGGCACGATCCGTCGTCGCCCTGCACGGGACCGACCCGGCGAGCATCTACATGTCGGTGCACGCCCGGCACCGACCGACCGGAGCGAGCGGCCAGGACGACCGGACCGAGCTCGACCGCGTGCTCGACGTCGACCGGGGCCTCGTCCGACTCATGGCCATGCGTCGCACGATCTGGATCGCGCCCGCCGCCCTCGCTCCGGCCATGGTCGCCGGGCCCGGCGCCCGGGTCGCCGGACGGGAGCTCGCCCGGCTGATCAAGGACGTGGAGACCGAGGGGCTCCACGCGGACGGCGTCGGCTGGACCGGCGACGCCCGTCGCGCCGTGCTCGAGCAGCTCGCCGACGGGTCGCGGCTGACGATGGACGAGATGCGCACCGCCGCCCCGGTGCTGCAGGGCTCGTACCGACAGGGGGTCGGGAAGAAGTGGGAGGCCGACGTCGCGATCGCTCCTCGCGTGCTCACCTGGATGTGGGCCGCCGGCGACGTCGTCCGGGCCGGCAACGACGGGTCCTGGCGGTCCTCCCGCCCGCGCTGGGCCTCGGCGGCCGCGTGGTCACAGGGACTGACGACGCCGATGGAGGCTGCGGCGGCGTGGCGGGAGCTGGTGCGCAGCTGGCTCGAGTCCTTCGGGCCCGGGACCGAGACCGACATCGCCTGGTGGCTCGGGGCCACGAAGTCGATCGTCCGGTCCGCGCTGGGAGAGCTCGGGGCCGTGCCCGTCGACCTGGACGACGGCTCGACCGGCTGGGTCCTCCCCGGCGACGACGGCCCCACCCACCAGACAGAACCCTGGGGCGCCCTCCTGCCTGCGCTCGACCCCACGACGATGGGCTGGAAGCAGCGGGACTGGTACCTGGGCCGTCACGCCCCGGAGCTCGTGGACAGCGCCGGGAACGCCGGGCCGACCGTGTGGTGGAACGGTCGGATCGTCGGCGGCTGGCACCAGAGCGAGGACGGCGCCGTCGGCATGGTCCTGCTCGACGACGTGGGCCGGGATGCGATCGAGGTGCTGGAGTCGACCGCCGACGAGCTCGAGACCTGGCTCGGCGGCCAGAGGGTGCTGATGCGGTTCCCGTCGCCGCTGTTCCAGCGATCCACCGGGCGCGACGTCCGGGGCTGAGCCGCGTCCCCGCCCGGCGCCCGGTCAGGTCACCGTTCGACGTCGGCCACGCAGTGGACGTACGCGGTGAGGGCGGGCCGGGGACCGTCGCCGTCGTCGGAGGCGATCCCGGCGTCGTCCACGTCCACCGCGACGAGCGCCACCGGGCCGTCGCGGCGCACGAGGCGGGCTCGGGCCTCCAGCGGTCCGACGCGGGCCTGGGCCAGGTAGGTGGCGACGACGTCGAGCGCACGCGCCCTCGTCCCGAGGACGTCGCTCGCGAGCGCGGCGGCGGATCCGGCGGCGAGCGACGCGACCACGCCCCCGTTCACCGCACCGAAGGAGTTCCTGACGAACGGGCTCGCGTCCAGCTGCGCCCGACCCGACGTCCCGTCGAGCACCCTGAGCCCGATCTCGTCCGCGTAGGCCGAGCGGAGACCCGAGTCCGGCAGGGCCATCGAGATGCGCTCGCCGATCCGGATCGGGGTGTCGGCGATGTCCAGGTTCCCGTCGCGTCGGGGCAACCGCACGAAGGTCAGCTCTGCCGTTCCAGCCGTGTGACCGCCCGCATCGCCGTCGGACCGGAGCGCGGCGGCGACCACAATCGTCGTCCGCCCGGCGCGACGCACCGACGCGTCCACCACCAGGCGACCGTCGGCCGGCGGATCGACCAGGTGCAGCGCCAGCTGCGCGGTGGCCATCCAGTCCGGAGCGATGACCCGACCCACCAGCAGACCGGCGAGCACGTCGACGGCGACCAGCACGGGCCCGGCCGACAGGCGCCCGTCCTCGCACACCTCGGGCACCACCGTGAGGTGAGCGCGTGCGGCGTCGGGCCCCGTGTCCTCCATCTCGAAGGGAAGGTCGCGGAGGACGTGGTGCTCCGGCGGATAGGGCTCGGTGTCGCTCACAGGCCAGGGATCGTAGGCTGGTCGACGTCCGGGTCGACCGCCCGGAGCGAGGTCGAGCACGCCAGGGGGCACGGATGGCACGGGTGGACCTACCGGAGGGCGACGGCGACGAGCTGCTGCGCCTGTACGCGCTGAGCCCGAAGATGGGCGCCGCCGCGGGCCGCTTCAGCGGCGCCGTGTACAGCGACACGGCGCTGCCCGCCAGGGTGAGGGAGGCGGCGCGGATCCGCATCGCCGAGGTCAACCAGTGCATGGTCTGCCTGGACACGCGCACCACCTCGGATCCCGACAGCCTGACCGAGGCCGAGTACCTCGGGATGGCCGACTGGCGGTCCCTCACCACCCTGTCGGAGCAGGAGGCGCTCGCCGCCGAGCTCGCGGAGCGCTTCGCCACCGACCACCTCAACATGGACGACGACTTCTGGGAGCGGGCCCGCGCCGCGTTCACCGACGCCGAGCTGTTCGAGCTCGCCGTGTGCTGCGCGAGCTGGTTGGGCCTCGGCCGCGTCACCCAGATGTTCGACGCCGGGGTCAGCTGCCGCATCGAGCTCTGAGCCGGTCGGGCTGAGAGCCCGCTCCGGTCGGGGAGCGGTCGGAACCGCGAGCGCGACACCCGTCGATAGCCTCGACCGTCGTGACCCGCACCCGCCTCCCGGTCCTCCTCGCCGCGTTCGCACTCGTCCTCGCCGCCTGCTCGGGCACCGGCGGCTCCGTCGCCGAGAAGGAGTCCGACGCTCGACCGTCCGACGGCCCGGCGACGAGCACGGGCGAGATCGACTGGTCCGACTGCACCGGCAAGCTGACCTCGATGGCCGGCCTGGAGTGCGCCACGCTCGACGTGCCCATGGATCCGGAGGAGCCCGACGGCGAGCAGGTGTCGATCGCCCTGGCCCGGCAGGAGTCCACCGGTTCGCCCGACGAGCGGATCGGGTCGCTCGTCATGAACCCGGGCGGGCCGGGCGGATCGGGCCTCGAGTTCCTGGCCAACGCCGCCAGCGCGTTCCCCTCCGAGATCACCGACCACTTCGATCTGGTCAGCTTCGACCCTCGCGGCGTGGGAGAGAGCGACCCGGTCCGCTGCCTGGACGACGACCAGAAGGACGCCCAGATGGAGGGGGACCTGTCGCCCGACGACGACGCCGAGCGGGCCAAGGTCGAGGCCGACCAGGAGGAGCTCCGCACGGGGTGCGAGGAGCGCAACCCCGAGCTGGTCCACCACATGAGCACCGCGGACGTGGCCTCCGACCTGGACGAGATCCGCGAGGCGCTGGGCGACGAGAAGCTCAACTACCTCGGCTACTCCTACGGCACGGCCATCGGCGCCACCTACGCAGCCATGTTCCCCGGGACCATCCGGGCGATGGTGCTCGACGGCTCGGTGAGCCCGTCGGCGTCGTCCTCGGAACAGGCGATGGTCCAGGCCACCGGCTTCGAGCGGACGCTCGCGAGCTTCGTCTCCACGTGCGACGCGGACACGAGCTGCGCCCTCGCACCGGACGCCGCCGGAGCGATCGCCGCGACCCGGGCGTCGCTGGAGGAGAACCCCGTGGTCGTCGACACCTCGTCGGGGAAGCGCACGCTCAGCGCCGACCTCTTCGACTACGGGCTGGCGACGGCCCTGTACGACACGTCCACGTGGGGGCCCACGGCCCAGGCGATCAAGGACATCCGCTCGGGCGGGGCCAAGACCTTCCTGACGCTGGTGGACCGACAGACCGGCCGCCAGCCCGACGGCAGCTACGACAACTCGAGCGACGCGCAGATCATGGTGAACTGCGCCGACCAGCACGACCACCCGACCGAGGCCGAGGCCCGGGCGGAGGAGGCGAAGATCAACCAGGCCGCCCCGACGTTCGGCCCCCTGATCGGGGCCGGGCTGCTCGGCTGCAAGGACTGGCCCGAGCCGGCCTCGCCCACGCCGGCGCCGTCGGCCGACGGGGCGCCGCCGATCCTGGTCATCGGCACCGTGGGCGATCCCGCCACGCCGTACGAGTGGGCCCAGCAGATGAGCCAGGCGCTGACCGGCAGCGTGCTGCTCACCTACGAGGGCGACGGCCACACCGCGTTCCTGCGCGGCGGGCAGTGCATCGAGGACGCCGTCGTCGAGTACCTCGTCGACCTGACGACCCCGCCCGAGGGCACCCGCTGCCCGGCCAAGTCAGCGGGCGAGGCCTTCGGCGGTGCCAGGGACATGCTCGTCGAGCAGCTGGTCGACTCCGGCGTGCCGGAGGAGACGGCCACGTGCATCGTCGACGGCATGATCGACCGCGTCGGCGACGCCGGCTTCAACGACCTCGTGCTCGAGAACGACGTCGACGAGATCACCAAGCTCGCCCAGGCCACGGCGCTCGAGTGCGCCACCTCCGGCGGCGGGTGAGAGGATCTGCCGTCCGCCCGGCGTCGACCGGGCCCGGAAGGAGCCCCGATGGCGATCGAACTGGTCCAGACCGACGGCGTCTTTGCGCTCGACGGCGGCGAGTGGGAGGTCACGAACAACATCTGGCTCGTCGGTGACGACGCCGAGGTGCTGATCGTCGACGCCGCGCACGACGCGTCGGCCATCGCCGCTGCCGTCAACGGTCGGCGCGTCACGGCGATCGCCCTGACGCACGGGCACAACGACCACATCAACGCCGCCGTGGCCCTGCAGGACATCGTCGACGCGCCGATCCTGCTGCACCCCGCGGACCGGATGCTGTGGGACGTGGTCTACGCGGACCGGGCCCCCGACCGCGAGCTGGCGACCGGTCAGACGTTGAGCGCCGGCGGGGTCGAGCTGGCCGTGCTCAACACGCCGGGGCACTCGCCGGGGTGCTGCTGCTTCCACGACGCCGCCGGCGACCACCTCTTCTCCGGGGACACCCTCTTCTGCGGTGGGCCCGGCGCCACCGGTCGGAGCTTCTCCGACTTCGACACGATCATCCGCTCCATCCGCGAGCAGCTGCTCACGCTCCCGCCCGAGACCGTCGTCCACACGGGCCACGGCGACTCCACCACGATCGGGGCCGAGGCGCCCGACCTGGAGGAGTGGCTGCGCCGAGGCAGCTGAACGATCGGGGCAGCTGAGCGGCCGCAGCTGTGGCCGGTCTAGGCCACGAGGCTGGCGATGCCCCAGGCGGCGGCGACCAGGCCGAGCACGATCATGACGGCGGCCCGCCCCACCGGAGGGGACCCGCCGTCGGCCGGGGGACGCACGAGCGCCAGCACGTTGCCCACGACCATGGCGGCGCCGAGGGCCAGCACGATCCAAGGGAAGAAGTCCTCGCCGAGGAACAGCGTCCCGCCGCCGTCGTCCTGCGCGAGGAGCGCCGCCGGGGCGAGGAGCCGGTCGGCGAGCCCGTGCACGATCAGCTGCTGCATGGAACCTGAGAGGCCTCTCGAAAAATAACGGGATTATCCGGCAAAAGGTGTTCAAGCCGGAGGGGGTTCTGCCGATACTAATGATGTCGGTGGACATCGCCCCCACCGACACCCCACAGCCGGGGCAAAGGAGCGGGGGACACCAATCTCCCTCCAAACGCATCGCCACCAGCACCCTCCCAGGTGTTGGCGCCTTGTGACCCTCGCTCCGCCCCGCTGTGTGGGGTCGTCGACCGACTTCCCGGTCCGACCCCGGCCTCTCTCCCCCGCCTGACGGCCGTCGTGGTCGAGCTCGACCTCGGAACGTCTGGCGGTCCGATGCCGGTGCGGCCGACAATGGTGCATGCCTGCTCAGCAGTCCGGGTCGGACGAGTCCACCGCTTCACACCTCCCGCAACGGGACCGACCGTGGTTGATGCGGACCTACTCGGGTCACTCGACCGCGAAGGCGTCCAACGAGCTGTACCGGACGAACCTGGCCAAGGGTCAGACGGGCCTGTCGATCGCCTTCGACCTGCCCACCCAGACCGGCTACGACCCCGATCACCTGCTGGCCCGGGGCGAGGTCGGCAAGGTCGGCGTGCCGGTCGCGCACCTCGGCCACATGCGCACGCTCCTCGACGGCATCCCGCCGGGCGAGATGAACACGTCGATGACGATCAACGCCACCGCGGCCTGGCTGCTCGGCCTCTACACGGCGAACGCCACCGAGCAGGGCGTCGCCACCACCGCGCTGCGGGGCACCACCCAGAACGACATCGTCAAGGAGTACCTGTCCCGGGGGACCTACATCTTCCCGCCGGAGCACAGCCGTCGTCTGATCGTCGACATGTTCGCGTTCTGCAACGAGCACATCCCCAAGTGGAACCCCATGAACGTGTGCTCGTACCACCTGCAGGAGGCGGGCGCGACGCCGGTCCAGGAGATCGCCTACTCGCTCGCCTGCGCGATCGGCGTGCTCGACGCCGTGCAGGAGTCCGGCCAGGTCGCCCCGGATCGCATGTCCGACGTGGTGGCCTCGGTCAGCTTCTTCGTGAACGCAGGGATCCGGTTCGTGGAGGAGATCGCCAAGATGCGGACCTTCACCCGCATGTGGGACCGCCTCACGCTCGAGCGCTACGGCGTCACCGACCCGAAGGCCCGCCGCTTCCGCTACGGCGTGCAGGTCAACTCGCTCGGGCTCACCGAGGCGCAACCGGAGAACAACGTGCAGCGCATCGTCCTCGAGTCGCTGGGCGTGACCATGTCGCGCGACGCCCGGGCGCGGTCGCTGCAGCTGCCGGCCTGGAACGAGGCGCTGGGCCTCCCGCGGCCCTGGGACCAGCAGTGGTCGCTGCGGATGCAGCAGGTCCTCGCGCTCGAGACCGATCTCCTGGAGTACCCCGACCTGTTCGAGGGCTCGATCGTGATGGAGGGCCTCACGTCCGATCTGGAGGAGGCGGCCCAGGCCGAGCTCGACGACGTGCTCGCCCTCGGCGGCGCCTTCGAGGCGATCGACGAGCTGAAGGGCCGACTGGTGCGCTCGCACACCGAGCGGATGCGGCGCATCGAGTCCGGCGACCTCACGGTCATCGGCGTCAACGCCTTCACCGAGACCGCCGAGTCGCCGCTCGCCGGCGACGACAGCATCCTCAAGGTCGACCCGGCCGTGCAGGACGAGATGATCACCGACGTCCGCGAGTGGCGGGCCGGGCGGGACCAGCCGGCGGTCGACCGGGCGCTGGCCGAGCTGGAGCGGGTGGCCCGCTCCGACGAGAACATCATGGACGCCACCATCGAGCTGGCCCGGGTCGGCGGCACCACGGGCGAGTGGGCCGACCGGCTGCGGGAGGTGTTCGGCGAGTACCGGGCCCCCACCGGCGTCGCAGCGGCGGCCGGGGTCGCCGGCGGCTCCGACGGCCTCCGGGCCATCGCCGAGCGGCTCCGGACCACCGCTGGCGGGCCGCCCCGCCTCCTGGTGGCCAAGCCGGGCCTCGACGGCCACTCGAACGGTGCGGAGCAGATCGCCGTCGCCGCCCGTGACGCCGGGATGGAGGTGATCTACCAGGGGATCCGACTGACCCCGGAGCAGATCGCCGCCGCGGCCCGGGACGAGGACGTCGACATCGTGGGCCTGTCCATCCTGTCCGGGTCCCACATGGAGCTGATCCCCGAGGTCGTCCGGCTCCTCCGCGAGGCGGATGTCACCGCTCCCGTGGTGGCCGGTGGCATCATCCCCGAGGACGACCGCCCCAAGCTGCTCGAGGACGGGGTGGCCGCCGTGTTCACACCCAAGGACTTCGAGCTCACCCGGATCATCACCGAGATCGCCGATCTCGCCCTCGCCGACCGGGACTGACACGGCGGGGCGGGCCACCGACCGTCGCCACCCGTCCCTGACCGAGAGGCAGCAGCGAATGTTCACGTCCCACCGCCACGCAGCCGATGGGAGAGCCATGGTCGACGTTCGTGTCATCGCGCTCGTGTTCGGTGTCGTCGGGCTCGCCCTCGGGATCGGGGCGATCGCCGCGGACGTCGCCGCGCTCGGAGCGGCAGCCGGCGTGGCCGCCGTCATCGCCGGCGGTCTGGCGCTCGCAGCACCGACACGCACCGCCGCCGGAGTCGGCGCCCCGTCGACCGACGGACCCGACGAGCGGGACCAGACCATCGACCGCACCCGACGCGAGCTCGCGGACGCCCGAGGCGAGATCGAGGCGCTGCGCGCCGAGCTCGGCGCCGCCCGGACCGGCGACGCGGTGGAATCCCCTGCCGAGGCGGAGCCCGTCGCCGCCGCCGACGCGTCCGCGCTGACCGACCCCGACTCGCAGCTGTTCTCCGAGGCCTACTTCCGGGTCGCATTGCAGTCGAGGCTCGCGTCGGCCCGACGCCACCTCCGCCCCGTCTCCGTCTGCCTGATGCGGGTGGCCGAGGGCCAGGTCGAGGACGCATCCGAGCTGGCCCCGCCGTCCAAGGTGGCCGACTCCATCCGCCAGACGCTGCGCGAGGCCGACATCGCCTGCCGGCTCGACGACGGCACGTTCGCCGTCATCCTCGAGGACACCCCCGAGAAC
>JAEYSR010000262.1 GCA_023434535.1 Actinomycetes bacterium
CCGCCGTCGCCCGTGCCGCCGACGACGATGCGGACGACGTCGCCGATGGCGACGGGGAAGTCGCCCACGGTCATCGACCAGACGAAGACCACGCACGTGGCGACGAGGAGACCGGCGGTGACCAGGACGGCTCGGCCGTCGGTGCGGAACGACAGCCCGAGCCGCGTCGAGCGCAGCACCAGGCCGGGCAGCGGGACCCTGGCACCGCTCACGACGCGACCGCCGATCGGACGATCACAGGCTCGCCAGCTTCTTGCGGCGGACCAGGGCGATGAAGAACGGCGCGCCGATGACGGCCGTCATGACGCCGACCTGCACCTCGCCCGGTCGGGCCACGACGCGGCCGGCGACGTCGGCGACGAGCAGCAGGATCGGCCCGAGGACGGCGGACCACGCCAGGATCCATCGGTAGTCGGGCCCGCAGATCGCCCGGGCGACGTGGGGGATCACCAGGCCGACGAACAGGATCGGTCCGGCGCCGGCGGTGGCCGCCCCGCACAGGACGACCACGGCGCAGGCGACGAGCGCTCTCTGCGCGTGCACCCGCTGGCCGAGCGACCGGGCGACGTCGTCGCCGAGTGCCAGCGCGTTGAGGGACCGGCCCAGGCACAGGGCGACGACGGTGCCGACGACGACGAACGGGACGACGGCGGCGACGACGTCGCCGGCCCGGCCGGCGATCGAACCGACCGCCCAGAAGCGGAACACGTCGAGGGCGGCGGAGTCGGCCAGCAGGATCCCGGACGTGAGCGATGCGAGCAGCGTCGACATGGCCGCTCCGGCCAGCGCCAGCTTGACGGGGGTGACACCGCCCCGACCGACGGCGCCGAGCCCGTAGACCGCCACGCTCGCCACCGCGGCGCCGACGAAGGCGAACCACACGAACCCGGTGGCCGCGGTGACCCCGAAGGTCGAGATCCCGACGACGACGGCGAGCGCCGCTCCCGCCGAGATGCCGAGGATGCCCGGGTCCGCGAGCGGGTTGCGGGTGAGCCCCTGCATCAGAGCGCCGGCCAGGCCCAGCGCGGTGCCGACGGCGAGGCCGAGGAGGGTGCGGGGGATCCGCAGCTCCCTGACGATGGTGTGGTCGTTGGAGCCGTCGGGCGACAGGAGAGCGTCCCGGACCACCGACAGACCTAGGGGCCTGGCCCCGATCGCGATCGACGCCGCGACCGCGACCAGGAGCAGGCCGACGGCGAGGAGGAGCCCGGCGCCGCGGCTCCAGTTGCGGTCCAGCAGGCCGCGCTCGCGGCGCTCTCGGATCGGCCCGCTCCCGGTGCCGGCCGATCCGGGTGTGGCGCCGTCGGCGACGGCGGTCGGGCTCACGCGATGTCGGTCCGTGCCGCGGACACTGCGGCGGTCAGGTCGTCGATCACCACCGAGAACGCGCCGTAGCCGAGCGCCGGGGTCAGGACCCACGGCACCAGCTGGTCGGCCTGGATGGCGGGCAGGTTGCGGGCGGACTCGGGCATGGCGGCCACGATCGCCTCGGCCGTGGCGCCGCCCCGGGCGTCGCCGAGGATCAGGTCGGCCGGGTAGCGGTCGGCCTCCTCCCAGGACAGCGTCTGCCAGTAGTCCTCGTCGGTGTCCGGCTGGACGATCTCCATGCCGAGCGTCTCGTAGTAGCTCAGGTCGGGGTAGCCGCCCGGCACCGCCACGTACATGTTCTCGGGCGTCCCGGAGGCGGCGACGACGCTCAGGTCGGGCTTGGCCGCGAGGGCGTCACGCAGCGCTGCGCTCGACGCGTCGAAGTCGGCCTTGTGGCTCCGCACCTCCTCGGACTCCGGGTCGGCGCCGAGGGCGGCGCCGAGCTCCGTCATCGACTCGAGGATCTTGTCGAAGCGCTGCTCGCCGACCTTGATGCCGACGATCGGGGCGATCGCCCGCACCTTCTCGGTGTCGGCCTCGTCGATGCCCCAGTAGGTGCCCTCCTCGAAGACGGGGGCGACGATCAGGTCGGGCTGCAGAGCGGCGAGCTGCTCCAGGTTGATCTCGCCGTAGGTGGTGCCGCCGACCGACGTGAAGCTGTCGGGATCGGCGAGGCCGACCTCGGAGGCGGTGGTCCCGTCGGAGCGCGTGAGAGGGCCGAACGTCCCGGCGACGTCGATGCCCTGCTCGTACAGCCCGCCCGCCACCATCGTCTCGGTGACCAGCGTGGTGGGGGCCTCGTCGAGGGTCACGGTCACGCCGATGTCGTCGGTGAACGTCCACGGACCGGCCTCGGTCGTCGTGGAGCCGTCGCCCGCGTCGTCCGCCGGACCGGCGGCGTCCGAGGATCCTCCGCAGGCCGCCAGGAGCGCCATGAGGAGCAGGAGCCCGGCGGCGATCGCGGGTCGTCCGGGAGAGGTCGGTCGGGTCGGGTGGTGGGTCACGCGCGTCCTTTCGTCGTCGGGCGTGAAGCAGGCGGAGCTTTGGATGTTAGGAGTACCTACTACCCGCCACAATCCGACGCCATGCTGCGGCAACCTCCGGGGCAGCCGGTCGACGGGCGTCGCGCCGCGGTACGTTCCGGGCGTGAGCGCACCGCCACCGACCAAGGAGCTGCCCGAGCCGGGTCGGACCCCCCTCCAGCGGAGCGACCTCCTCCGGGAGAGGCGACTCGAGCGGCTGCAGGCCGAGCTCGACGACATCGGCTTCGCCTTCGCGGGGAGCGAGTCGCTGACGCACACGATCCTCACCGAGCTGGACTACGCCATCCGCCCGCGGGTGCACGAGCGTCGGGTCCCGACGTACGGGGCGATCGTGGGTCCGGCCGGCGCCCGGGAGGACTGGCAGACGTCCACGCACCTGACGATCACCGCCCGGCCGTTCCCCCGCAGCGGGCTCGCCGGCGGACGGCTGTTCGCCGACGGGCTGTCCAGCTGGGTGGTGCGGGGCGTCGACGACCATGAGGGACCCGACGCGTCCGACGACGAGCTGGTCGTGTTCGACCGTCCCGCCGGCTCCGAGCGCGACGTGGTCGTGCTGGCCGAGTCGACGGGCGGCACCATCGTGCAGCGGCACCCCTCGGGAGTGGTCCGGGTCGCCGGTGAGTTCGGCGTCCTGCGCTGGGACGGCGTCATCTGGCAGCACCAGCCGCCCGTGGGGGACTGGGTCTCGACGTTCGCGGCGTGCACCCGACCGGAGCAGCTGGAGGTCGTCGAGACGCTGCTGGAGATCGCGGTCCACGACCTCGGGTCCCGGGGGATCGGCGCCATCCTCGTGCACCGCCGCGAGCTCCAGGTCGACGGCGTGTGGCCGACCGCCAGCCACTACGAGCAGCGCCTCCCCACGCCGCCGGCGCTCAGCGTCCGGAGCCCCGCCGACCTGGCGCCGCTCGTCCACGTGCTGGCCCAGATCGACGGAGCGGCGGTGTTCGACGTCGGTGGCACCCTGCGGGAGCTCGGTGTGCGCCTCCTGCCCGAGCCCGAGACCGAGTCGACGGTCGAGGGGTTCGGCGGGATGCGCCACACGACCGCCCGGCGCTACAGCGTCGACGAACCCGACGCCGTGGTCATCGTGGTCAGCGAGGACGGCCCGGTGACCGTGATGCGCAAGGGCGCGATCCACGTCGGGGCCTGAGCCGCCGGCCCGACCAGCCGGGCTGTGGCTCCTATCCGGCTGTGGCGCCTATCCGGCGGTGGCGCCGTCCTCGGCCCTGCGGAGACCACCGTCGATCACGGCCACCAGCATCCGGACCACGTCCTCGCGGCGGAGGCGTCGATGGGTCTGCCACGACTCGAGCGTGGCCAGCACCAGGCCGTACATGCCGTCGGTGAGCACCGACTGCTCCTCGGCGCTGAGCGACGGCGCAGCCAGCACGATGACCGGCCGGATCCGCTCGTGCAGGACGGCGACGAGAGCGTTGTCGAGCAGGCCCTGCCGCTCGCCCCGCAGCGCCGAGACGATGAACAGGTAGATGTCGGGCTCCTGCTCCACGAGCCCGACGAGCGCCTGGACCACCAGCTCGACGATGCGGTCGACCGACACGTCGAACGTGCCGTCGGGCCGTGCCGGTCCGAACCGTTCGACCACGGTCGTCTCCATGCGGGTCGCCAGCTGCACCGCCATCGCGTCGGCCAGGCCGGTCCGGCTGCCGAACGTGTCGTACAGGACCGGCTTGGAGATGCCGAGCCGGCCGGCGAGCTCGTCGAGGCTCTGCTCGGCGCCGCCGTCGCGGACGGCCTCGATCGCACGGTCGGTGAGGTCGGTCCGACGATCCGCGCGCTCCGCGTCGGTGAGGCGGGGTCGACCTCGCCGGGACGCGGTGGAGGTCATCGGTCCCCGGACGCCGCCGGAGGACCGTTCGGCTGGTCCGGGTGGTGGGCGGCCCACGCCGCCAGCCAGTCCTTGACCATGGGGCCGAAGTGGGCCGGGTTGTAGACGTCCTCCTCGGACGCGAACAGGCCGTCGCCGGCGTAGACCAGTCGGGTCCAGTTGGCGGCCTCGTACACCTCGCCGTCACCCGGGTCGACGAACCGGTTCTCGACCTGGCCGATCACCCACCCCTGCTCGGCGTCGACCGTGTACCAGTCCCAGGGGAACAGCTGCATGTGGTCGAACGGCCAGACCGACATGGTGGAGGTGATCCACTCCAGCACCGCCTCCCTGCCGTGGAACTCCCCGTACAGGTGCTCGACGTAGTGCA
>JAEYSR010000268.1 GCA_023434535.1 Actinomycetes bacterium
ACACCTCGGCCCAGGCGTGGGCGTCGCGCTCGCGCACGATGAACCGCCCGCTGTCGCCGTCCTGCTCACCCGGAGCGAATCCCGTGGCGAGGCGGGCCGGGACACCGACCTCCCGCAGCATCACGACCAGGCTGCTGGCGATCTGCTCGCACCAGCCCGACTTGGACTCGAACAGGAAGTCGTCCACCACGTCGACGCCCTCGGGCGACAGCGGTGCGTCCAGGGAGTACTCCAGGTTGGCGCCCATCCACGCCTCGAGCGCCTGCACCTTGGCCAGCTCGGTCGTCGCCCGTGCGTCTGCCACGACCTGCTGCGCCAGCGCTCGGACACGATCCGTGGTGTCGGGCGACGACGCGTACCGGTCGAGGACGTCGGCGGGTACGTCGCCGGTCAGGGCCGACAACTTCTCGGCGGTGACCGGCACCTGGCGGCTCGTCACCGTGTACGTCGCACCGGCTCCGAGCGCGTCTGGAGCGACCACGGATCCGTCGGGACGTTGGAGCAGGCGGGCCGACGACTGCACACGAGCCGGTGACGGCGCCGTCGGCAACGAGTTGGCGAACCGGCTCTCGAGCCGGAACTCCTGGGTCGACTCCTCGCCGAGTCGCGCTGCCAGGTCGTCCGACGCCGGCACGACCGCTCCCTGCGGACCGATCGTGGTGTAGGTGCCGCCGTCGGAGCTCGTCCAGGTCGAGCCGTCCCAGCGGTCGTACGTGGCCGTGCGCCAGAAGCTCACGATGTCGGAGCGCACCGTCATGACGAGGGCGTCGGTCAGACGAGGCCGGCGGGTCATGTCCAGACGTTCCTGGACCGACAGCGGGTTCTGGGGACCGCTGTCGAGCTCGTCGGGGTCTCCGCCGCTCGAGTCCGCCGCCGGCGCCATCCGACCGCCGGCGGGTCCGATCAGCAGTACGACGGCGACCACGACCGCGCTCGCCGCGACGGCGAGCCGGGCGACAGCCCAGGTGCTGCCGCGCTGGCCGGCGTCGGCGACCGACGGTGATCGCCGACGGTCCCGAGGCGAGTTCCACGGCGTGTCCCGTACGTCGGAAGTCCCCGAAGCTCCAGACGCTGCGGACGGCCGGGAGGACGGCGTCGGACACAGAGCGAGTGCGATCGAAGTGCTGACCACCCACACGAACACGTCGACAGCCGCCAGCGGAACGGCCTCCGAACGCAGCAGCCCGAACCGCAGCAGCAGGCCGGCGCCGACGAGGGCGTACGCACGCACCACGTAGCGCAGGGGAACGGATCTCAACGCGACCACGGCGATCACCGCAGTGAGGACCGAGAGGTCGACGAGTGGCCGTCCCTCGGCAGGAACCGGGAGAGCGCCGACGGCGGTCCTGAACGAGATCCCCATCGAGATCGCGATGGCGAGGATCCTCGGGAGACCGGCCCGTCGCCGATCATCCGACGGCTGGCCCCAGATCCATGAACCCGACCGCTCAGCCACGGTCACCCAGCGGGGTCACACGTCGCACCGACCAGCCCGGGGGAACAGGACCTGGGACGCCGCCCGTCGCCGCCGCCAACCGAGAGGCGGTGGCATCGTCATCTCCGACCTCGCCCGCCGTGGGCCGGGGTTCCGCCGTGCACAGGAGCACCCTGACATCCGCGGCTCTCAGCTCGGCCACGATCGCTGCCGCCCGGGCGACTGCTCCCTCGACGGCGCGGTCGTCCCGGTCGCCGAGGCGAGTCGTGGGCATGAGCGGGAGGCTGCGCGGATCGTCGGGGATCTCACCCGGTGCGACTCCGAGCTCGACGACGACGGCGACAGCCCGGTCGGCCGTGGGCTCCATCTCCCGGACGACGAGCGCTCCGGTCCGAGCGGATGTCGGCCAGTGGACCAGGTGGGCCGGATCGCCGACGACGTAGGGACGTACGGACCGGGTGGTGTCGCCGCCGTGGGCCGAGGCCAGCTCGGCGGCCTCACCGAGCGCCGCGGCGTCGGGTTCGGGAAGGCGCTCGACCGGGATCGGGCGCGGCCCCACGTCGAGAGGGCGCTCGAGGTCCACCAGCGCTGCCCGCGACGCGTGGACCAAGCCGAAGGGTGCGTCGCAGCCGACCCTAATGGCCAGCCGTGAGAAGCGGCCGCGCCGGGCCGCCACGAGCGGGACGTCGACGTCGGTCGCCGGACCCGGGCCCACGTGGGTGCTGTCGCGGTCGTCGACCCAGGTGAGAGCGACCTCGGCGAGCCGCGCTCCCACTCCCAGCTCGACCGAGGTGGCGTCGCCGACGCGGATCGGACGGGTCGAGGCCCGCGCCCGCGGATCCACGCGGACGAAGAGCACCGTGGCACACGGCACGACGGCGCCGACGAGGACCAGGGCGATGAGCGCCGCCCACACGAACCCGGCCATCCCGGGATCCGCGACCTCGGGCGCGACCATCGGGAACAGCGCGACGGCGATGATCGTCACCACACCCGACGGGGTCGGGTGGACCCGGAAGCGTCGGGCGGGCCGGTCGTCGGGGGGCAAGGACGTGGCGTCGATCTGTCGTGAGGGCCTCATCGGTCCACCGATCCACCGGCTCTGTCACGAACTGCGACCCCGAACGAGGTTGCTGGGCGTGACAGAGCGAACCGGAGTGGCGGCACGGTTCAGCCCGCCGGCCTCGGCACCGGTACTCGGGCGAGGATGTCGGCGAGCACGGCACCGGCCCCGTAGGAGTCGACACGACCGTCCACGAGCACGCGATGCCGGCAGGCTCCGACGAAGACGGCCTGCACGTCC
>JAEYSR010000298.1 GCA_023434535.1 Actinomycetes bacterium
CGACGTGACGCAGCTCACCGACCACCTCGTCCGGATCCCGCTCTTCGCCGGGTGCTCGGCGAGGGACCTCGGCCACCTGGCCCGCGCCGCCGACGAGGTCACGCTGGCGCAGGGGACGACGCTGACCCGCCAGGGCGAGATCGGTCGGGAGGCGTTCGTCCTGCTCGACGGCCGGGCCGAGGTGCAGCGCGACGGGACCGTCGTGGCCGAGCTCGGGCCTGGAGCGGTCATCGGGGAGCTGGCCCTGCTCGACGGAGGCCCGCGCACCGCGACGGTGGTCGCGAGCACCGACGTCGACCTGCTGGTGCTGACCCGACCCGCGTTCAACGCCGTGCTGGACGAGATCCCGACGCTGGCCCACCAGCTGCTGGTCGCGCTCGCCCATCGGCTCCGCGCCGCCGAGGACCTGACCCACCTGAACTGACGCCGTTGCGCCCGGACCGGGCCACGACGACCCGAACCGAGGGCGCGGTGCGGTCCTGACGACCCGTCAGGACTTCACCGGCGACGGGGGTCCCCGACTAGGTTCCAGTGCGTCTATGAGCGCCACCGACACCACCAACGACGCCGCCCACGGTTCCGACGACGCCGCTCCGGTGCCCGGACCCAAGCGCCTGCAGCCCCACCAGATCTCGGTCCTGATCGGCATCGTCATCGCGCTGATCACCATCGGCTCGGGCATCGCCGCGTCGACGCTGCAGTTCCACGACGACGCCGAGGTCCAGCGTGAGGTCTTCGGCGGCATCCCCGGCGCGTTGAAGTTCGCCTTCTACGTGATCATCCCGATCATGTTCATCGTCGGCTCGGTGATGTTCGCCAACCGCGTCCGGAACTGGGAGCGCGGCGGGCCCGACAAGCGGACGATCACCCCGAAGAACGCCAAGAAGCGCATGGAGCGGCTCCGCGCCGGGCTGTACATGCAGACCCTGCTGCGCGACCCGGCCGCCGGGATCATGCACTCGATGATCTACTTCGGCTTCCTGGTGCTGCTGGCGGTCACCTCGATCCTCGAGATCAACCACCAGCTGCCCGAGGGCCTGAAGTTCCTCAACGGCAAGGTCTACGAGGGCTTCGCCTTCATCGGCGACCTCGGCGGCGCCGTCTTCCTGATCGGCGTGACCTGGGCGATCGTGCGGCGCTACATCCAGCGGCCGTACCGCATCCGCATCAAGTCCAAGCCGGAGCACGCCGTCATCCTCGGCATCCTCTTCGCCATCGGCGTCACCGGGTTCCTGGCCGAGGCGTTCCGCATCGCCGAGACCGACTTCCCGAGCTTCGAGAAGTGGAGCTTCGTCGGCTACCCGCTGGCCCTCGCCTTCCAGAACCTGTCGAACCTCGACACCTGGCACCAGGTCGCCTGGGTCCTCCACATCCTGACCTTCGTGGCGTTCCTGGTGATCCTGCCGGTCACCATGCTCCGCCACATCTTCACCTCGCCGCTCAACATGTACCTGTCCGAGAAGGACCGCCCGAAGGGCGCCATGAAGGCGATGCCGAACCTGATGGAGACCGAGCTCGAGAGCTTCGGTGCCTACCGGGTCGAGGACTTCACCTGGAAGCAGCTGCTCGACACCGACGCCTGCACCATGTGCGGTCGCTGCACATCCGTGTGCCCGGCGCACGCCACGGGCAAGCCGCTCGACCCCCGCGAGATCGTCCTCAAGACCGGCGAGGTGATGGCCGCCACCGGCAACCCCGTCGTGTCGCCCCCGATCGGGGTGGACAGCGAGATCAAGGTCGAGGCCGACCTGCTGTTCGACCGGATCACCACCGAAGAGGTCTGGTCCTGCACGACCTGCAAGGCCTGCGACGAGAACTGCCCGGTCAACATCGAGATCCTGGACAAGATCCTGGACATGCGTCGCTACCTGACGCTGATGGAGTCGGACTTCCCGACCGAGCTCGGCAACGCGTTCCGGGCCATGGAGAACTCCGGCAACCCGTGGGGCATGAGCCAGGGCGAGCGGGCCGACTGGGCCAAGGACCTCGACGTCATCGACGTGATCGACGGCTCCGACCCGATGACGGCCGAGTACCTCTACTGGGTCGGCTGCGCCGGGTCCTTCGACGACAAGAACAAGAAGGTCACCCAGGCCATGGCCAAGCTGCTGCAGCGGGCCGAGATCAGCTTCGCCATCCTGGGCCCGTCCGAGAACTGCACCGGTGACCCCGCCCGCCGTTCGGGCAACGAGTACATCTTCCAGATGCTCGCCATGCAGAACATCGAGACCCTCGACGGCATGGGCGTCCGCAAGATCATCACGCAGTGCCCGCACTGCTTCAACACGCTGAAGAACGAGTACCCGCAGCTCGGCGGCCGCTACGAGGTCGTGCACCACAGCCAGTTCCTCGAGGAGCTGATCGACACCGGTCGCCTCGACCTGTCCGGCGCCCGGCTCGACGAGCGGGTCGTCTACCACGACTCCTGCTACCTGGGCCGCCACAACGACGTGTACCTGGCCCCGCGCAACGTGATCGGTCGCCTGGCCGGCATCGAGGTCGTCGAGGCCGAGCGCTCCGGCACCAAGGGCATGTGCTGCGGCGCCGGCGGCGCCCGCATGTGGATGGAGGAGCACATCGGCAAGCAGGTGAACGTGGAGCGCTCCCAGGAGCTCATCGCCACGGGCGCCAGCCGCATCGCCACCGCGTGCCCCTTCTGCTACGTGATGATCGACGACGGCGTGAAGGCGCAGGGCGTCGAGGACGACGAGATCAAGGTCGGCGACCTCGCCATGCACGTGCTCGAGGCCATCGAGAACGCCGAGCCGCTGGCCCAGCCGCCGCTCGCGGTCGAGAGCTCGGACAGCTGACGCACGGACCGGATCCGAGCACGTCGACCGGGCTCGGACCGGTCGTCGTGCTGTCCGACCGGGACGATCCGGCCGGGCCGCTCATCGGCGAGCTGCTCGACACCGCCGGGGCCGACGTCACCCTGACGGCGTCGTCGCCCGAGGCGGCCCGTGCCGTGGCCGGAGACCGACCACCGACGCTGGTCGTCGCCGCGTCGGACCGCAGCATCGTCGCGGAGCTCCGCGGGTCGGCGTCGCGCCGCCAGCGCGCCGCCGCCGGGGTGGTGCTGGTGGACGGCGACGCCGACGCGGACGCCGCTCTCCGGGGAGGAGCGGACTCCGTGCTGATCCGACCCGTCGAGTCCGAGCGCCTGGTCGAGGCGATCGTCCGCCTGGCCTGAGCCCGGCGACGGAGCGACGGGCGAGCCGCTGCTCAGATCCTCGCGGTCAGTCGAAGTTCTTCCAGTACTGGCTCGGCGTCGGCCCGACCTGACCCGAGTACTTCGATCCGAGCGCACCCGAGCCGTAGGGCGCCTCGGCGGGTCCGTCCATCCGCAGGAACGAGATCTGGCCGACCTTCATGCCCGGGTAGAGGGTGATCGGAAGGGTGGCCACGTTCGACAGCTCCAGCGTGATGTGGCCCTCGAAGCCGGCGTCGACGAACCCGGCGGTCGAGTGGATGACCAGGCCGAGTCGGGCCAGCGAGCTCTTGCCCTCGATCCGGGCGACCAGGTCGTCGGGGATCCGCACCCGCTCCGACGTCGAGCCCAGCACGAACTCCCCGGGATGGAGGATGAACGGTTGGTCGTCCTCCATCCGCACCAGTTCGGTGAGGTCGGTGAGGTCCTGCTTCACGTCGATGACCGGACGGGTGTGGCTGCGGAAGACCAGGAACCGGTCGTCGAGACGCACGTCGATCGAGCTGGGCTGGATCATGGCCGGGTCGAAGGGCTCGATGCCGATGCGGCCGCGTTCGATCTCGGCTCGGATGGTCCGGTCGGAGAGGATCACGACCGAACGGTAGTCGGGGCCGGTGAGCGCGACGTCCGGTCGGGCTACAGTGGCGCTCCGCTGACCCGGGAACCGGTGCGACCGGAGACCGTGACGGCGAATTCCGCGGGTGTAGTTCAATGGTAGAACATCAGCTTCCCAAGCTGAATACGGGAGTTCGATTCTCCTCACCCGCTCCACGTCACGAGCCCCTGCCACGGCAGGGGCTTCGTCGTTCACGA
>JAEYSR010000019.1 GCA_023434535.1 Actinomycetes bacterium
CGGGCGTATAGCTCAGTTGGCTAGAGCGCTTCCTCGACACGGAAGAGGTCCACGGTTCAAGTCCGTGTACGCCCACCACCCGGAACCCCTGCAGCTGCGGGGGTTCCGTCGCGTCCGGGGCCTGTTGGCCGGCGGTCGGGCAGGCCGGCATTTCCCATCTGCCATGCCATCCCCGCGCGTCAGGTCCGGTCGGCACCCTGCCCTCGTGACATCCGGTGCGTCCGGTGCCCTGATCCCACGGCGATCACGCCGTGGGGTCCTCCATGGCGTCGAGCACCCGTCGGCTGAGGTCGCCGAGCCGCAGCAGCCCCTCGTGGCCCAGCGGATCGACCAGGAGCGCCCGCAGCGACCTGACGTGTCCGGGTGCCGCATCCTCGATCGTGGAGCGACCGGCCGCGGTGATGCCGACGAGCGATCCCCGGCCGTCCTCCTCGCACGTGCTGCGCTCGACGAGTCCGCGCTTCTCCATGCGCGTCACCTGGTGGGACAACCGGCTCTGCTCCCATCGCATCGCCCGGCACATCTCGACCGGACGGGCGCGGCCGTCGGGATGCTCCGACAGGAAGACGAGCACCTGGTAGTCGGTGCTGGAGAGGCCGGACCGCTCGTGCAGGTCGCGCTCGAGGCGGAGCATGAGCTCGTCGTGCATCTCGAGGAACGCGCGCCACGCGGCCTGCTCCTCAGGAGCGAGCCACGGCACAGCTGCGCCCGGCTCGGGAGACGTGGCGTCGGGCGGGGCCGCGCTGTCGGCCGAGCCGGGGTCGGCCTCCGTCACGACCGATCCCGCACGGTGGCCGGGACCGAGCCCATCCGACCGCTGTTGAAGTCCTCGATCGCCTCGAGGATCTCTGCCCGGGTGTTCATCAGGAAGGGACCGTAGTGGGCGATCGGCTCGCGGATCGGGAGTCCGCCGAGGAGCAGGACGTCGAGTCGGTCGGTGTCGCCGTCCTGCTGCTGGGCCGCCGCCACCCGCACTGTGGCCCCGTCGCCCAGGACGGCGAGCTGGTGGGCGTCGAGCGGTCGGCGGTCGGCGCCCACGTGCCCTCGACCGGTGAGGGCGTACGCCATCGCACTGAACAGGGGGTCCCACGGCACCTCGAGCTCGGCGCCCGGGCTCAGCGTGACGTGCGCGTAGGTGATGGGCGTGTGGGTGTCGCCGGGGCCCCGGTGTCCGTCGAGCTCGCCGGCGATGAGCCGCACGAGCGCGCCACCGTCGGCGGAGGTCAGCAAGGTCAGCTCCCGGGCGCCGATCGCCTGGTAGCGGGGCGGGCTCATCTTGAGAGCCGCGGGCAGGTTGACCCACAGCTGCACGCCGTGGGAGATGCCGCCGTTGCGGAAGAAGGTCTCCGTGGGCACCTCGTCGTGCAGGATTCCGGCCCCCGCCGTCATCCACTGGGTGTCGCCCTCTCCGATGACGCCGCCACCGCCGTTGGAGTCGTGGTGGGCGATCTCGCCGTCGAGCACGTAGGTGACGGTCTCGAAGCCGCGGTGCGGGTGCCACGGGGCCCCGACGGGCTCGTTCGGGGCGTAGCCGACGGGCCCGAGCTGGTCGAGCAGGAAGAACGGGTCGGCCACGTGGGTGTCGACGCCGCCGGGGAAGGGCCGCCAGACCTCGAAGCCGGCGCCCTCCACCGCGTGGTGGGCGTCGACGATCCGGGTCACGGGCCGCGGGGTGGCGTCGGGAACCGGGCTGCTGATGCGGGGGAGGACGAGCGTGTCGTCGACCGTGATGGCGGGCATCGGGACCTCCGAGAAGATGGTTGACACATCATCTAACCGGACGGACCTTCGTTCCATTCCCGCGGACGAGCCACCCCGAACTCGGGGGATCCGACGTGTGGTCGGTCCGATTCCCCCGAGTTCGTGTGTGGGTCGGCGTGCGATCGCGACCTTGGGGGAATCCGACGTGTGGTTGGTCCGATTCCCCCGAGTTGGCGGGAGCGGGGTCAGTCGGCCGACTGGTTCGCGTACGGCACGGCGTCGCGGCACGGCTGGCCGCGTAGAGACGGACACGGCGGCAGCGTTGCGGGGTACTCGCCCGAGCTCAGCAGCTCTGGGGACAGCGGCATCACCAGCTTGGACGGGTGCTCGGCGGAGTGTCCGACGTCGATGGTCGTGCCGTCGGGCTGGTCGTCGATGATGTAGGTCCACCGGGGGCGGTCGCCGCCGGGCGTGTGGACCGACAGCCGGATCCTGGAGCCCGCCCGGACGATCTGGGCGAAGGGGAACACCTCGACCCGGGCCTCGAACCACTCGCCGGGGTCGACCGGGAGGGCGTCGGACTCCAGCTGCGAGTGCAGCGGCAGCAGCTCGGTGGAGCCGTCGGCCACCTTCCGGTTGGCGGCGCGGAGCACGCCGGACTGGATGAAGGTCTCCTTGCCGTCGGGTCGCACCTCCGACAGGGTCACCCCGAGATCCGCGCCGTGCGCGTCGGTGCGGACCCAGAGATCCGCGCTGGCGCTGCCGGCGAAGACCTGGTCGGTCTCGAACGGCTCCGACACGAACACAGCGGCCGACCCGTCGGGCTCCTGCTGCCACTCGTACGGCGGGAGGGCGTGGAAGATGTTGCCCTTCTCGCTGTCGAACGTGGTCCGCTCGGCCAGCTCGGGATCGACGGCGAAGCGGCTGGCGCCGCCCTCGTCGCCGGGCTCGTCGGCGGCGAGGGTCCCGTCGGGACCCAGGTAGAAGGTCTCAGCCCTGGTGCCCGGAGGTGGCCACTCGGTCGTGCGCACCTGGACGGTGGGGACCGGTGCCCCCGGCTGGTCCGGGTCGCCGGCTCCGCTCTCGAAGAGAACGTTGATCGGAGGCTCGGCCTCGTACTGCTCCCTCGCGGCGGCAGCGGACGGAGCGTCGAGGAACCGCTGCTCGGGCAGGGTGAGGTCCGCGTCGAAGATCTCCTTCATGATCAGCGGCGCGAACAGCTTGACCGGGCCGGGGATCTCCGTGATCTCGTCGGCCACGTACAGGTCGAGGAACGTCTTCCACTCGGTCAGGTTGATCGGCGAGTACCCGTCGGCGTGGGCGCCGTTCATGGCCGTGAAGTGCGTCGTCGGGGCCTCGGTGAACTTGTCGAACAGCAGCGGGAAGCGGCCTCCGGTCTGCTCGTCCTGGAACGACCCGGTGAGGAACACCGGCACCTCGATCTGGTCCGCGAACAGCGACGCGTTCAGGGGGTCGGCCAGCTCCGGCGGGTAGTAGCGGTTGTCCTGCGCCTTGGCGGAGGCGTCGACGTTCTGACCGCGGAACCGCTGGTTCTCGGCGCAGGTCTGGTCGCCGCCGTCCACCCTGGCCTGCTCCCAACCCTGGCCGTACGGCTCGGCCTTGGCCCCGACCTCGTCGGCCCAGGACAGGGCGAAGCCCTCGTTGAAGATGCCGCCCGGAGCGAGCGTGCCGCGGACGGTGTCGTCGATCACCGACAGCGGGGTGATCGCCGCGAGCGACGGCGGCTGGACGGACGCGACGAACAGCTGGGAGATGCCCGGGTAGGACAGGCCCACCATGCCGACCCGGTGGTTCTTCACCCACGGCTGGGCCGCGACCGTCTCGATGACGTCGTAGCCGTCGGTGAGCTGCAGCGTCTCGAAGAAGTCGTAGGCGCCGCCCGAGCAGCCGGTGCCCCGGACGTTGACGGCGACCACCGCGTAGCCCATGGCCGATGCCAGGAGCGACGAGGGCTGGGCCGGAGCGTTGCAGGCGAACGGCACGACGGAGCAGAGGGCGTTCGGGTCGTCGCCGACGAGGCCCTTGAGGTCGTCGGCCTTGGCCTCGAGGAGATTGCTGCCGGGCTTCGACGGGTCGTAGCCCGAGTACTCGACGACGGTGGGGTACGGCCCGTCCTCCGGCGGCCCCGGCAGGTACACCGACGCCGAGAGCGTGGTGCCGTCGCGGGTGGTGATGTAGTTGAACCCGGGAGCGAGGCTCTGCTCGTCGTAGAACGCCTGGTCGGGGAGCGAGTCCTCCACGCTCAGGACCTCGACGGCCTCGGACGCCACGACGTCGTCATCGGTCGTGGCGACCCGGTAGCCCTCGCCCGGTGGGACCTCCCGGAAGATGAGCGCGCCCTGGTCGTCGGCGACCCCGACGTCGACGGCGTCGCCGGCTGCGTCGTGGAGGGCAAGCTTCTCGCCGGGCGTGGCGTCGAGCACGTGGACCTGGCCGACGCTGCCGTCGGCGGAGAAGTCACCGGTCGGGGCGTCGTCGGCCAGCCGCTCCACGTCGTTGCCGACCGTGCCGGCGGCGTCGTCCTGGGTGCAGGCTCCGGCGACCAGCACGAGTGCGACGAGCACCGCGCCGATCCTCCACGCGCTCCGCCCTGCTCGATCCGCCATGTCCGTCCCCCTGTCCGCAGCGCTGCGTCGCCACTCGGGCGCCGAGCGGCGCCGAGGACGCATCTTGTCACTTCGCTCGTCGCCGGAACGGGAGCGTCCTACATTGACCCCGCATGTCCGACGACGTCTCCGTCCCCGATCCCGACGACCCGTCCTTCGTCTACGACGAGCTCGCCTTCCTCGGGGAGAACTGCGCGGAGTACGGGCTCGCCGCGCCCGACGACGTCACGGTGCGGAGGGTGCACCACGTCCTGGCCGACGGGCGTGAGATCTCCGGTCTGCGCTGGGGCGACGACGACCCGCGCATCGTCCTGGTGCACGGCGGCGCGCAGAACGCCCACACGTGGGACACCGTCGCCCTCGCTCTCCGGCCGATCCCGCTGCTCGCCGTCGACCTGCCCGGCCACGGTCGCTCGTCGTGGCGTCCGGACCGCGCCTACGACCCGGTGTCGAACGCCGAGGACCTGACCGAGGCCATCGGCGCCCTGGCCCCCGACGCCGGTCTCGTGGTCGGGATGTCGCTCGGCGGCCTCACCTCGATCGCCCTCACCCGGCGTCTGGAGAGCATGCGTCGACTGGTCCTGGTCGACATCACGCCGGGCGTGAACGCGGAGAAGGCCAAGGCGGTCCACGACTTCATCTCGGGCCCGCAGTCGTTCCCGAGCTTCGGTGAGATCTTCGACCGGACCGTCGAGTTCAACCCGACCCGCACCCCCGAGTCCCTGCGCCGAGGCATCCTCCACAACGCGCACCGCACCGACGACGGGTCGTGGGAGTGGAACTACGACCGTCGACCCATGGCCGAGCTCCCCGACGGGGAGCTGGACGTGTCGGGGCCGTTGCTGTGGGGCCACATCTCCGGCACCGCCGTCCCGATCCTCCTCGTCCGCGGCGGGCTCAGCCCGGTCGTGGACGACGACGACGTCGCTGAGCTCCTGCGGCGCCGGCCCGACGCCGAGGTGGTGGTCGTCGACGGCGCCGGCCACAGCATCCAGGGCGACCGACCGCTGGAGCTGGCCGCGATGCTGCGGGCCGAGCTCGACGCGATCGACTGACCCGGCGGGCTGACGCCGTCGAACGACGGGGTCGACCGCCGCGATCGGATCAGACCGCGACCTCGGACCGGGTCACCTCGACCGGGATCGCGTTCAGGGCGCAGTTGCCGCTCAACGGATCGAGCACCCGGCCGTCGGTCAGCACGTTGGAGTTCACCCCGGAGTGCCGTGCCGCCACGGACATGCGGGTGCCGGGGTCGTCGTGGCCCCACCCGTGGGGCAGGCTGACCACGCCGGGCCGGATGTCGGGGGTGACCTCCACGGTCGCCTCCACCTGACCGACGCGGGACCGCACGCTCGCGGTGGACCCGTCCTCGAGGTCCAGGCGGGCGGCGTCGTCGGGATGCACGAGCAGCGTGCAGCGGGCACGGCCCTTCACCAGCACCTCGACGTTGTGCATCCAGGAGTTGTTCGAGCGCAGCTGTCGCCGCCCCACGAGCACCATCGAGTCGGACGGCTCCTGATCCAACGTGGCGGCGAGCCGGCCCAGGTCCTCCACGATCCCCTCGGGGGCGACCTCGATCTTGCCGGTGACGGTGCGAAGAACCTCCCGGACCCGGGGGACCAGGGGGCCCAGGTCGATCCCGTGCGGGGAGTCGAGCAGGCGCTGCAGCGTGAGGCCGTCGGGCCGGGCCCCGAAACCGTCGCCGTAGGGCCCGAACCGCACCATCAGGTCGATCATCCGCTCCGGCGGCGGGAGGTGCTCGACGGCGGCCATGAGCTCCTCGGGATCGCGCCCGTGGACCGGGCCGCCCTCCAGCTGCACGGCGGCGTCCACGAGCGTCCGGGCGATGAGGCCGTGCACCAGCTCGGGATCCGCGTCGGGCCCCTGCCCCGAGGCGATGAGGGCCAACCGGGCGAGGACGTCGTGCTCGGCGGGACCCGTCGGGGCGAACACCGGCGGCGAGAAGTTCGCCACGTTGCGGACCGACAGTCCGTAGAACGCGAGGTCGAAGTGCGACTTCTCGAGGGCGGACGGGACGGGGAGGACCACATCCGCGTGGCGGGTCGTCTCGTTGAGGTAGATGTCGACCGACACCATGAGGTCGAGGTCGTCGAGGGCGCGCTCGACCGCAGCGGAGTCGGGGGACGACCGGGCCGGGTTGCCGGCGATCGTGAACAGCGCCCGGATCCGCCCCTCGCCGGGCGTGGTGATCTCCTCGGGCAGCACCGCCACCGGGAGCTCGCCCTTGACCTCGCCGAAGCCCGAGACGCGCGAGCTCCAGCGCCCGGTCCGGAAGCCCCGCCCGACCGTGCTCGACCCCGGGACCGGCGGGCGACCGTGGCACGGCGTGGCCCACATGAGCCCGCCGGGACGGTCGAGGTTGCCCGTGACCAGGGCCAGCACGTCGCCGGCCCACGAGCCGAGGGTGCCGAAACGGACGGTGTGCACGCCGATCCGGGTGTACACGGCGGCCGACGTCGCAGCGACCAGCTCGGATGCGATCCGGCGCGTGGTCGCGGCGTCGATGCCGCAGGGCCCGGCGACGGCCTCGGGCGTGAACGGCTCCACGAGCTCGACCACCCGGTCCATGCCGTCGACGAGTCCGTCGCAGTCGCCCAGGTCGATGCCGTGGGCCGTCACGACCTCGCGCAGCAGGGCGCAGAGCCACAGGGCGTCCGTGCCGGGCCGGATCGGCAGGTGCTCGTCGGCTGCCTTCGCGGTGCGGCTGCGCCGGGGGTCGACCACGACGACCCGGCCGCCGCGCTCCTGGATGGCGGTCATCCGACCCGGGAAGTCGGGAGCGGTGCACAGGCTGCCGTTCGACTCGTACGGATCCGCGCCGAGGACGAGGAGGAGGTCGGTCCGGTCGAGGTCGGGGACGGCCATGGCTCCGGCGTTGCCGTACATCAGGCCCGACGAGACGTGGCGGGGCATCTGGTCGACGGTGGACGCCGAGTACACGTTGCGGGTGCCGAGCGACTGGAGCAGGGGCCGGGTGAAGACGGTGCCGCCGAGGGTGTGGGCGTTCGGGTTGCCCAGGTAGATGGCGACGGAGTCGTTGCCGTGCCGGGAGCGCACCTCGGCGAGGCGGCGGTCGATCTCGGCGAAGGCCTCGTCCCAGGTGACCTCGACGTGCACGCCGTCGCGCTTGACGAGCGGAGCCCGGAGCCGGTCGGGATCCTCGTGGAGGCGCTGGAGGGTGGAGCCCTTGGGGCAGATGAAGCCGGCGCTGAACACGTCGTCGCGGTCGCCGCGGATGCGGCGGACGGACCCGCCCTCCACCTCGACCTCGAGCCCGCACGTGGCCTCGCAGAGCGGGCACGTGTGGAAGTGGCTGCCGTCGCTGCCGGTGGGAGTGGTGCTGTCGCTCGGCGCGGTGCTGCCGCTCGGTGTGCCCTCGACGGTCGTCATGCGGTCCCCCTGTCGGATCTCGTCGTGCTGGTCGGGCGGACCCGGCCCCCGCCGGTCCGCTGCGTCATGGCTACCGGCTGGCGACCCACCCGTCGACCAGCTCGGTCAGGACGGGCAGCGTGACGGCCCCCGAGCCGAGCACCACGTCGTGGAAGTCGGCGATGGAGAACTGCTCGCCGAGGGTGTCGGCCGCCCTCTGGCGCAGGCCCTGGATGTGGAGCTGGCCCACCTTGTACGAGAGCGCCTGGCCGGGCATGGCCAGGTAGCGGTCGACCTCCGCGAGCACCTGGTCGACGGGCACCGGGGTGTGCTCCACGAAGTAGTCGATCGCCTGCTGGCGGCTCCAGCCGAGGGCGTGCAGGCCGGTGTCGACGACGAGCCGGGCCGACCGCCACGAGTCCGCCGTGAGCATGCCGAGGCGGTCGATCGGGCCGGTGTAGAGGCCCATCTCGTCGGCCAGTCGCTCGGCGTAGAGGCCCCACCCCTCGATGTAGCTGGTCGCGCCGTCGTGGCGCTGGAAGTCCGGGATGCCCTCGAGCTCCTGGCTGATGGCGATCTGCAGGTGGTGGCCGGGGATCGCCTCGTGGAACGCGATCGACTCCGCCTCGGTCTTCGACGACTCCGTCGGGTCCGCCGTGTTGATGAAGTACGTGCCGCCCCGGGACCCGTCGATCGCCGGCGGGTAGTAGTACGCGTACGGGGCGTCCGCCGCCAGGAAGTCGGGCACGGGCAGGACCGAGCACGGCGAGGTCGGGAGCCGCCCGAACCAGTCGCCCATGGCCGCGGTCGCCCGGGCCACGGTGGACGTGGCGACCTGGAGGACCTCCTCCGCGTCGCGGTGGCGCAGATCGGGGTCGTCCCGGAGCCGGGCGAAGATCTCCTGCAGGTCCGTCGTGGCGAACACCTCGGCGCCGAGCGCCGAGTACTCCGCGGGCAGGACCACCTCGGTCCGCTCGCGGCCGAGGTCGTGGAGCTCCTGCGGCGACATGTCGAGGGTCGTGTGGGCCCGGACCAGGGCCGAGTACATCTCCTCGCCGTCGGGGAGGTGGCACCACCCGGCGTGCTCGTCGTCCCGGGCGACGGCCACCAGCTCGTCCCGCAGCGCCTGCGTGTAGGCCCGGAACGCCGGTCGGATGACGTCGTGGACGAGCTCCGCGGCGTCCGTCCGCCACCGCTCGGCGCCGTCCCACTCGTGGCCGTCGGGACCGTCGGGTCCCGACGGAAGGCCGGGGGCCAGGAACGGGTCGTCGGCCTCCGGGGTGAGCAGGTACTGCTCGAGCGAGTTCACGGAGCGACCGATCACCGCAGCCGCCGGCGTGCGGCCGGCGGCGAGCCCGTCACGGAACCGGTCGAGGGCCTGGCCGAGCAGCCGGGGAACCTGGGCGTAGCGCGTGAGCGCGGCGTTGGCGTCGGTCGGTTCCGGGTACGTCATCTGCGGCACCGACATGAGGAGGGAGGCGTGGGGGCCGAGCATCTGGTCGCTCGCCATCTCCACGAGTCGCAGGTCGATCGCCTCGGTGCCGGTGCACAGCTGGTGGCGGAGCACCGCCGCGGTCACGCCCGACGGGCCGTCGACCGGCGGGAGGGCGTCGAGCTCCTCGGCGATGTCGACCAGGACGCCGCGCAGGCGGGCCTCGGCGCCGACGGACAGGTCCTCGAGCCGGTCGTCGTGGTCGTGGATCCCGAGCAGGGTGGCGGAGCTGGGCGACGCCTCGAGCACGGCGTCCCAGTAGCGGTCGGCGAGCTGCAGGACGGCCTCGGGCCCGGATGCCTCGTTCATCGTCCGGAGACTACGACCGCCGGGTAGTGTCGGCGGCGGTGGACCCCACCGTGCCCGACACCTGGGACGCTGACGTCGTCCTCCGCGACGGTCAGACCGTCCGGATGCGCTCCATCCGACCCGACGACGCGGAGCGCATCCAGCGGTTCCACGAGCGGCAGTCCCCCGAGTCGATCTACTTCCGGTTCTTCTCCCCGCGGCCCCGGCTGTCGGAGCGGGAGATCCGCCACTTCACCCACGTCGACCACCGCGACCGGGTGGCGTTCGTGGCGCTCCTCGACGACGAGCTGATCGGCGTGGCCCGCTACGAGCGCTACGAGGGCACCGACACCGCCGAGGTGGCGTTCTTCGTCGACGACCGCCACCACGGACGGGGTCTGGCCACCCTGATGCTGGAGTACCTCGCCGCCGCGGCCCGGGAGAACGGCATCACCCGGTTCCGGGCCACGACGCTGCCCAGCAACCGCAAGATGCTGAAGGTGTTCGCCGCGGCCGGCTACGACGTCGCCACCCACCTCGACGACGGCGTGGTCGACGTGGCGTTCGACCTGCGGACCACCGACCAGGTCGTGGCGGCGGTGGACCGGCGCGAGCGGCTGGCCGAGGCGGCGTCGGTGCGGCGACTTCTGAGCCCGACCTCGATCGCCGTGGTCGACGTCGGCGGCTGGGGACCCGACGTGCACTCCGACGACACCGGGACCCACGGGTTGGCCGGGTCGGTCGCCCTGCAGCTCATGGGGGCGGGGTACACGGGCACGGTGACGCCGGTCGTGGCCGACCGGATCGACGAGATGCCGTCGGGGACGGACCTGGTGATCATCTCCGGGGCCGCCGAGCGGGTCCCGGCGGTGCTCGACGCGGTCGGAGCCCGAGGCGCCGGAACGGCCGTGGTCCTGTCCAACGCGGACGACGCCGAGGCCCGGGCCATGGTCGACGCCGCCCGACGTCGGGGCCTGCGGCTCCTCGGACCGGGCAGCTACGGCGTGTGCAACACCGACCCGGCGGTGCGCCTGCACGCCATGCCGACCGGCCCCGTGCCCGACCCCGGCCCCATCGGCATCCTCACCGAGTCGGGCGACGTGGTGACCTCGGTGATCGACCACGCGTGCCGCGTGGGCCTCGGCATCTCGACCTTGGTGTCGTCCGACGTCCCGGCGGACGTCAACGTCGCCGACCTGCTGAGCTATTGGGCCGACGACGACGCCACCCGCGCCGTCCTGCTCCACCTCGGCACCGCACCGCTGCCCGGCCGCTTCGTGCGCTCGGCTCGGGCGGCCTCGATGGCCAAGCCGGTCGTGGCCCTGCGGACGTCGATCCGGCCGGTGGGCACGCGCCGCGACGCCGAGCAGCGCCGGGACGACGCCATGGTCCGCCAGTCGGGCGTGATCCCCGTCGCGAACCTGCAGCAGCTGTTCGCCGTCGGGCGGCTCCTGGCTGACCAGCCCGCTCCGGCCGGCCGCGGCGTCGCCGTCGTGGGGGCCTCCAGCGGGGCGGTCGGTCTGGCCGCAGCGGCCTGCTCGGCGGCGGGGTTGCAGCTGGCTCCGCTGCGGCGCCTGAGCGTCGACGTCGACGACCACGCGTCCGCCCTCGCCGCGGCGGTGAGCGACCCGACGGTGCAGTCCGTGATCGTCGTGGACACGACGCCCGGCCCTCTGCCGCCGCCGGGGCTGTCCTCGGAGATCCTCTCGGTCGCGGCATCCCGCCGGGACCTGACCTTCGTGGTGGCCACGGTCGGGGGTGAACGACCGGCGCGGCTCGTGGACGCGGCGCGCGGCGTCGCCGTTCCGGTGTTCACGTTCCCGGAGCACGCAGCCAACGCGTTGGGCCGGTTGGCGTCGGTCGGGGAGTGGCGATCGACGGCGCGGGTGTACGGCGACGAGGCACCCGAGGGAGTCGACGCCTCGGAGGCGTCCGCGCTCGCCGCCTCCTGGCTCGGCGATGCCGAGTCGGTGGAGCTGGACCACGAGCAGCAGGAGCGGCTCCTGGGGTCCGCCGGCCTGTCGGTCGCGGACCGGCGCACGGTCCGGTCGGTCGACCAGGCGGTCGCCGCGGCCGACGCCGTCGGCTGGCCGGTCGCGCTCAAGGCCCGCCGTCGGGACCGTCGCAGGCGGACAGCCCTCGGCGGAGTGGGTCTCGACATCGCGGACGCGAGCGACCTGCGGGGCACCTGGAACCGCATGGACGACGCCCTCGGACCCGACGGGATGCTCCCGGCCGTGGTCCAGCGGTTCGTCGAGCAGGGCCTGGACGTGGCGGTGCGGGTCCGTCGTTCGGGAGGCGTCGGGACGATCGAGGTCGGTCTGGGCGGCCCGGCGGCGGCGTTCGACCCGTGGGAGCTCGGCGTGCTGCCGCTGACGCTGCCCGACGCCTCGATGCTGGTCGCGACGTCGTCGGTCGGCCGTGCGCTCACGGATCCGCTGGACCGGGTCCCTGTCGTGGCTCTGGTCCATCGACTGGCGGCGCTCGCCGAGGCGGTCGAGCAGATCCACGAGATCGTGGCCGATCCGGTCATCGTGTCCGGTCCGACCGCCTGGATCACCGACGTGCAGGTGACCCTGGGCCGGCCGCAGGGGGAGCTGCCGGTCCGCCACCTCGACTGAGGGCCCGTTCAGGTCGCCGGCGGGCGCAGGCCCCGGAGTTCAGCGGGGTCCCACCAGGCCACTACCTTCGCCCGGTGCGCATCCTCCTCTCCCGGATCTGGCTGGCCCTCTGGCGTTGGAAGGTGGTGCAGCAGGAGCCCGTCCCACCCCGCTGCGTGATGATCGCGGCGCCGCACACCAGCAACTGGGACTTCCCGATCACCCTCGCGATGGCAGCGGTGAGCGGGATCGACATCAAGTGGCTCGGCAAGGAGCAGATGTTCAACCCGGTCCTCGGCCCGATCTTCCGCTGGCTCGGCGGCATCGCGGTCAAGCGCTCGGCCGCGACCGGCCTGGTCGGCGACCTGGCCGCCGAGTTCGCCCGTCACGACCGACTGGTGCTCGTGGTCCCCGCCGAGGGGACCCGTGGCGCCGTCGAGTACTGGAAGTCGGGCTTCTACCGCATCGCTCAGGAGGCCGACGTGCCCATCGTGTGCGCGTTCGTCGACAAGGCCACCCGGACCGGCGGTTTCGGCCCGGTGATCACCCCGTCGGGCGACGTCGTGGCCGACATGGACCGGATCCGGGCGTTCTATGAGGGCAAGACCGGCCTGAAGCCCGGGCGCTTCTCGCCGCCCCGCCTCCGCGAGGAGGACGAGGTCCCCGCCTGACCCGCCGCGGACCCAACCGTCCCGCGTCGACAGCGTTTCGGCAGACGTCGTGGTAGTGT
>JAEYSR010000046.1 GCA_023434535.1 Actinomycetes bacterium
GCGATCAGCGCCAGCAGGAGGGCGTACTCCACCAGGCTGGCTGCCCGCTCGGGCCGTCGTGCCCATCGGGCGGACCAGGTGACGAACCGTCCCATGGTGCCCTCCTCTCGGGCGAAAACGGCGGGAGGGCGGGTCCCGAAGGCCCGCCCTCCAGCTCCGGACGTGTCAGCGTCAGCCGAGGGAGTTGCCGACCTCGGAGAACTTGTCGCTCGCGCTGTTGCCGATGAACGACACGGCGGCGATGCAGACCACCGCGATCAGGGCGACCAGGAGGGCGTACTCCACGAGGGATGCGCCACGCTCGGTCTTGGCCTGAGCCTTGAGCCAGGTCTTGAGGAAGTCGATCTGAACCATCATGTTGGAGTCTCCGTTGGGTGTGTGTGCTGTGTGCTGGTGCTGTGGTGTCGGACCCGCCTGGGCGACTCCGCCGATATGTGTATCGACGCCCCTGGGCGGGGCTTGATAGGTCGAATGGACCAAAGGTGGGCGGGATGGCCTGCCCACCTGGGTCAATCGAGCGAGACGATCCCCATCCGAACGGCCTGCAGGACCGCCTGGGTCCGGTCGCGGGCGTCGAGCTTCTGGTAGATCGACGCCAGGTGGTTCTTGACCGTCTTCTGCGAGATGAAGAGGCTCGCGGCCACCTCGGGCGTCGAGCAGCCGTCGGCGATGAGCTGGAGGACCTCCTCCTCCCGCTTGGTGACGACCCGGTCCTCCTCGGCGGTGCGGGGCTCGTCGATCCGCCGCACCTCCTCGAGCATCGACCGGGCGAGCTGCGGCGACAGGACGGTGTCGCCCTCGGCCGCCATGCGCACGGCCTCGGCGATCTCCCGCGTCGAGCAGTCCTTGGTGAGGTAGCCGATGGCGCCGGCGCGGATCGCGTTGGTCAGGACCTCCTGGTCGGCGTGCATCGTGAGCATGACGACCTTGGTCTCGGTCCCGGTGCTCTTGACCTGCCGACAGGCCTCGACGCCGTCGCAGTTGGGCATCGTGACGTCCATGAGGATCACGTCGGGGCTCAGCTGCAGCGCGAGCCGCACGGCCTCGACGCCGTCGCCGGCCTCTCCGATCACATCGAAGCCGGCGTCGGTCATCGACCGTCGAAGACCTTCTCGCAGCATGCGATGGTCGTCGGCCAGCATCAGACGGATGGCCATTCGGTCACCTCCGGTGTCCGGTGGCCACGAAGGCCGGGTTGGTGGGGCTCTGGTCCCCGGGGTCGTTCGGGTTCAGGGAGCAGCGCACTCGGGTGCCGCGTCCGGGAGCGCTGAGGATCTCGAGCGAGGCGCCGATGCTGGAGGCCCGCTCCCGCATGCCGAGCACGCCGTAGGAGTCCAGGCGTCCGGCGGTGGCGGCCTCGAAGCCGACGCCGTTGTCGGTGACGTCGATGAGGGCCCGTTCGCCGTCGCAGCGCCACACGATCCGCACTGCGGTCGCCCGGGCGTGGCGCTCGACGTTGGCGAGCGCCTCCTGCGCGATGCGCCACATCTCGCGCTCCTGCAGGATGGGCAGGCGGGCGTCCTTGTCCGCCTCGACCTGGATGCTGAGCTGGCTGCGCTCTCCGACCCGGCCGACGTACTGCTCGAGGACCGAGCCGATGCCCTGCTCCTCGGAGACGTCGGTGCGCAGGTCGTACAGGGTGTCGCGCACCTCCCGGATGACGCCGCGGACGTCCTCGCGGAGCTGCACGAGGTCCTCGCTGACGTGCTCGCCGGACTCGTCCCGTTCGACCAGGCGGTCGAGCGAGAAGGCCAGGTAGGCGAGGGACTGGCCGATGCGGTCGTGGAGGTCGCGGGCGATGCGGGTCCGCTCCTCGTCGGCGCCGACGGTGCGGAGGCGGGCGAACCACCGGGCGTTGTCCAGGGCGAGCGAGGCCGGCGCCACGAAGCCCTCGACGAGCTCGATGTCCCGGGAGGTGAAGTGCTCGAAGTCGCTGTGCTCGATGGCGAGCAGGCCGATGATGGCGCCCCTGGCCGACAGCTGGCTGTAGATGCCGGACCCCGAGCGGTCCGACAGGCCGGGTCCGTCCATCTGGAGGTCCGACACGTACACCGGGCGGCTCTCGGTGATGGCCTGCTTCATCCCGACGGGCAGCTCGGTCGGTCCGAGTCGGGTCGGCACGTACATGCCCTGGTGGCGGACGACCTCCCAGTGGCCGTCGGTCTCGTCGAAGAGCAGGACGGCGACGCTGTCGTAGGCGACCAGCGACTTCATCCGGCTGAGGGTCGAGTCGAGCACGTCGCCGAGGTCGAGCGACGCCGGCAGGGTCTGGGTGACCCGGTGGAGCGAGTAGAGCAGGGCGTTGGCGTCCGACAGCCGGCTCAACCGGTCCATGGCGAGCTCGCGCTCGCGGTCGGCCTCCCCGGAGATCCGCCGGGCGTAGCCGGCGATGATCGCCACGAGCATGACGATCCCGCCCCACGACGCCGACTGCAGGAAGGCCTCGTGGCCGTCCGGAGCCTGCAGGACGTACGGGAAGCTCACCGCCAGGACCGTGACCACGGCGATGCGGATGGAGAAGCCGAACCCACGGGCCAGGCCGGCGATGGTGACGGCGGTGAGCAGCGTGAAGATCAGGGGCGACTGCCAGTAGCCGGTCATCACGACCGCGGCGACGTGCAGGGCGACCTCGGCGAGCACCCGGAGCAGCGACTGGAGGTCGTTCTCGTAGCGGATCGGGCGGAAGGCCCTGAAGATCGCGTAGCTGACGACGATCGCGGTCCAGACCTTGACCGCCATGCCGAACTGGTCGAGGCGGCTGGCGACGAGCAGGAGCGAGATGGCCGTGGTGGCCAGGCGCATGGCCGTGATCAGGCTGTTGAAGCTCGCGACCCGGTCGATCCCGATGCTCGGCAGCTGCTGGGCGACGATGTCGAAGTCGCCGGTCGGCTGTTGGGCCGGATCGATCATCGCGTCCTGGAGGTCGCGGTGGAGTCGGTCCCGGAACCGGTCCGTCAGGCTGGTGCGGCCGGGCCGCTTACCGGGCAGCGCGGGCGCGCCGTTCGACGGGCGCGGCGGTTCATCGGGGGTCGGGTCGGTGGAGAGCGGATCGTCCGGCGGCGCGGTGTGCATGGATGATCGTCCGAGTCGTTGGTGCTGGCGAGTCGTTGGGGCTGGCGGGTCGTTGCTGGGGTCGACGGATCTGGGGGCCGGGTGAACGCTGGGGAACCAGAGGGTCACCGGTCGTCCATCCATCGGCACCGATCCGGCGGGACTTTGGGAAATTCCTCAGAACCCCTCACCGGCGACCGGCCGCCGCGACGTCCGGTAGCTTCCGCGACCATGCTGCTGGTCGGACTCACGGGTGGAATCGGTGCGGGCAAGTCGTCGGTGTCGGCGTCGCTGGCCCGCCGCGGCGCGGTGGTCGTGGACGCCGATGCGATCGTCAAGGAGCTCCAGCAGCCCGGGACGGAGGTGTTCGCCGAGATGGTCGAGCGCTTCGGCGTGGGGATCGTGGCCGAGGACGGCACGCTGGACCGCGCCGCCGTCGCCGAGGTCGTCTTCACCGACCCCCAGGCGCTCGCCGATCTGGGCGCGATCGTCCATCCCCGGGTCCACACGGAGATCGAACGGCGGATCGCCGAGCAGGCGGAGACCGACAACGTCGTCGTCCTGGACATCCCGCTGCTCGCCGAGGCGGGCTGGCCCGGCCTGATCGGGACGATCGTGGTGGACCTCGATCCCGAGGTGGCGGTGCAGCGCCTCGTCGCCCACCGGGGCTTCAGCGAGGCCGACGCCCGGAACCGGATCGCCAACCAGATGGAGCGCGAGCACCGGCTGTCCAAGGCCGACTTCGTGGTGGACAACCACGGCGACCCGGACTCGCTGGAGGCCGAGGTCGACCGGGCCTGGGCCTGGATCCAGACCCTCCCCACCACCGACCCGACCGCCGGATAGGGCAGCAGCGCCGCACATAGGGGTCGCGCCGGGAAGGTTTCGTCGTCTCCACCCGCAGAAGGCGGGCCGCTCCGCGATCGGCGTCGGGGCCGCTGTCACAGGGCCGACGTAGCCTGCTCGACGTGGCACACGTCGGCGACAACGCAACCACCCGCAAGCGGGCCGAACCCAAGATGGTCCGGCCCTTCAAGGTGGAGAGCGAGTTCCGGCCCGCCGGTGACCAGCCCAAGGCGATCGAGCGGCTGGCCGACGGCGTGCACTGCGGCGAGCGGTTCCAGACGCTGCTCGGCATCACCGGCTCCGGCAAGTCAGCGACCATCGCCTGGACCATCGAGCAGGTGCAGCGGCCGACGCTCGTGCTGGCGCCCAACAAGAGCCTCGCAGCGCAGCTGGCCAACGAGTTCCGGGAGTTCTTCCCCAACAACCGGGTCGAGTACTTCGTCTCCTACTACGACTACTACCAGCCCGAGGCGTACATGCCGTCCACGGACACCTTCATCGAGAAGGACAGCTCCGTGAACGACGAGATCGAGCGGCTGCGGCACTCCGCCACGTCGTCGCTGCTCACCCGACGGGACACGATCGTGGTCGCCTCGGTGAGCTGCATCTACGGCCTGGGCTCACCCGACGAGTACGCGTCGCGGTTCTTCACGCTGCGGGTGGGGGACGTCGTGGACCAGCGGGACCTCCTGCGCCAGCTCGTGCACCTCCAGTACGAGCGCAACGACGTCGCCCTGAGCCGCGGCAAGTTCCGGGTGCGCGGCGACGTGATCGAGATCCAGCCCGCGTACGAGGAGTCGGCGGTCCGCATCGAGCTGTTCGGCGACGACGTGGAGGCCATCTCGATCGTCGACCCGCTGACGGGGGAGAAGGTCGACCAGCTCGACGACGTGCTGATCTTCGCCAAGACCCACTACGTGGTGTCCGACGATCGGCTCCAGGCCGCCATCGTCCGCATCGAGGCGGAGCTCCAGCAGCGGCTGGCCCAGTTCGAGAAGGAGGGCAAGCTCCTGGAGGCCCAGCGGCTGCGGATGCGCACCGAGTACGACCTCGAGATGCTCCGGGAGATGGGGTTCTGCAACGGCGTCGAGAACTACTCCGCCCCCATGGAGGGTCGCGGTCCCGGGGAGGCGCCGAGCACGCTCATCGACTACTTCCCCAAGGACTACCTGACCATCCTCGACGAGTCGCACCAGACCATCCCCCAGCTGCACGGCCAGTACGAGGGGGACCGCTCCCGCAAGGAGGTGCTGATCGAGCACGGGTTCCGGCTGCCGTCGGCCGCCGACAACCGTCCGCTGAGGTTCGAGGAGTGGTTGCAGAGGGCCGGTCAGACCATCTTCCTCTCGGCGACGCCGGGCGCCTGGGAGCTCGAGCACTCGTCCCGGGTCGTCGAGCAGGTGGTCCGCCCCACCGGCCTGATCGACCCCGAGGTGATCATCAAGCCCACCAAAGGCCAGATCGACGACCTGCTGTCGTTGATCAACGACCGTGTGTCCAAGGGGGAGCGGGTCCTCGTGACCACCCTCACCAAGAAGATGGCCGAGGACCTGACCGACTACCTGCTCGAGATGGGCGTCAAGGTCCGCTACCTGCACTCCGAGGTGGACACGCTGCAGCGGATCGAGCTGGTCAGGGACCTGCGCCTCGGCGAGTTCGACGTGCTCGTCGGCATCAACCTGCTGCGTGAGGGCCTGGACATCCCCGAGGTCTCGCTCGTGACCATCCTCGACGCCGACAAGGAGGGCTTCCTCCGCTCCGAGACGTCGCTGGTCCAGATGATCGGTCGAGCGGCCAGGAACGTGAACGGCCAGGTGGTGATGTACGCCGACAAGGTCACGGACTCGATGACCCGGGCGATCTCCGAGACCAACCGACGTCGTGGTCTGCAGCAGGCCTACAACGAGGAGCACGGGATCGATCCGCAGTCGGTGCAGAAGGCGATCACCGACATCCTCGCCGACCTCCGTGGCTCCGACGGCGCCCCGGTCCCTGGCGGCGGTCGCCGCAAGCGCCGGCCGGGGGAGAAGGCCCGACTGGAGCAGTTCGCCGACCTGCCGCCCCAGGACCTGGGCGCTCTGATCCAGCTGCTCGAGGACGAGATGCACCAGGCGTCGGCCGACCTCCGCTTCGAGGAGGCGGCCCGCCTCCGGGACGAGGTCAAGGAGCTCAAGCGCGAGTTCCGCAACGCCGGCGGCGCCTGAGTCGCCCGGACACGACGACGACCCGACTCGCCGTTCGGCGGGTCGGGTCGTCGAGCACGCAGGCGTCGGTCGCTGCGGGTGCCGACGGCTCAGCGGGTCAGCACGTTGACCACTCCGTTGAGGGTGATCGTGATGCTGTTGTCGTCGTTGATCCAGGCGATGCCGCTGTAGAAGTTGGCGGTC
>JAEYSR010000076.1 GCA_023434535.1 Actinomycetes bacterium
AGGTCGATGAGCTGGTCCTCGATGTTGGTGAGGATCTGGGCGTTGCGGTCGTTGACCAGACGACACAGGACTCGGACCCGATCCGCGGACACGGTGCCGGCAGCGAGTGCGGCGGTGAGGTCGGGGAAGTGTCGGCGCAGCGTGGTCGCGGTGGCCTGATCCGTCTTCACTCGTCGGGGGTCGGTTCCGTGGCGCCAGCCGGCTTCGTTCGCGGTGACGTGACCGAGGCGGCGGTCGGTCAACGAACGGGCATCGAGCTCACCCAACATCGCGAAGCGGGCGGCGTGCAGGAGCCGGTCCAGTGTTTCGAGTCCGTCGAAGCGTCCCAGCAGGTCGTCATCGGACTCCGCCTTCACGTCACCGGCGGCGACGGCCCGCAACGCGTCCACTGCGTCGGCCACGGCAAGGGGCAGCGTGAACGCGGGCTCGCCGAACCCGACCGCAGGTTCACGAGCCCCGCCGTCTCCCCCTTCCGCTTCGCTGCCTTCCCCAGTCGAACGCATGTTCGACACGATACGGACAGGGAGTGACACTCACCCCGAACGGACACCGCAGTGAGGATCCACTCGGCCCCATTCGGGACCGCGCCGGGAGCTCGGCCCGAGATCCAGTACCGAGGCCGATCGACCAGCTCGGCCGATCGAGCGTCAGGCCAGAGCCGTGAGCTTCGACGGGTTGCGCACCCACCGGATCTCGGCGGCAGACCCGTGCTCGCCCGGTTCGACGAACACGGCGCCGATCACCTCGCCGGATCCGGTGGTGACGAGCGCAGCGGGTCCGCCGTTGAGGGTCACGCGTGTCACCGACCCGCTGTCGCCGAGGCGTCCCATGACGAAGGTGAGGAACCGGGCGACCCGATCGGCGCCTCGGATGGGGTGTCGAGCAGCGGTCCTCACCTCTGCTCCGCCGTCGAAGACGAGCTCGGCGTCGTCGGTGAGCAGGTCGAGGAAGGCGTCGAGGTCGCCGCCTTCGCAGGCGTCGAGGAAGCGGCGCAGGACCTCGTCGCGCTGCGACAGGTCGGCGTCGACGCGGGGCCGGCCGGCGTCGATCCGCTGACGGGCCCGGCGCAGCAGCTGTCGGCTCGACGCGTCGGTGCGCCCCAGCATCTCGGCGATGTCCGCGTGCGGGTAGGCGAACACGTCGTGGAGCAGCAGCACGGCACGCTCGTCGGGGCTGAGGGTCTCGAGCACGACGAGGAACGCCATCGACAACGAGTCGGACAGCTCCGCGTGCGCCGCGGCGTCGGGTGCCGGATCGGCCGTGATCGGCTCGGGCAACCACGGGCCGACGTACGACTCCCGTCGCACCCGGGCCGAGCGCTGGTGGTCGATCGCCAGCCGGGTGGTGATCGTGGTCAGGTACGCCGGCGGAGAGTCGATGTCGGCCGGCAACGCACGGTGGGCGCGCAGCAGCGCGTCCTGCACGATGTCCTCGGCCTCCGCGACCGAACCGGTCATCCGGTAGGCGAGGCTGATCAGCCTCGGCCGCTCCGCCTGGGCGACCTGGTCGAGCTCCGCGGCGTCCATCGGCGCTAGGCGGAGGGGACGAGAGCGCTGGGGGGCGTGAGCTGGAACGTGACGCCGAAGCGGTTCCACATGTTGATGAGCCCGATGGCGGCGACCAGGTAGGTGAGCTCCCGCTCGTCGAACTCGGCGCGGGCGGCGTCGAAGACGTCGTCGGGCACGCCGTGCTCGCCGAAGCGGGTCGCGGCGTCGGTCAGGGCGAGTGCGGCGCGCTCCCGGCCGGTGAACTGCGGGTGCTCCCACCACGCGTTGAGCCCGAACAGACGGGACGTGGTCTCGCCGGCCTTCAGGGCATCGTTCGAGTGGATGTCGATGCAGTGGCCGCAGCCGTTGATCATCGAGGCCCGCAGCTTGACCAGCTCGAACAGGACCGGGTCGATGTTCTCCGAGATGTGCCTGCTCAGGGCGAACATGGGCTTCTGCAGCTCCGGTGCGACCTCGTGGGGGTTCATGCGCTCGTACATCAGGAGAGGCTCCTTCCATGGCGCACCGCTCGGTGCACCACCCCCTTGACGAGACAGCTCGACGCTACGTGACGAACCCGCGATCGGACCCGGTCCGACCCGTGGGCAGAGCCCGTCCGTCACGCGCGGCGACGCCATCTCGTCAAGCGGTTGCAGATCAGCGACCCAGAGAGAGGCGGCCCGAGATGTGCCCCGCAGACCGAACCTCCCACCCTCCCGTCGAACCGAAGCACAAGGTCACGGTGGTCGGCTCCACCGGCCTCGTCGGCAGCCAGCTCGTCACGCTCCTCACCGCAGCGGGTCACGACGTCGTCGAGGTGTCCCAGAGCTCCGGCGCCGATGTGCTCACCGGCGAGGGACTCGGCGACGCCCTGGCCGGCGCCGACGCCGTGATCGACGTCATCAACTCGGCCACACCCGAGGACTCCGCCGAGGCGTTCTTCCAGCAGACATCCGCGAACCTCGCTGCGGCCGCCGGCGCGGCCGAGGTCGGCCACTACGTCGTGCTGTCCATCGTGGGCGCCGACGAGCTCGCGGCGGAGGCCGGCTACATGCGCGGCAAGCTCGCCCAGGAGGCCGCGGCCGAGCGCTCCGGTGTGCCCTGGACGGTCGTGCGCTCCACCCAGTTCCACGAGCTCGCCGAGTCCATCACCGAGTCCCTCGTCGACGGTGACGAGGTCCGCGCCCCCGACGCTCTGATCCAGACGATCGCGTCCGCCGAGCTCGCCGCCGTCCTCGTCCGGATCGCCATCGGAGAGCCGCTGAACACCATCCACGAGGTCGGTGGCCCCCAGAAGATGAGCTTCTCCGAGATGGCACGGGCCGTGCTCGCCCATCAGGGACGCAAGCTCGCCGTGGTCGGCACCGAGCCGGCCACCTACTTCGGCCTCCCGATCGA
>JAEYSR010000077.1 GCA_023434535.1 Actinomycetes bacterium
CCCAGGTCCAGCAGCCGCTTGAGGCGGTTGTTCCGGTTGATGACGCGGCGGTACAGGTCGTTGAGGTCCGACGTCGCGAAGCGACCGCCGTCGAGCTGCACCATCGGGCGCAGGTCCGGGGGGATGACCGGGACGACGTCGAGGATCATGGCGCGGGGGTCGTTGACCCGGGAGCCGTTCTCGTCGGTGCGGTTGAAGGCGGCCACGATCTTGAGCCGCTTGATCGCCTTCTGCTTGCGCTGGGCGGAGAGGGGCTTGCGGCCCTCCTCGGGATCGATCGCCTCGCGGAGCTTCTTCTCCTCCTCGACCAGGTCGATGCGATCGATGAGCAGCTTGATGGCGCCCGCGCCCATGCCGCCCTCGAAGTAGTCCGCGTAGCGGTCCTGCAGCTCGCGCCACAGGGTCTCGTCCTCGATGATCTGGCGGGGGTAGATGTCCTTGAACTCGTCCCACACGCGGGCGAGGAGCTCCAGCTCGTCGTCGTAGGTCTCGCGGATGGCCGCGAGGTCCTTGTCGGCGGCCTTGCGGCGGCTGGCCAGGTCGGACTCCTTGGCGCCCTCGGCCTCGAGGGCCTCCAGCTCGCCCTCGAGCTCCTCCATGCGGCGGGCCAGCTCGAGCTCGCGGTCCTTCTCGATGGCATCGCGCTCGCCGAGCATCTCGGCCTCGAGGCTGGCGAGGTCGTTGTGGCGACGCTCCTCGTCGACGTGCGTGACGAGGTTGGCGGCGAAGTAGATGACCTTCTCCAGCTGCTTGGCCTTCAGCTCCTCCTTGGGCTCGATGCCCGAGAGGAGGTAGGCCAGCCAGGAGCGGGTGCCGCGGAGGTACCAGATGTGCACGGCGGGGGCGGCGAGCTCGATGTGGCCCATCCGCTCACGACGCACCTTGGAGCGCGTGACCTCGACGCCGCAGCGCTCGCAGATGATGCCGCGGAACCGGACGCGCTTGTACTTGCCGCAGTAGCACTCCCAGTCCTTGGTCGGACCGAAGATCTTCTCGCAGAAGAGCCCGTCCTTCTCCGGCTTGAGCGTGCGGTAGTTGATGGTCTCCGGCTTCTTGACCTCGCCGTTGGACCACATGCGGATGGCATCCGCGGTGGCCAGGCCGATCCGGAGCTGGTCGAAGAGGTTGACGTCGAGCATGGGGTTGGGTCGTTCCTCTCTCAGCGACGCTCCGCCTGGCGGCGGGCGTCGTCCTCGTCTGATCCGCGCTCGGGCCGGGACAGGTCGATGCCCAGCTCCTCGGCAGCACGGAAGAAGTCCTCGTCGAGCTCACGCATCTTGATCTCCTCACCCGTGCGGGAGAGGACCTCGACGTTCAGGCACAGCGCCTGCATCTCCTTGATGAGCACCTTGAAGCTCTCGGGGATGCCGGGCTCGGGGATGTTCTCCCCCTTGACGATCGCCTCGTAGACCTTGACGCGGCCGAGGGTGTCGTCGGACTTGATGGTCAGGAGCTCCTGCAGGCAGTAGGCCGCGCCGTACGCCTCGAGCGCCCACACCTCCATCTCACCGAAGCGCTGGCCACCGAACTGGGCCTTACCGCCGAGCGGCTGCTGGGTGATCATGGAGTACGGACCCGTCGACCGGGCGTGGATCTTGTCGTCCACCAGGTGGGCCAGCTTCAGGATGTAGGCGTAGCCGCAGGTGACGGGGTTGTCGTAGCGCTCGCCGGTGCGGCCGTTGTAGAGGGTGGCCTTGCCGTCGGTGCCGATGAGGCGCCCGCCGTTGCCGTAGTCGGAGCGGACCGACTCGGGCTCGATGTTGGAGAAGATCGTCTTGATGGTCGGGTGCTTGCCGGCCATCTCAGACTCGTCCCACTTGGCACCGTCGAACACCGGGGTGGCGACGAGGGTGGCCGGGCGGGTGACCGGACGGGTCTTGGTCTCGGTGCCGCGGATGGGCGCCTCGCCCACGTGGCGGTCGCCGTCGTCCCAGCCCCAGCGAGCGGCCCAGCCGAGGTGCGTCTCGAGCACCTGGCCCACGTTCATGCGGGAGGGCACGCCGAGGGGGTTGAGGATGATGTCGACCGGGGTGCCGTCCTCCAGGAACGGCATGTCCTCGATCGGCAGGATCCGGGAGATCACGCCCTTGTTGCCGTGACGGCCGGCAAGCTTGTCGCCGACGGAGATCTTGCGCTTCTGCGCCACGTAGACCCGCACCAGCTGGTTCACGCCCGGCGGCAGCTCGTGCTCGTCGTCACGGCTGAACACCTTGACGTCGATGACCTTGCCGGACTCGCCGTGGGGGACCTTGAGGGAGGTGTCGCGGACCTCGCGGGCCTTCTCGCCGAAGATCGCCCGCAGCAGGCGCTCCTCCGGGGTCAGCTCCGTCTCGCCCTTGGGCGTGACCTTGCCGACCAACACGTCGCCCGGATCGACCTCGGCGCCGACGCGGATGATGCCGCGCTCGTCGAGGTCCATCAGGATCTCCTCGGAGAGGTTCGGGATGTCCCGGGTGATCTCCTCGGGGCCGAGCTTGGTGTCGCGGGCGTCGACCTCGTGCTCGTGGATGTGGATCGACGTCAGGACGTCGTCCTTGACCAGCCGCTCCGAGAGGATGATGGCGTCCTCGAAGTTGTAGCCCTCCCACGGCATGAAGGCGACGAGCAGGTTCTTGCCCAGCGCCAGCTCGCCGTTGTCGGTCGAGGGGCCCTCGGCCAGCACGTCGCCGGCGGACACCTTCTGGCCCTCGGCCACGGCGGGCCGCTGGTTGATGCAGGTGTCCTGGTTGGAGCGCTCGAACTTGTGGAGGCGGTAGGTGACCCGACCGGCCTTCTTGTAGTCGACGACGATCTGGCCGCCGTCGACGTCGACGACGGTGCCGTCCTCGGCGGCGAGCACCATGTAGGCGGCGTCCTCGGCCGCACGCTTCTCGATGCCGGTGCCGATGTAGGGCGCCTCGGCGCGGAGCAGCGGGACGGCCTGCTTCTGCATGTTGGCGCCCATCAGGGCGCGGTTGGCGTCGTCGTGCTCGAGGAACGGGATCAGCGACGTGGCCACCGACACGATCTGACGGGGCGAGACGTCCATGAGCTGGACCTCTTCGGGGGCCACCGCGGAGATCTCGGTGGTCGCACCGAGGAACTCGTCGCGCTCCAGCTGGAGCTTGAGGTCCGACAGCGAGGCGGCCTGCGGCGATCGCCGCACCAGCACGCGGTCGGCGGAGAAGTGACCGTCGGGCCCGATCGGCGTGTTCGCCTGGGCGACGATGTACTCCTCCTCCTCGTCCGCGGGCAGCCACACGATCTCGTCGGTGACGGTCGCGTTCTCGACCTTGCGGTACGGCGTCTCGATGAAGCCGAACTGGTTCACCCGGGCGAAGGTCGCCAGGGCGCCGATCAGACCGATGTTCGGACCCTCGGGCGTCTCGATCGGGCACATGCGGCCGTAGTGGCTGAAGTGCACGTCGCGGACCTCGAAGCCCGCCCGCTCACGGCTGAGGCCGCCGGGGCCGAGCGCCGAGAGACGACGGCGGTGGGTCAGCCCGGACAGCGGGTTGACCTGGTCCATGAACTGGCTGAGCTGGGACGTCCCGAAGAACTCCTTGATCGCCGCGACCACCGGGCGGATGTTGATCAGGGTGGTCGGCGTGATCGCCTCGACGTCCTGGGTGGTCATGCGCTCGCGGACCACCCGCTCCATGCGGGACAGGCCGATGCGGACCTGGTTCTGGATGAGCTCGCCGACCGAGCGGATGCGGCGGTTGGCGAAGTGGTCCTGGTCGTCCAGTCGGTACCCGTGGGTGCCGGCCGCCAGGTTCAGCAGGTAGGTGGTCGCGGCGAGGACCTCGCAGCGGCTCAGGACCGGCTGGTCGGGATCCGGCACGTCCAGCTGACCGGCCAGCTGCGGGAACAGCTCCTGCAGGCGCTCGATCTCGGGGCCGAGCTTCCGGTTCAGCTTGTAGCGACCGACGCGGCTGAGGTCGTAGCGGCGGGGCTCGAAGAACGCGTTGTTGAAGTAGTTGCGCGCCGAGTCCGGCGTGGCGGGCTCACCCGGGCGGGCCCGCTTGTAGATCTCGATGATGGCCTCGTCCTGGGTGACGGCCAGCTCCTTGTCCTTCTCCCACTGCCCTTCCAGGAAGTCGAAGTGGCGGACGAAGGCCTCCAGGAACCCGGGGGCGTTCTCCTCGTCGTAGCCGAGGGCGCGCAGCAGGACGAACAGAGACAGGCGACGCTTGCGGGCGACGCGGGTGCCGGCCGTCGGGTCCTTGCCCGGCTTCTGCTCGACGTCGAACTCGATCCACTCGCCGCGGTAGGGGTGGATGGTGCCGGTGACCAGCTGGTGCTTCGACAGGTTCCGGAGCCGGAACCGCTCGCCCGGCTGGAAGATGACGCCCGGCGAGCGGACGAGCTGGGACACCACCACGCGCTCGGTGCCGTTGATGATGAAGGTGCCGCGCTCGGTCATCATCGGGAAGTCCCCCATGAAGACCGTCTGCTCCTTGATCTCGCCCGTGTTGGCGTTCATGAAGCGCGCCCGAGCGAAGATCGGGGCGGAGAAGGTCATGTCCTTCTCCTTGCACTCCTCCACCGTGAACTTGGGCGGGGGGCGCAGGTCCTCGTCGAACGGATCGAACTCCAGCTCGAGACTCAGCGTCTCGGTGAAGTCCTTGATCGGCGAGATGTCGCGGAACGCATCGGCCAGGCCCTGCTCGACGAACCAGTCGAAGGACTCCTTCTGGACGGCGATCAGGTTGGGCAGATCGAGAACCTCGTCGAGGTTCGCGAACGAATAGCGGTCGCGGAAGTTGACGCGAGAGGACAAGGAGCTACTCCCTGTTGGCGGGCGAGCGGTGGGCGCTGAGCGGGCGAGAGGTGGGTACCGAGTCCCGGGCGCGCGACGTCGAAGCGGAATTTCCTGGTGAAGGGAGAACTACTTCGAAGAACGAACGGCAGGGCACGGCAACCGAACAGAATACGCGGATGGGTGCCGACGGTCAAGGCGCCTCGGACAGGCCAGAGGCGGCCTCCCTGAGAAGGCACCGCGTCCGGGCGGGTGGGCCCGGCCCGTTGGTCCGGGCCGAGTCGTTCGGTTCCGGGGAGCGTACGAACATGGTCCCGTCCGGTCAAGCACCCTCGGCCCGCCCGCCAAAACGACGAACTGGCTGTCGTCGCCCGGTCGGAACCGGAAGACGACAGCCAGAACGCACGCGCTCGGTGGTCCGAGCGTCAGGTCACTTGACCTCGACGGAGCCGCCGGCGGCCTCGAGGGCCTCCTTGGCCTTGTCGGCGTCGTCCTTGGACACGCCCTCGAGGACGGCCTTGGGAGCGGACTCCACCAGATCCTTGGCCTCCTTGAGACCCAGGCTCGTGAGGCCGCGGACCTCCTTGATGACCTGGATCTTCTTGTCGCCGGCGTCGGTGAGGACCACGTCGAAGCTGGTCTTCTCCTCGGCGTCGCCGCCACCGTCGCCGCCACCTGCGGCCGGAGCCGCAGCAGCCACGGCCACCGGGGCCGCAGCGGTCACGCCGAAGCGCTCCTCGAACTCGCTCAGCAGCTCGGAGAGCTCGAGCACCGTCATGTTCGAGATCGCGTCGAGGATCTCTTCCTTGGTCGCCATGTCTGTCACTCCTCTTCCTGTGCGGCGTCGTCGGCGTTCGCCTCGACCGCGTCCCCGTCACCGGGGGTCTCGTCCTGATCGGTGTTCTCCGCCGGGGTCTCCGCGTCTGCGGCGACCTCGGCCTCAGCGGTGTCCGCTGGATCTGCCTCGGCAGTGGGTTCGTCGGCGGTCGTCTCCGCCTCGTCGGTCGCTGCGGGTGCAGCGGCCGGCGCGTCGGATGCTCCGCCCTGCTCGATGAGCGCCTGCAACGCGTACGCCAGCTTCTGCGGGATCGCGTTGAGCAGGCTGGCGAAGTTCTGCATGGGTGCAGCCATCCCACCGGCGAGACGAGCGAGCAGCTCCTCCCGCGGTGCGACCTCCGCCAGTCGCGACAGCGCCGCCTGGTCGAGCAGCGAGTCGCCCAGCACGCCGCCCTTCAGGACCAACAGCGGGTTGGCCTTGGCGAACGACTTGAGGGCCTTGGCCACCGTCACGACATCGCCCGGCGTGCCGTCGGCCTTCTGACCGACGAACGTGAGCGCCGTCGGTCCGAGCAGCTGCTCGTCGAGCTCCAGGTCCAACGACGTCGTCGCCCGCTTGACCAGGGTGTTCTTGTACACGCGGTACTCGCCACCGGCCTCGCGCAGCGAGGTCCGCAGGTCCTGCAGGTCCCGAACCGTCAGACCGCGGTATTCGGTGATGATCACGGCGTCGGCGGCCTGGAACTTGTCCACGACCTCGTCCACCACGGCCACCTTCTCCGGCCTCGGGTTCTCCATCTGACACCTCCTTCCGTCTTGCTCGGGGAGCCGCCAGCAGCGGCTCCGCTTCCTGTGGTCGGGATCCGGCGCCCGCAAGCAGCGGACGCCTCCTCGACCGACCCAGGGGACGGCGTTCGGATCAGGTGTCCACCTACCCAGGTGGGCCGGCGCACGTCCTCCCCGTCGGGGTCCGACCGGGTCGCTCCGGTCGGATCGGACGTCCTCGGGCCCGTTCTGCGCCGTCCGGCGCGCCATGGGGTCTTCGGCGAGTGTCAGATCTCTGGCTCCCCCGAAGGGGAACCGGGTGCTCCCCCAGAGGGGGAACCGTGCGCTCCCCCGGAGGGGGAACCGTGCGATGGTACCGGACCGCTCGGGCCCGGCACCAATGTCGTTCGAGGGAGCCGGGCCATTCGGGGGACCGGACCGATCCCCGGCCGGCACCCCCGGACGACGTGGGTCAGGCCTCGAGACGTGCGGCGTCCAGCTGGACGCCCGGGCCCATCGTGGAGCTGAGGGTGACCTTGCGGATGTAGCGGCCCTTGGCGGCGGCCGGCTTGGCCTTGATGAGCTCGTCGACGATGGCGTTGAAGTTGGCGACGAGAGCGGAGGCCTCGAAGCTCGCCTTGCCGATGCCGACGTGCACGTTGCCGTTCCGGTCGGTCCGGTACTCGACCTTGCCGCCCTTGAACTCCTCGACGGCCTTGGCCGGATCGGGGGTCACGGTGCCGGTCTTGGGGTTCGGCATCAGGCCACGGGGACCGAGCACACGACCCAGCTTGCCGACCAGCGGCATGAGGTCGGGGGTGGCGATGGTGACGTCGAAGTCGAGCATGCCGCCCTCGATCTGCGCGGCCAGGTCGTCGGCACCGACGAACTCGGCTCCGGCCGCCTCGGCCGCCGCAGCAGCGGGGCCCTGGGCGAACACGGCGACGCGGACGTCCTTGCCGGTGCCGGAGGGCAGTGCGACGGTGCCGCGGATCATCTGGTCGGCCTTGCGGGGGTCGACGCCGAGGCGGATGACCGCCTCGACCGTCTCGTCGAAGTTGGCGGTGGCCAGCGTCTTGACGACGTCGATCGCCTCATCGGCGCCGTACTGGCGCTCCCGGTCGTAGCGCTTGGTCGCGTCGAGGTAGCGCTTCCCGTGTCCCATATGTCGAATCCTTCCGGTTCTCCCTCATGTGTGACCCGGGTGCCCGGGCGAGGTCCTCCCGGGTGGGGTTCGACGGCCGGAGCCGTCAGATCTTGGTCGGCCGCCGCTCCACGCGGTCGGGCCGGCGGATGCCGAGGTCAGTCGACCTCGATGCCCATCGAGCGGGCGGTTCCGGCGATCTGGAGCTTGGCGGCGTCGAGGTCGTCGGTGTTGAGGTCGGGCATCTTGGTCTGCGCGATCTCGGTGAGCTGGGCGTCGGTGATCTTGCCGGCGACGTCACGACCCGGGTTCTCGGCGGCCTTGTCGAGACCCGCCGCCTGGCGGATCAGCACCGGAGCGGGCGGCGTCTTGGTGATGAACGAGAACGTGCGGTCCTCGTAGATGGAGATCTCGACCGGCACGATCGTGCCGCGCTGGGACTCGGTCCGAGCGTTGTACTCCTTGCAGAAGTCCATGATCGCGACGCCGTGCGGGCCGAGGGCCGTGCCGACCGGCGGCGCAGGCGTGGCCTGACCGGCCGGGATCTGGATCTTGACGATGGCAAGGACCTTCTTCTTGGCCATGACTTCACTTTCCTCGAACTTCTGGACGGATCCGTGGGACAGGATCCGGGGGCGCCCGACAGGGCGGCGTCCCGGTTGGTGCCGGGAGGTGACCCGGCAGCGGCCGGACCGACTGACCATTGTGGTCCCGGCCGGAGGGCAGGCACAACCCGGCCACCGGCCCGACGACCCGGACGTCGACACGCCCGGGTCGGCGTCAGAGCTTGGCGACCTGGGAGAACTCCAGCTCGACGGGCGTCTCACGACCGAAGATGTTGACGAGCACCTTGACCTTGAGCTGGTCCTCGTTGATCTCGACGATCTCGCCGGAGAAGTCCGCGAACGGACCTTCCTTGACCCGGACGGTCTCGTTGATCTCGTAGCCGTGGACCGGACCGGCGGTGCGCTTGGTCGGTGCCGGTGCGTCCGCATCCGGCTCCTCGCCCGTTCCGAGGAAGTTCTCGACGTCCTTGCGGGGCAGCGACTGCGGCTTGTTGGCCGCACCCACGAAGCCGGTCACACCCGGCGTGTTGCGGATCACGTACCAGCTGTCGTCGTCGAGGCTGCAGCGCACCAGCAGGTAGCCGGGGAACATCTTCTTCTGGACGACGACCTTCTTGCCCTGCTTGAACTCGACGACGTCCTCCATCGGGATGACGACCTCGTGGATGCGGGACTCCATGTTCATCGACGCCCGGCGGGCCTCGATGTTCTGGCGCACCTTGTTCTCGTAGCCGGACTGCGTGTGCAGGACGTACCACTTGCCGGGCCGGTCGTAGGGCGACTCCGCCTTGCGGGGCGCCGGCTGCTCCTCGAGCAGCTCCTCGGCCAGGATCTCGTCGGCGACGGCCTCCTCGACCGCCTCCTCCGCCAGCTCCTCGACGATCGCCTCTTCGACGATCTCCTCGGCGACCTCCTCCGCGACGGCCTCCTCGACCAGCTCCTCGGCGATCTCCTCCGCGACGGCCTCCTCGAGGACGGCCTCCGCCTCGGCCAGCTCGTCGAGCTCGGCATCGGAGTCGACGGGCGCCTCGACCAGCACGCCCTCCGGATCGATGTCCTCGACCTCGGCGATCGCCTCCACGGCGTCGGCCGCGGCGTCGTCGCCCTCGACCTCGGCCATGAACTCCTCGACCTCGGCCTCGCGTTCGACCGCGGACTCGAGCGCGTCCTCGGCGGGATCGGTCTCGGGAGCGTTCTCGTTCTCGTCAGTCATGGATCTCTCTTCGGCTGCATCGAGCTGATCGCACGAGCTGGTCGTGCAGATCGCAGATCTGGTGGTGCTGGTCGCAGGAGCGCGTCGGTGCGGGCTCAGTACGTCGTCGGGCGGTGGATCACGGCACCCACGGCGCCTGAGGTGGAGGTCCCCGGGTCCAGGATGATCCGGAAGAACTCACCGAACACGTAGTCGACGGCGAACACGCCGGCGGTGAAGATGATCAGCGCCACCAGCACGATCGTGGAGTACCGGATGACCTCCTGGCGGGTCGGCCAGGACACCTTCTTGAGCTCGGCGCGGACCTCTCGGACGAACTCGACCGGCTTGGTCCGCTCCGTCTTCAGGTTCTGAGCGGGAGCCTTGCGGTCGCGCGGAGCTTGAGAGCCATCGGCATTGACCTGCCCGCTGCGCTGCGCCGCGCGCTTCTGCTCTCGGTTCATCGCCATCGTCGGGACCTCTTCGAACGGTGTTGAGCAGGGCAGGAGGGACTCGAACCCTCAACCGCCGGTTTTGGAGACCGGTGCTCTGCCAATTGAGCCACTGCCCTGTGCCGCAGCGCGCTCGGACCGGCTACCCAGCTCCGTCGGAGCATGGGTGTCCAGACCTCGCGAGCGACGTCAGAGTGGCCAGACTAGACGCGCCGGGCTCCACTTCACGACTCGACATCGCGCCCGATGTCACCGGGGCCCCGGCGCGACCGGACCCCGAGGGGGCGCGTAGTGTGATCGACGTGAGCGACCTCCGCCCCTGCGTCGCCGATCCCGATGACGCACCCGAGCGGCGCACGGAGCTCCGGGTCGTCGGCGGACGCAGCTCGGACCGGGGCGACGCCGACCCCCTGGCTGCGGACGTCGGGGCCGCGAGGGACGGCGACCAGGCGGCGTTCGCCCGCCTCGTGGAGGCCACCCACCGGGACACCTACGCGCTCGCGCTGCACCTCACCGCGTGCGCCGAGGACGCCCGGGACGTCACCCAGGAGGCGTACCTCAGGGCGTACCGGAAGCTCGACGACTTCCGCGGCGACGCCCGGTTCTCCACGTGGATGTACCGGATCACGGCGAACGTGGCCATGACCCACGCCGGGCGCAGCCGTCGGCACCGCCACGACGAGCTGCGCGCCGACTCCCCCATCGCGGATCCCCGCACCGAGCACGATCCCGCGCTCGTGGCGGACGCCGGGGATCTCCGCGACCGGCTCCTGGTGGCGCTCGGCCAGCTCCCTCCCAAGCTGCGGGCGGTCGTCGTGCTGCGCGACGTCTACGAGCTCCCGCACGACGCCATCGCCGAGGAGCTCGGCATCAGCGTCACCGCGGCGAAGGTCCGGCTGCACCGGGCGCGCCACCGTCTGCGTGCCGACGTCTTCCCCGAGCTCTCTGAGGTGCCCGGCCGTGCGCTGTGACGAGGTCGCGCCGCTCCTGCCGGCGATGTCCGACGGCGCCGTGGTGCTGCCACCCGACATGCGGGCCCACGTCGAGCACTGCCTGCGCTGCCAGGCCGAGCTGGTCCAGCACCGCAGAGTGCTCCGGACGCTGCGCTCCCTGCGCAGCGAGGTGCTCGAACCCGCGCCGGGCGTGCTGACCGACGTGCTCGCCGCGGTCGAGGAGGTCGGTGAGCGCCACGCCGTGCGCTCCCTGCTGCGCCGTCGACGGGCCGCCTACGTCGCCGGCGTCGGAGCCGCGACGGTCGCCGGGGTGATCGGGGCGGTCGTGATCCGCACCCGGCGGTCCCCCGCCCTCGCCGGCTGACGCCGGCCGGAGGCAGAGCCGGCTGACGCCGGCCGACGGCAGAGCCGGCTGGCGCCGGCCGGACGCGGAACGGCGGGCCCCGCAGAGCCCGCCGTCCTCTCGTTCCTGCGCCAGACCCTCAGCGGGTCCCTGCGCAACGCAGACCCTCAGACCCTCAGCGGGTCTCCTTGTGCACGGTGTGCTTGCGGTCCCAGCGGCAGTACTTCTTGAGCTCGATGCGCTCGCGGTCGTTCACCTTGGACTTGTTGGTGATGTAGTTGCGGCGCTTGCACTCGGTGCACTCGAGGGTCACGGCGACCCGCTTGTCGGAGGCCATCGGCTCCCACTTCCTTCTGATGGATCCGGCAACGCCGGACCGCGTGATCGTTCGATTCGGATCCTCGACCCGGCGAGGCCGTCCGAGGGGACCTGTCAGTTTGGTACGTGCGGCCCGACGGGGACAAGCCGCGGCTGCGACGTCGCCCGGAGCCCGGGGGCGGAACGCACAGAGGCCCCCGCCGCCGGCCCGTGGCGGCGGGAGCCTCCGAACGAGGACCCTATGTCGGAGGAGTCCGACTACTTGAGGATCTTGGTGACGCGGCCAGCGCCCACCGTACGACCACCCTCACGAATCGCGAACTTCAAACCCTCATCCATCGCGATCGGCGCAATCAACTGCACCGTCACCTCAGTGTTGTCACCCGG
>JAEYSR010000190.1 GCA_023434535.1 Actinomycetes bacterium
GTGCCGACGGCTGCGTAGCTGGTGGTCGGATGGAGCCGTCAGTCGTCATCGTCGGCCCCGTCGTGGTGCTCGCCCTCGTCGTCTGAGTCGTGGTCGTCGGATCGGCGGTCGCCGTGGTCGTCGTCCGCGTGGTCCCGGTCGTCGTCCCGACCGTCGTCGATCCGGACGCCACCGGTGCTCGACGGTGCGGTCTCGGACGGCGTCGTCGGGACGGAGGTCGGCGCCGACTCCACCGCGGTCAGTTGGCCCGCCCCTGTGCCTTCGGCCGGATCGGACGCGCTGAGGTTGACCGCCACCGCCGCCCCGGCGGCCACCAGCGTGAGGACGACGGCGGCCACTGCAGCACCGATGCGCTGCGTCGGGCTGCTCGTCCGCCTGCCCGTGCGCGAGCTCGACGATCCGGGGGTGGGCGTTGCGTTCTGTGGATCGCTCATGACGCCGACGGTACGGCCACGCTCCCCAAGGGACGGGCTGGCGACGGTAAGCGTTCGGTGAAGTTGCTGAACCGACGGGGACGGATGTGCGACGGTGTCGCCGTGAGGATCCTGGTGGTCGAGGACGATCGAGCGATCTCGGAGTCCCTGGAGGTCGGCCTCGCTCGCCACGGCTTCGACGTGGTCGTCGTCGGCGACGGCACCGCGGCTCTGCGGTCCGTCGACGGGGCCGATCTCGTGCTCCTGGACCTCGGTCTCCCGGACCTGGACGGATCCGAGGTCTGCCGGCGGATCCGGGAGCGCTCCGCCGTCCCGATCATCGTGGTGAGCGCCCGCTCCGACGAGGTCGACCGGGTGGTCCTGCTCGAGATGGGCGCGGACGACTACGTGGTGAAGCCGTTCGGCCTGCGCGAGCTGGTCGCCCGCATCCGCGCCGTGGCCCGTCGCACCAACGAGGGAACGCCGTCGCAGCGGCTCGATCTCGGTCCGCTGGTCGTGGACCTGCGCACCCACGAGGTGACCGTCGAGGGCCGACTGGTCGAGCTCACACCCAAGGAGTTCGACCTCCTCGCCCACCTCGCCGCGGACCCGGGCGCAGCCCTCAGCCGTCGCAGCATCCTCGAGGAGGTCTGGGACGTGAACTGGTACGGCTCTCCGAAGACGCTGGACGTCCACGTCGCGTCGCTCCGACGGAAGCTCGGCCGTCCGGAGTGGATCCAGGCGGTGCGAGGCGTGGGGTTCAAGCTCGTGGTCGACGACGTTCAGCCGAGCGGTACGGCGACGACGGACGGGACCGGAACCGAGTCGTGACCCGCCGGCTCGTCCTGGCGTCGGTGCTGATCGCGGCCTTCGTCCTCCTGATCGTCGAGGTGCCGCTCGGGCTGACCTACGCCGGTCGGGCCCAGGACCGGCTGCTGGCCGACGTCGAGCGCGACGCCCGGGTGATGGCCGGACTCGTCGAGGAGCGGGTCGAGGCGGGCGACCAGGCCGGGGTCGCCACGGTCGCGGAGCGCTACTCCGACCAGACCGGTGGACGCGTCGTCGTGACCGACGCCTCGGGGGTGAGCCTCATCGACACCGAGTCCACCGACGCGGAGGCCAGGGACTTCTCGACCCGACCCGAGATGGCTGCAGCCCTCGACGGATCGCAGGCCACGGGGATCAGGACATCGGCCACGCTCGGCCAGGAGCTCGCCTACGCGACCGTGCCGATCTCGTCGGACGGCGACGTGACGGGAGTCGTGCGCGTGAGCTTCCCGACCGAGGAGATGCGCGAACGGGTCCGGGACAACTGGCTCCGGCTCGCCCTCCTCTCGGTCCTGGTCCTGGCGGCGGCCGCCTCGTTCGGGTGGGTCATCGCCCAGTGGGCGGTGGCTCCGATCGAGCAGCTGGAGGCGGGCGCACGTCAGCTGGCGAGCGGCGACCTCGGGGGTCGCACCAAGGTCGATCGAGGACCGCCCGAGCTCCGCCGCCTGTCCCGGACCTTCGACGAGATGGCCGTGCGGATCGAGTCCCTGGTCGGCGCCCAGCAGGCCTTCGTCGCCGACGCGTCCCACCAGCTCCGCACGCCGCTCACCGTGCTGCGGCTGCGCGTCGAGTCGATGGACGCCGCGATCGACTCCGGGGCCGATCCCGAGACCCTGCGCCACGACGTGGACGCCGTCGGCACCGAGCTCGAACGGTTGATGCGCGTGGTCGAGGGACTCCTGGCGCTGGCCAGGGCGGAGGGCGCGGCCACGGTGTCGGAGGTCGACGTGGCTGCGTGCGCGCGCTCGGCCCACGAGCGTTGGGACGCCCTCGCCGAGGAGGAGGGCGTGTCCATCTCCGTCGACGCCCCGGCCACCGCCGCCGCCACCGCCGTCCCCGGGGCGATCGACCAGGTGCTCGACAACCTGCTCGACAACGCGATCGAGGTCACACCGGTCGGGACGCCCATCGTCGTGACCGTGACCGAGACCGACGGACAGGTGGTGCTCGTGGTCCGTGACCATGGTCCGGGACTCGGCCCCGAGGACCTCGAACGCGCCACGGAGCGGTTCTGGCGCGGCCCCGACGCTGAGCCCGGAGGCACCGGGCTGGGCCTGGCGATCGCCGCCGAGCTCACCCGGGCGTCCGGCGGGTCCGTGACGCTGCGCACGCCCGAACCCGGGCCCGGTCTCCAGGTCGAGGTGCGGCTGCCCTCCGCGTAGCGGTCCGTCCCGCCCGGCTCACCAGAAGCCGTGGATCGGCCCGACCAGGTAGAACGCCACGAACCCGAAGCTGTTGTTCCAGCCGTGCATCAGGACCGACGCCCAGACGGTCCTGTACCGGTACCGGACGTAGCTGAACGCGACGGCGTCGAGCGACACGACGAGCACGCCGATGATCCCCTGCTCCGAGTGGGCCCGCCCGAACAGCAGCGACGAGGCGACGACGGCGACCACGAGGCCCGCCCACCCCGGGCCGAAGAGCTGGCGCATCCGGGTCTGGAGGTAGCCGCGGTAGGCGATCTCCTCCCCCACCGCAGCGACCGTCCAGCTCAGCACCAGCAGCAGGACCAGCTGACCGAGGTCGCCCTGGAGGTCGTCGAACGCGCTGAGATCCTGCTCCCTGCCGGACAGGTGGTCGGCGATGGGCATGGTGACGGCGAGCTGGAACAGCGACCACGCTGCGGCGAACGCGGCCATGCGCGCCGCCAGCCAGGGGGTGCTCGGTCGACTCAGTCCCAGCGACGAGGGCCCGTCCCGCCGGACCAGCAGAGACACCCCGGCCATGGCCAGCAGCACGAACGTCGGGATGAGGAGGTCGAGCGCGACCGCCACCGACGCCAGGGCCACCTCCACCGCCGTGATGACCCACCACAGGCGAGCGGACCCTGCGGGCTGCTCCACCGACGACGGCGGAGCGACAGGAGCGCCCATCTTCGTTCCTCCCTCCGCTCTCGCGGCCCGGTTCGAGCTTGCCACTCGAGGTTCCGGTCAGGAAGGGTTCGGCACCGGATCGGGACCAAGGACCCTGTGTCGCGATCGTCACTGGGTCGACGATGCTCCCATGAGCACCCACATCGTCATCCTCGGTGGGGGCACGGGGGGCACGCTGACCGCGAACCGGCTCCGTCGCCGGCACTCGGTCCACGACGTGCGCATCACCGTCGTCGACACCGACGACCGTCACGTGTACCAGCCCGGGCTGCTGTTCGTACCGTTCGGACTCGCCTCGGTGGACGACATCGTCCGGCCCAGGGCCCGTCAGCTCCACGACGGCATCGACTTCGTCCAGGCCGCCATCGACCGGGTGGACATCGACGACCGGGCCGTGCACCTCGTCGACGGAACGGTGCTGCACCACGACGTGCTCGTCGTCGCGACCGGGGCTCGGCTCCTGCCGGACGAGACCGAGGGGCTGACGGGACCCGGCTGGAACGAGGACGTCTTCACCTTCTACTCGGTCGACGGCGCCGTCGGCCTCGCCGAGGTCCTCTCCAAGTTCGCCGGTGGCCGGCTCGTGGTCGACGTCGTCGACCTGCCGATCAAGTGCCCCGTCGCGCCCCTCGAGTTCTGCTTCCTCGCCGACTGGTACTTCACCGAGCGGGGCGTCCGCGACGCGGTCGACATCACCTACGTCACGCCTCTCGACGGTGCCTTCACCAAGCCCGTGGCGGCCGAGCGACTCGGTGGGATGCTCGCCGATCGCCGGATCGAGATCGTGACCGAGTTCAACGCCGGGGAGGTCGACGGGGCGGGCGGGGTGCTGACGTCCTACGACGGGCGTGAGGTCCCGTTCGACCTCGCCGTGGTCGTGCCGCTCCACGGCGGCGCCGAGTACGTCGACCGGTCGCCCGGCCTGGGCGACGAGCTCGGCTTCGTGCCCACCGACGAGCACAGTCGGCCGCCGCTCCCGAGATCTTCTGCCTCGGCGACGCGGCGAACGTGCCCGCCTCCAAGGCCGGGTCGGTGACCCACTTCGAGGGAGAGACGCTGGTCACCAACATCGAGCGGTTCATGGCCGGCGAACCGCTGGAGCCCGGGTTCGACGGCCACGCCAACTGCTTCATCGAGACGGGCTTCCACAAGGCCCTGCTCATCGACTTCAACTACGAGACCGAGCCGCTCCCGGGTCACTACCCCGGCCCGATCGGCCTCCCGCTCCTCAAGGAGTCGCGGCTGAACCACCTCGGGAAGCTGCTGTTCCAGTCCGTGTACTGGCACAGCCTGCTCCCCGGCCGCGACCTGCCCGGCGTCGGCGCGTCGATGCCGACCGCCGGGAAGCACATGACCTCGAGCAACCAGGAGGACTGACATGCCGACCGAGACCATCGGTGCGACCGCCGTCGACGTCACCGACGACGGATTCTTCACCGACCCCGACGTGTGGACCGAGGAGATGGCTCCGGAGATCGCCCGCGCCGAGGGGATCGACCAGCTGACGCCCGACCACTGGAAGGTCATCCACTTCATGCGCGACGAGTACTTCGAGAAGGGCACCGGCCCGACGGTCCGCGTCCTCGGGAAGACCTCCGGCGTCAGCGTGAAGGAGCTCTACCAGCTGTTCCCCAAGGGCCCCGCGAAGGTCGCGGCCAAGATCGCCGGCATCCCCAAGCCGCGCGGCTGCATCTGAGGAGGTGGGCGACGTGACCGGCACCGCACCCGCTCCGATCGAGAAGGTCTCGATCATCATCTCGAGGGGCTCGCTCGACGGCATCTACCCCGGCCTGATCATGGCCAACGGAGCCAGGGCCGAGGGCATCGAGGCCAACCTGTTCTTCACCTTCTTCGGTCTCGACGCCATCCACAAGGGGCGCCACGAGCACATCAAGATGGCCACCGTCGGCAACCCGGGACTCCACCTCGCGACCGTCGCCGGCGGCCTCCCGGGCGTGTCGACGGCGATGACGCACTACATGAACCACAAGATGGAGCAGCTCGACATCCCGTCCATCCCCGAGTTCGTCGAGATGATCGCCGACACCGGCGCCGGGATGTACGCCTGCAAGGCGTCGGTCGACCTGTTCGGGCTCGAGAAGAACGACTTCATCGAGCAGGTCGACGACATCATCACCGTCGGCGAGTTCTACGAGTACGCCGCCGGCGGCCAGATCATCTTCACGTAGGAGCGGATCTTCACCGGTCCTTCACCGTTCGCCGGCACGATCTCTTCACGTCGCACGCGGAGGCTCAGCCAGTGCAGATCAACGACATCGGCGGCCTCCCGGCCCACCCTCTCATCGTCCACCTCCCCGTCGTCCTGGTCCCGCTGGCGACCGTCGGCGCGGTGCTCATGCTCATCCGACCGTCGTGGCGACGGATGTTCGAGATCCCGACGGCCGTCCTCGCCGTCATCGCGGCCATCGCGACCCAGCTGGCGATCGAGTCGGGCGAGTCGCTCGAGCACGCCGTCGGCGAGTCGGACCTCATCGAGACCCACTCCCACATCGCCGAGCAGGCACGACCGTGGATCTTCCTCTTCGCCGTGGTGATGGTCGCGGTGGTGGTGTGGGACCTGGTCCAGCGGCGCCGCGCCGCGCAGGCGTCGGGATCGTCGGCCGCCAGCGACGCCGGGTCGACTGACCCGAACGCGTCGGGCGGCGCGACGGCGGTGGCGACCCGTCCGACCGTGGCCGTCCGCTCACGAGCCGCGACGGTCGCAGTGGTGCTGACCGCCGTCGGGCTGGTCCTCGGCATCGGATCGACGGTGCAGGTGTACCGGACGGGACACTCGGGCGCGAAGGCCACGTGGCACGACGCCACACAGGAGAAGAGCGGCGGCGGCGAGGGCGACTCCGACGGCGACTGAGGTCGGCGGGGCACCCGCCAGGGCCTCGAACGGGGAGCGCGCCGGTCGGTAGCGTTCAGTCGGTGACCGGGGGCCGACCGGTGGCGTCTCGGAAGGCCCCCACGATCGGACGCAGGACGTCGACCGCCTCGGACGGGTCCGTCGGGACCCGCAGACCCAGCCGCAGGTCGGTGATCCCCACATCCACCTGGGGCCCGACGGCGTCCATCGCCGCCGCGATGCCGGCGGCGGAGGTGTCGGCGACGGGCAGCCGACCGACGATCTCCAGACCGTCGGGGTCGTGGCCGGCATCCGCGAGGGCCCGGTGCATCCGCACCGCCCCGGCGACCGGGTCGGCGGCGTCGTCGCCCCACGGGATCCAGCCGTGTCCGAAGCGGGCGACGCGCTCGACCACCCTGGGACCCACGCGGCCGCTGACCCAGATCGGAACCCCGCCGGACTG
>JAEYSR010000108.1 GCA_023434535.1 Actinomycetes bacterium
CGCGCCGCCGACATGGGCGACGCCACCGACATGGACGTCGCCGTCGGCGCCGCGATCGTCGCGGGGTACCGGGACCGCCTGGCCCGGCGGCGACCGGGGGTTCGGACCGACGACCGAGGGCGTGAGCAGGCGGTGTTCCAACTCGTGGGAGGCGGCGAGGTGGCGCTGCGTGCGGCCGACAGTCCACTGGCCCGTTCCCGGTGGTTGGCGGTGGTCGGCCTCGACGGCGGCGCCGGCTCCCGCAGCGGGGGTGCGGTCGGACCGGGACCGGGCGGCGCGTCCGGGCGCGTGCACCTGGCGGTCGCCGTCGACGACGACCTGGCCATGTCGGCGTTGGCCGACCGCGTGATCGACGACGGCGTGGTCGGTTGGGACCCCGCCGGGCGCGAGGTGGTCGCCACCCGCCGCCGTCGGGTGGGGGCGATCGTTCTCGACGAGCGACCGTGGCGCGACCCGCCCGTGGCCCGGGTGCTCGACGCTCTGGCCGACGGCCTGGAGTCCCAGGGCCCGGCCGCGGTCTTCGACCGCTGGCCCGAGGCCGAGGAGCTGCTCGCCCGCCTGGCCGTCGTGCGCGCCGCGACCGCGACCCCTGCCGACCGGGCAGCTGGCGGAGCAGCCGAGGTCGGGGCCGGCCGCGCGGCGGCCGGCGATCCGGCCGTCGGCGCCCTGATCGAGCGGCTCGCGTCAGGAGGGCGGACCGCACGCGCGGATCTGGCCGGCCTGGACGTGGCCCGGTGGCTGGCGGACGGCCTGAGCTGGTCCGACCGCCAGGCGCTGGAGCAGCTCGCTCCGCTGCACCTCGAGCTGACCTCCGGACGCCGCGTGCGCGTCCGCTACGGGCCCGACGGTCCGGTCGCCGCCACGCGGCTCCAGGACCTGCTGGGCACCGACGAGCACCCCGCGGTCGGTGGAGGTCGCGTCCCCGTCGTGGTCGAGCTGCTGTCGCCGGCCGGGAGGCCGCTCCAGCGCACCTCGGACCTGCCCGGGTTCTGGCGGGGCAGCTACGCCGGGGTGCGCTCGGAGATGCGGGGTCGGTACCCCAAGCACCGCTGGCCCGAGCGCCCCTGGGAGTAGCGCCGACACCCCTCCCGACCCCGACCCCGACCCCGACCCCGACCCCGACCCCGATTCTGACGAGAAGTCAGCACCGGAACGGTCGGGATTTCTCCGCGGAATCGACGGGCCGCCGCTCCGGCCGGCCCGGAGTCGGCCGCGACGGCTCAGCCGGCGCGGCGGAGCCAGCGACGGGCGTGCTCCAGGCGGGACTCGAGCTGCTCGAGCGTCGCCTCGGACACCTTGCGGATGCCGGTCAACCGGTTGAGCTCGTTCTGGACCTGCACGTAGCCCCACCCGGTGGACCGCACCAGCTCCGCCGCCACGTCCGCGTTGGCGTCGCGCAGCCGGGCCTTGCGCTCCCGCTGGGTCATCCCGAGCGTCGGATCGGCACCCGGCCCGGACGGCGCGCCCGTCGGGTCGTCGGCCGGCACCGCCACGTGGCCTCCCCCCGGCAGGGGCGGAGGCAGCAGGACCAGCTCCACGCCGACCGGGTCGTGGCGGTCGCCCGGGTCGTCGGGGTCGTCGTCGAACACGCCGAGGGCAGCGGCCGCTCCCCTGTCCCCGCTGCCGTCCGAATCGAGCGCGACCGCCCCGATCACCGAGAACAGGCTCATCTGCTCGTCGTCCGCGCCGAGAGCGTCGGCGACGTCGTCGGGCTCGGTCGACAGCGGGGCGTCCTCGTCGGAGCCGCGGCGCTTGCGCAGCGAGTGCCGACGGGACTCGCTCAGCTCGACGGAGTAGCGCCGCAGGCGCGGGTCGTCGGGGAGGAAGAAGTACGCCGGCTGGGTGCGGGCGCCGGGGCCGTGCAGGCCGGGCGTCCATCGCACGACGCGGCCGACGGCCTGGCGGAAGAAGAGCTCGGTGGTGGTCGTCGTGGCGAAGACCGCGATCCGCAACCGAGGGATGTCGACACCCTCGGACACCATCCGGACCGCCACGATCCATGGATCGGTTGACGCCGCGAACGCTGCGATGTGCGACGAGGCGTCGGGGTCGTCGGAGGTGGCGACGACCGCCCGCACCTTGTGGCGCTCCCGCAGCACGCGAGCGATCTCGTGCGCGTGCTCCTGGTCGGTCGCGATCACCAGGCCCCCCGCCTCGGGGTGGTGCACGCGCAGCGCCGCCAGCCGTTCGTGCGCCTGGTCCAGCACCACCGGCAGCCACTGCCCTTCGAGCGAGAGAGCGGTGCGCAGCCGCTGGTTGGCCTGCTCCCGCGTCAGCTCGTCATCGAACGTGGCGGAGAGCACCTCGCCGTCGGGCGCCACCCACTCCATGAAGCCGTTGATGCGGGGGAAGTACACCGGCCGCACGACGCCCCGGTCGGCCAGCGCCTCGCCGTAGCCGTACTCGTAGTCGGCCCGGGCCTCGTCCAGGTGGTAGTCGACGAACGGGATCGCGGAGGTGTCGGAGCGGAACGGCGTGCCCGACAGCGACAGCCGCTGGGCGGCGCCCTGGAACGCCTCGAGGACCGACGTCCCCCAGGCCCTGTCGTCGCCGGCGTGGTGGATCTCGTCGAACACCACGAACGAGTCCCGGGACAGCCCGGCGAGCGCACGTGACGACGTCGCCACCTGCTGGTAGGTCGTCACGATGCCGTGCATGTCGCCGGGGAGCACCCCGTCTCGGGCCGACCACTCGGGGTCGAGGTGCAGCCCGAAGCGGAGCGCGGCGCGGGACCACTGGTGCTTGAGGTGCTGGGTCGGTGCCACCACGATCAGCCGGCGGCCGGGGTGGTCCGCCAGGTCCTGCGTGGCGGCGGTGAGGGCGAAGGTCGTCTTGCCGGCGCCCGGCGTGGCCACGGCGAGGAAGTCGGGACCCGGCGTGTTGGCGAACCGCTCCAACGCCTCGGACTGCCAGGGCCGGAGACGGATGCGCGTGGGGCGGACGGCGGAGGGAGCGCTCACAGATCGTGGAGATGCTGTGGGAGTTCCGCCGGCATGGGGTCGCTAGCTTAGGAGCCGCGGTCCCGCGCCCGAGACACCTCGGGCCGAGCCCGGCCGGGGGGCCGGAACAGGGTCCGGAACAGGGGGACACCATGACCGACCTCGACCTCACGCCGTTCGCCGACATGGCCTACTGGTCCCACGGATCGGAGGCCCGGGCCGACATGTTCCGACTGCTGCGGGCCGAGGCGCCGGTGCTGTTCATGGAGGAGCCCGAGATCGAGGGCTTCCCCCAGGGACCCGGGTTCTGGTCCGTCACCCGGCACGAGGACGTGATGCACGTGTCGCGCCACCCCGACCTGTTCTGCTCGGGTCAGGGCACGAACATCCCCGACCTGCCGCAGGAGGTCAACGAGTTCATGGGCTCCATGATCAACATGGACGCCCCCCGCCACACCCGCCTGCGCATGATCGTGAACCGCAGCTTCACCCCCCGGATGGTGAACCGGATCGACGAGGACGTCCGGGTCAAGGCCCGCAACATCGTGGCCGACGCCGCCGAGAAGGGCTCGTGCGACCTCGTCGCCGAGCTGTCGGCGCCGCTGCCGCTGCACATCATCTGCGAGATGATGGGCATCCCGCGTGAGAAGTGGGACCACATCCTCGAGCTCACCAACGTGATCCTCGGCGACCAGGAGACGGTGCCGGACCTGGGGGCGCTGATGGCGGCGGTCATGGACATGGCCCAGATCGCGTCCGAGGTGGGCGAGGACCGGCTCGCCAACCCGACCGACGACCTGGTCTCCGCGCTGATGCATGCCGAGGTCGACGGCGAACGTCTGGCCCCGATGGAGATGGCGAGCTTCTTCATCCTCCTGGCCGCGGCCGGCAACGAGACCACCCGCAACGCCATCTCCCACGGCGTCCGACTGCTCACCGACCACCCCGACCAGCGGGAGCTGTGGATGGCCGACGTCGAGGGCGTGACGCCGACGGCGGTGGAGGAGATCGTGCGCTGGGCCACTCCCGTGATCCACTTCCGGCGCACGGCCACGGAGGACACCGAGATCGCCGGCCAGCGGATCGCCAAGGGCGACAAGGTGGTCATGTGGTACGAGTCGGCCGACCGCGACGAGCGGGTGTTCGACGACCCGTACCGCTTCGACGTGACGCGCACGCCCAACGAGCACGTGGGCTTCGGCGCCGGGGGTCCGCACTTCTGCCTGGGGGCGAACCTGGCCCGCCGGGAGATCCGCGTGATGTTCGAGGAGCTCTTCCGGTGGCTGCCCGACATCCGCACGACCGGCGAGCCCGACTACCTGGTCTCGGCGTTCATCCACGGCATCAAGCGCCTGCCGTGCGAGTTCACCCCCGCCGAGGTGCCGCGCCTGGACCCGGTCGCAGGCCACGTGTGACCCGCCCCCACGCCGGAGCACGCCGGGCCCTGGCGGCGTGGGTGGCGACGATCACGTGCCTGGCCGTCCTCGGCGCGGCGTGCGCGTCCTCCGACGAGGCGCTGCCGACGGCCACCTCGCCGGAACGCGAGACCACGACGACCGATCGG
>JAEYSR010000240.1 GCA_023434535.1 Actinomycetes bacterium
GTCCAGGTGGGGGCGCGGGGCGTGCGGGTCGAGCGGCAGCACGGCGTCGCCCGCGTCCCACACCCGGCGCATCGCTTCGACGAACGCGGGCCCGCCCGGCAGCGCCAGCGCGACCAGCTCAGGCACCGGCGTCCGTCCCTGGCGCCCCGGCCGGCGCGCCTCCGGCCGCCAGCCGCCGGAACGCCGTCAGCGCCGGTCGGGGCGCGCGCTCCATGTCGTACAGACCGACCCGCGTCAGCGCGCCGGCGGGCGGCACGAGGGCGGTGTCCCAGTCGAGCTGGTCGCCGCGGCTGTACCAGCAGATGCCCCGGACGTCGATGCCGTCGGCCCGCAGCCGTCCGCACGTCGCGGCCAGAGCATCGAGCCACGCCGGACCGTCGGCCGGGTCCAGGCCGAGGTTCGAGGTCTCCGCCACCCAGATCGGCAGGCCGTACCGGCCGTGGCACCGTCGGGCGAACGCCTCCCAGGCACCGACGCGGTCGTCGACGGTCAGATCCGCGACCTCGTCTCCCGGCGCGCCGAACGGCGAGACCGACACCGGGTACAGGTCGTGTCCGGAGATGATGCCGGCGGGATCGGCGACCGCGGCCAGGCGGTCGAGCCAGGCGTCCGGCACGCCCCGGACCAGGTGCTCCGCAGCGGGATCGAGCGGATGGCCGGTGCGCAGGTCCAGGGCGGCGAACCACTCGCTGACCACCCTGTCGGCGTCCTGCTCGCGTGACGGGTGGACCAGGGCCGGGACCTGCAGCGCCTCCGCGCCGGGGAACGACGCCGGCCGGTCGGCCCGGATGGCGGCCGCCGCGAGGGCGTCGGCCAGCTGGCACAGCACGAGCGCCCGGCCGTACCCCTCGGGCGAGCTCACCCCGTCGTTCCACGCGCCCCAGAGCGCGGAGCAGAACGCGGTCGTGATCGGCTCGTTGACCGGGGTGAACCAGCGCGGCTCCGTATAGCGGGCCAGGAAGGCCTCGGTGTACGCGAGGAACGAGTCGACCCAGGTCGGGTCGGTGAACCCGGCGGGATCCCCGCCCGGTCCGGTGCACAGGTGGTCGGGGAGTCCGAAGTGGCAGAGGTCGACGACGACCTCCAGCCCGGCCGACTCCGCAGCCGCGAGCGCCCGGTCCCACAGCGACCAGTCGTAGACCCCGGGCGACACCTCGGTGCGCTGCCAGGGAATGCCGTAGCGGATGACGGTGGCGCCGGCGGCGGCCACGTCCGCGCAGTCCGCCTCCATGCGCTCGAGGTGGCCGCTCCCGCCGAGCTCGTCGACCCGCGTCGTCACCGTCGGCGACGTCGGGTCGTCGGGACGGACCGGATGGTGGACCAGGGGATCCGAGCTCTCCTCGCCCGAGGCCCACACCCAGTCCGGGAACGCCCCGGCGTCTCCGTCGGGCGGAAGGTCGACGGGAGCCGTCGGTCGTGTTCCGGTCACGTGGCCGAACGGTAGCGTCGCCGTCCGATGCACACCGCCGTCGGCTCCGTCCCGTCGCTCAGCGCCACGACCTGGAGCTCGATCGCGCCGTCGACGACGGGGATGGTGGCGGCCACATCGGCTGCGGACGTCGGACGTGCCGCGGTCGCCGTTCTCCTGGCGCTCGCCGGGCTCTGGCTGGTCGGCGCCGTGCTCATGTCGGCGGTGCGGACCGTCGTGGTGCCGAGGGGGGAGAGGCCGCTGCTCACCGCGACGGTCTTCCTCCTGGTCCGCAAGGCGATGACCCCGTGGGTCCACCACGCAGGTCCGGGTCGTCGGGAGCGCCTGCTGCGTCGCTACGCGCCGTTGGCCCTGATGTCGCTGGCCGCGACCTGGGGGTTGCTGGTCGTCGTCGGCTTCACGCCGGTGCACTGGGTGATCGGCGACCTGTCCTGGCTGGACGCCGCGCAGGTGTCCGGGTCCTCTCTCACGACGCTGGGCTTCCTGTCCGCCGATCCGGCGCCCGGGCGGCTCGTGGAGGTGGTGGAGGCCTTCATCGGCCTCGGTCTGGTCGGCCTGCTGATCTCGTTCCTGCCGGCGATCTACTCGGCGTACTCGCAGCGGGAGCTGCTCGTGGCCCAGATGTCGAGTCGGGCCGGGCAGCCGCCCACCGTGGACACCTTCCTCGCCCGCATGCACCGCATCCGCGGCCTCGACGACCTCGACGACACATGGACCGAGTGGGAGTCGTGGTTCTCGCTCGTCGAGGAGACCCACACGTCGTACCCGGCGCTCGTGTACTTCCGCTCCGGCGAGGACCGGTCGTGGCTCACCAACGCCGGGTGCCTCCTGGACTCGGCCGCCATGCACCTCGCCGCGGTCGACCTGCCGCGCAGCGCCCCAGCCGCGCTCTGCATCCGCTCCGGGTTCCGCTGCCTGCGGATCCTGGCCGACGAGTTCCAGCTGCCCTACGACCCCGACCCCGCTCCGAGCGATCCCATCTCCGTGACACGGGTCGAGTTCGACGCCTGCTGGGACGCGATGGCGGCGGCCGGCGTCCCGCTCGTGGCCGACCGGGATCAGGCCTGGCTCGACTGGGCGGGCTGGCGGGTCAACTACGACGCGGCGCTCCTGGGGCTGTGCTCGATGGTGGAGCCGCCCCCTGCGGCGTGGTCCTCGGACCGGGCCGGACCGTTCCACCTGACCGTCCTGGCCCAGATCCGGGCGCTGCGTCGGGCGGGCCGCGAGATGGAGGGCGGCTCGTGAGCGGCCCCGGCGCCACCGACGACTGGGATGACGCCGCCCGCCTCGAGCGGGAGCGGGCGGAGCGCGACCGGCTGTCGCGGGCCCACGCGGGAGATCAGCCGAGTGCGCCGATGGGTCGCGACGGCGTGATCGACATCGGACCGGGGGCGCCGGCTCGCGTGGTCGCCGTCGCCGCGCCGCTCGTGGCGATCGGGCTGGTGGCCTGGCGGGCGGCCCGCGACGGGTTGGCGTCGGGACCCGACGACCCCGTGTCGCCGTGGATCATCGCCGTGCTCACGATCGCGGCCGGGTGCTGGCTGGGCTGGCGGGCGCAGCGCCAGTGGGCCGAGCTGCGGCCGCACGAGCTGCGCTGCCGGAACCTCGTCACCAGCTTCGCCGTCGACTGGGACAGGGTCGAGTCGCTCGTGGTCCTGCGACGGGGTCCGGTCGTCGCCGTCGACATCCGGATGCGGGGTCACCGCCGGCGTCTCCGCATCGGCGCCGCGACGCGGTTCTCGGGCGACGCCGCGGACGCCGTGCTCGACATGCTCCGGGCCCATCCCGACGCCCGACGGCTCCTGCTCGACGACAGCTGGGAGCCGGAGAGCGACGGGCCGGACCCCGGCGACGGGCCCTCCACGCCGTAGCATCGCCCCGCCATGTCTCCCTCCGCACCCTCCGGGCCGCCCGACCGGCCGCCGTTGCCCACCAACTGGCGCAAGTGGATCCTCGGTGCCCGACCCCGCACGCTGCCCGCCGCAGTCGCCCCGGTGCTCGTCGGCACCGCGGCGGCGGAGCGGTCGGAGCTCACGTGGTGGGTCTTCCTCTGCGCCCTCGGCGTCGCGTTGTTCGTGCAGATCGCGACCAACTACGCCAACGACTACAGCGACGGGAAGCGCGGCACCGACGACCCCGGCGCCAGGGTAGGTCCGCCCCGCCTGGTCGGCAACGGCCTGGCGACACCCGGCGAGGTCAAGCGGGCCATGCTCGTGGCCTTCGGCCTCACCGCGCTGTGCGGGCTGCCGCTGGTCCTCTTCGTCGACTGGCGGCTGGTGTTCGTCGGTCTGGCCGCGATCGCCGCCGGGTGGTTCTACACGGGCGGGTCGCGGCCGTACGGCTACGCCGGCTTCGGCGAGGTGTTCGTCTTCGTCTTCTTCGGCCTTGTCGCGACCGTCGGATCCTTCTACGTCCAGACGCTGCAGATCACGTGGCTGCCCGTCGTCGCGGGCGCGGCCATGGGCTGCCTGGCCACGGCGCTCCTGGTGGTCAACAACCTCCGCGACATCCCCGGCGACACCGAGGTGGGCAAGCGCACGCTGGCGGTGCGACTCGGCGACCGCAACACCCGGATCCTGTACGTGGTCCTGGTCGTGGCGCCGTTCGTCCTGCTGCCGTTCATGGCCGGGCTGGGCGACCGTCCGGCCGCCGCTCTGGCGTTCGTCGCCCTGATCCTGGCCCGCCGACCGGTCGTCACGGTGCTCAGCGGTGCGCGGGGCCCGCAGCTCATCGCCGTGCTCGGCGACACCGGCCGGGTCCAGATGGTCTACGGCGCGCTCGTGGCGATCGGGTTCCTCGTCGGCGGCTGACCTGCTGACCCGCCGGTCGCTCTGACCGCACGTCGAGCCCGGGTTCAGGTCGGGCTCTCGTACCAGCGGGGCGGCGGCTCGACGTCGCGTGCCGCGGTCAGCGGGGCGAGCCGGTCGCAGAACGGGACGACCAGCGAGGCCACCTCGTCGGGACGCTCCAGGTGGACCGCGTGTCCCGAGTCTCCGACGACCTCGACCGTGGCATCGGGCAGGTGACCCAGGGCCGCGTCGGCCATCCGCTGGGCGAGGTCGCGGAACTTGGCGTCGCGCCCGCCGGCGAGGCAGAGCACGGGCACGTGGATCTCGGCCAGGCTCGACCACAGCGGATCCATGGTGCCGGTGCCGGCGTGACGGAGGCTCCCGGCCAGGCCTGCTGCCGTGTTGCGGCGCCGTTCGTCGTCGAACCGGGCCCACGTCGGCAGCCCGCCGAACAGCGGCAGCGCCAGCCACTCGTCCACGAAGGCGTCGACGCCGATGTCCTCCACGCGTCGGGCGAGTGCGTCGTCGGCGGCGGCCCGCTGGGCCCGCTCGGCGGGGTCGTCGATGCCGGCCGTGGCACCGACGAGGACCAGCCCGGACACCAGCTCGGGGTGGGCGAGCGCGACGTGAAGAGCCACCCGTCCGCCCATCGAGTAGCCGAACCACACCGCCGGGGCGTCGAGCGTCGGGGCGAGCGAGCTCGCCAGGTGCGACGCGGTCGCCCACAGGTCCATGTCGGCCAGTGCGGCTGCGCCGCCGTGGCCGGGGAGGTCGGGTCGCAGCACCACGTGACGGGTGGAGAGCGCATCGCCGAGCGGTCCGAGGCAGCCCCCGGTCTGGGTGAAGCCGTGCAGCATCACCACCGAGGAGCGGGGCGTTCCTTTCGGGTCCGGCACGGCCCTCACCGTAGGCTGGTCGGTCGCCGTCGGCGCTCCGCCCCGAGCCGCCGCGCACCGCAGCACCGAGTGGGACACGTGACCGAACCAGCCGAGCCGACCCGACACGACACGACGCAGGACCGCGATCCACAGGAGCAGCGCGACCGTGATCGCGGTCGCGTGGTCGGCGCCCCGGTGTCACCGTCGTCGCCCGTGCCGGGCGCCGGTGGTCCGTCGACGGATCCCCAGGCGCAGGCCGACGCCGCCGCCACGTACTGCGCCACCCTCGTCGACGAGTGGCGCCGCCTCGGGCTCACCGACGCCGTCGTGTCGCCCGGGTCGCGCTCCACGCCGCTCGCCGTGGCGTTGGCCGAGGACCCGGGCGTGCGCGTCCACGTGGTCCACGACGAGCGGTCCGCCGCGTTCACGGCGTTGGGCCTGGGCATCGGCACCGGCCGCCCGGCCGCCCTGCTCTGCACCAGCGGCACAGCGGCCGCCAACTTCCACCCGGCGGTGATCGAGGCCCACCAGTCGGCGGTCCCCATGCTCGTGCTGACCGCCGACCGGCCGCCCGAGCTCCAGGGCGTGGGCGCCCCCCAGACCATCGACCAGCGCAACCTCTACGGCTCCGCGGTGCGGTGGTACTGCGAACCCGGACCGGCGGCGGCCGACGGCGCGCCGTGGTGGCGCGACCTCGCCCGCGACGCATGGGTCCGCACCCTCGGCACCACTCCGGGCCCGGTCCACCTGGACCTCGCGTTCCGCGAGCCCCTCATCGGGACGCCGGGGGCTCTGCCACCCGAGCGGGAGCCGCTCCCTCCTGCGCCCCGACCCGGAGCGTCGTGGGGTCTGGTCGACGAGGAGCTGGGCCGTCTGGCCGGTGCCGCCGCGGGAGCACGAGGACTCATCGTCGCCGGGGCGCGGGCGGCGACTGATCCCGCGGACGTCGACGCCGTGCTCGCCCTGGCCGACGGCCTGGGCTGGCCGGTGCTTGCCGACGGCTCCTCGGGCTGCCGGGTGGCCCACCCCGCCGTCGTCACCACTGCGGACGTCCTCCTGCGCCACGGTCCGTTCGCCGATGAGCACCGTCCCGATGTCGTGCTGCGGATCGGCGGGCTCCACGCCTCCCGCGTGCTGAACGAGTGGCTGGCCGGCAGCGGTGCGGTCCAGATCGGCGTGGACCGCTTCGGCTTGGTGCCGGATCCCGATCGGGCGCTGGCCCGGGCCCTGCCCGCCGATCCGGCCGAGGTCTGCCGGCAGCTGGCCGCCGTCGCTCCGACTCCGGCACCCGCGGAGTGGACCCGGGCGTGGGTCGATGCGGAAGAGGTGGCACGCGGCGCGATCGACGGCGTCCTGGGTGCGGGCGGCACGGCCACCGAGCCCTCGACAGCGCTGGACGCCCTCGCCGCCGTCCCCGCCGGCGGCGTGCTGGTGGTGTCGTCGTCGATGCCGGTGCGGGACCTGGAGTGGTTCGCACCCGCCCGCGACGACGTGCGCGTGGTGTCCAACCGTGGTGCGAACGGGATCGACGGCGTCACCTCCACGGCGGTCGGCGTGGCCCTCACCTGGACGCCGACCGTGCTGCTGATCGGCGACGTGGCGTTCCTCCACGACTCCGGAGCGCTGGTCGGGCTGAACCGTCGGGGGGTCGACCTGGCGATCGTCGTCGTGGACAACGACGGCGGCGGGATCTTCAGCTTCCTCCCGCAGGCCGCGCAGCTCGACGAGCACCGCTTCGAGCAGCTGTTCGGGACCCCCCACGGCCTGGACGTCGTCGCGATCGCCGAGGCCCACGGCATCCGGGCCGAGCGGGTCACGACCCGGGCCGGCCTCCAGGCGGCCTTGACCGGGGCCGCGATGAGAGGGGGTCCGCGGGTGATCGTGGTGCCGTCGGACCGGGCCGGCAACGTCGCGGTGCACCGTGCGCTGTCCGAGGTCGTGGCCGGCGCCCTGTCCGTCCGGGCCGAGGGACCGGTGGAAGGCGACGGCGTCGGAGGTAACGTCGAGCCGTGATGAGCGCGGGAGGGACGGCCGGCGGCGAGCGACCTGAGGACCCCGAGGTCCGGTCGGGGAGCCTCGACGGGCCCGACGAGTTCGACGGCCCACCGATCGTGGAGATCAACGAGGCCATCAAGCGCGAGGGCGCCCCGGTGCCCCGCCGGGTCGGCCAGAGCGTGATCGACGGTGACCGGGTCCTGGGCTGGGCCGAGTTCGGCCACCCCGACGGCGACCCGATCCTGTGGTTCCACGGCACCCCCGGCGCACGCACCCAGGTGCCGCCGCGCATCCACGAGGCCGCGCTCCAGCGCGGGTTCCGGATCGTCACGGTGGAGCGGCCCGGCACCGGCGTGTCCACCGACCACCGCTACGAGCGGATCGCCGACTTCGCACCCGACGTCGAGGTGCTGGCCGACGACCTCGGCCTGGACCGCTTCGGCGTCGTGGGGCTGTCCGGGGGAGGCCCGTACACGCTCGGCGTGGCCCACCACATGCCCGACCGGGTCGTCGTGGCCTCGCTCCTCGGCGGCATGGGTCCGACCCGTGGCCCCGACGCCGTGTGGTCCTACACGCGGGTCATGCGCTTCGTCGCCCCGGCCTTCGAGGTCCTGCGCACCCCCGTGGGGTCGGTCATGGCCTACGTGCTCGACCTGCTGACGCCGGTCGCGGACCCGGGCTTCCGTCTCTACACCACGCTCCTCGGGTTCGCCGACAAGCCGGTCCTGCGGGACCCGCAGTTCAAGGCGATGTTCCTGCAGGACCTGCTCAACGCGCACGAGCTGCGCTCGGTGGCCCACGACATGGCGCTGTTCAGCCGGCACTGGGGCTTCGCCCTCGACGAGGTGACGACGCCTGTCGTGGTCTGGCAGGGCCTGGCCGACACGATCGTGCCGCCCAGCCACGGCCACCACCAGGCGTCTCGCCTGCCACGTGGCGAGCTACGGGTGCGACCCGGCGAGGGCCACTTCGCGGGCTTCGCGGACGTGACGACGGTCCTCGACCGCCTGCGCGAGATCTGGGCGCTCGAGACGAGCGAGCCGGTCTCCAGCAACCCGGCGATCTGATCGACCCGCCCGCTCGGTTCGTCGACCCCGACCATCGACGGTCGATGTCGACGAGCAGAGCGTCTCGGGGCGGCCGTGTCAGATGCGGGTGAGTGCTCCGAGGACCGCCTGGGCCTTGGCCCGGGTCTCCTCCAGCTCGGCCGCAGGGTCCGACTCGGCCACCACGCCGACACCGGCGAACAGCCGGGCCGTCGTGCGGTCGAGCTGGACGCCGCGGATGCCCACACCGAACACCCCGTTGCCCCGGGCGTCGACCCATCCGACCGGTCCGGCGTAGCGACCGCGGTCGGTCCCCTCCAACTCGGCCTGCAGCGCCAGCGCCTCCGTCCGCGGCCAACCGCCCACCGCCGGGGTGGGGTGCAGCGCCGCGACGAGCTCCAGCACCGACGGCTCGGGCACCGACAGACGGCCCTCGACCAGGGTGGCGAGGTGCTGGACCGGTCCGGCGGCCACCACCGACGGCTCGGGCTCGGCGTCGAGGTAGGAGCACCAGCCGAGGAGCGTGTCGTGGACCATGTCGATCGTGATCTGGTGCTCGACGCGGTTCTTGTGGCTGCCGAGGAGCTCGCCGGCCCGTCGGGCGTCCGCATCGGGGTCCCCGGTGCGGGGCAGGGTGCCGGCCATCGGCTGGGCCCGGACCACGTCGCCGATGCGCGACACCAGGAGCTCGGGCGTCGCCCCGACGAAGCCGTCGACGGAGTACGCATACGCCGCCGGCGCCGCCGTGTGCAGGCGCCGGAGGATGGACGACGCGTCGAACGGGTGGTCGGCGACGACCTCGAGCTCCCGAGCGAGGACCACCTTCGTCAGCTCGCCGTCGCCGATCCGCCGCACAGCGGCCTCGACGGCCCGCGTCCACAGGCCGGGGTGCTGGACGCTGCGCAGCGAGACCTCCGAGGGCTGGGCCGGCGGGCCGACCTCGTCGGGAAGGATCTCCGGGATGCCCGGTCCGTTGATCCGGGTGGTCCAGCGGTCGCCGTCGGAGGTGCGGCCGTGAAGCCGGGCCGGCACGAGGAACGATGCGGGTGCGTCGCGGTCATAGGGGAGCGCGCCGAACGCAACGGGTCCGACCCCCGGTGAGGAGGGCCCGTCGTGCGAGATGGCCTCGAGCGCTGCCGCCACGGCTCCGACGTGGTCGGGCCACGGGGCGGGCAGCTCGATGCGCAGCGCCTCGTCGGTGCCCCACAGGGTCCGCCGGGGCGAGGAGAAGGCCACAGCGGGGCATCCGGGTGGCGGGAGCTCGCCGACCGGGTCGCCGGGCTCGGTGTGGGCGACGAGCGTCACGTGAGGTTCCGCGTGGCGGTGATCAGCTGGGCGATGCCGCCGGACAGGAGTGACCGGTCCACGTCGCGGAACCCACAGCGCTGGACCATGGCGACGAGCTCGGCCGGCTCGGGCAGGTACGCGACGGAGCGGGGCAGGTACGCATAGGCCTGGCCGTCGGACAGCAGGCCGCCGATCACCGGGACGACCTTCCCGAAGTAGATGCCGTGTCCCCATCGCATGACCGGGTTGGGCGGCTCGGCCACCTCGAGGAGTGCCATCCGGCCGCCGGGGCGGATCACGCGGCCGAGCTCGGCGATCGTCGCCTCCAGGTCCGTGAAGTTCCGCAGGGCGAACCCGCAGGTGGCGCCGTCGACGGCACCGTCGGGGAACGGCAGAGCGACGCCGTCGGCCTGGACCCGTGGGAACGGCACCGCCGCGGCGGCCAGCATCCCGAAGCTGAGATCCGCTCCGACGGGGACGAGCCCGCGCTCGGTCATCTCCGCCGCCAGGTCGCCGGTGCCGCTCGCGAGGTCGACGACCCGGGCGCCGGGAGCGAGTCCGAGGAGGTCCAGCGAACGCCGCCGCCAGCCGACGTCCATGCGGAAGGTCATGATCCGGTTCACCAGGTCGTACCGCGGGGCGATGGTGTCGAACAGCGCCTGGATCGACGCCGTCTTCTCGGCCCCGGTCGGCAGCGGCTCGTCGGCTCGTGGGATCAGCGAGGTGCGGTCGTCGTTCTCGGCAGGCATCGGTCCGCAGGCTACGGCCCCGACGGGTGCGTCGGGTTCCGGCGGGCCCGCGACGGGCGACGCCGCATTCCGCGGAGGAATCCCGACCGTTCCGGTGCTGACTTCTCGTCAGAATCGGGGTGTGTGTGGCCGCGTGCGGGTCAGGGGAGCAGGCCGCGGGCGACGAGGGCGGCCCGGGCGGCGTCGGGCGTGGTGAACAGCTCGGCGTCCCAGCCCGCGGCCCGCGCCCCCTCGACGTTGGCGGGGGAGTCGTCGAAGAACAGCGCCTGGTGGGGATCGAACCCGAAGCGCTCCTCCGCCCGTCGGTAGATCTCGACGTCGGGCTTGCAGACGCGTTCCTCGCCCGAGATGACGACGCCCTCGAGGCGCCCGAGCACCGGGTACACGTCGGGGATCCCGACCCAGCACAGGGCCGACCAGTTCGACAGGCCGACGCAGCGGACCCCGCTGGCGAGCAGCTCGTCGATGAGCTCGACGGTTCCCTCGATCGGTTCGCCCAGGCTGAGGCGGAAGTGCTCGATGTAGCCGTCCACCACCCAGGAGTGACCGGGGTGGCGGGACTCGACGACGGCGTGGATCTCCTCGATCGCCGCGCCGTGGTCGAGGTGCGAGTTGGTCTCCAGGTCGAAGACCTCCTCCGCCACCCGGTCCAGCTCCGCGGGGTCGTCGATGAACTGCGACAACGCGCCGCGCCGGTCCCAGGGGATGACCACGTTGCCGAGGTCCCAGACGACGACGGGACCCGACGTCGGCGTCACGCGGACCCCGCAGTCGCATCGGCTGCCGCGGCCTGGGCGGCGGCCCAGCGGTAGTCGGCCTTGCCCGACGGCGAGCGCTGCAGGACGTCGCGTCTGACGACGGCCTTGGGCAGCTTGTAGCGGGCGATGTGGCGGGCGGCCTCGGCGACCAGCTCGTCGTCGGTGACCGACGAGCCCTCGTCGACGGCCACCACGGCGACGACCTCGCTGCCCCAGCGCTCCGACGGACGCCCCGCGACGACGCAGTCCCGCACGGCGGGGTGCCGGAGGATGGCCTGCTCGACCTCCTCGGCGAAGATCTTCTCCCCGCCGGAGTTGATCGTGACCGAGTCGCGCCCGAACAGCTCCAGCCGGCCCTCCGCGGTGACCCGTGCCCGGTCGCCCGGCACCGCGTAGCGCACGCCGCCGATCACCGGGAAGGTGCGGGCGGTCTTGGCCTCGTCGCCCAGGTACCCGAGCGGGACGCGTCCCGACTGGCCCAACCACCCCATCTCGTCGTGGCCGGGGTCGAGGACCCGGGTGAGGTCCTCGGACAGGATGCACATGCCGGGACCCGGGGTGAAGTCGCCCGTGGAGGTCTCCTGGCCCGCTGCGCTCAGCTGCGTGCCCTGCTGCCCGGTCTCGGACGCGCCGAGGCCGTCCATGACGATGATCGACGGCAGCGCCGCCAGCAGACGGGCCTTCACGCCCGGAGAGAGCGCGGCTCCTCCGGAGGCGATCGCCAGGATCGACGACGTGTCGTGCGTTCCGGCGGCGACGGCCTCCTCCAGCGCATCGGCGAGAGGTCGCCCGAAGGCGTCGCCCACGATGAGGATGACGTTGACGCCCTCGGCGGCGACGGTGGCGAGCAGGTCGTCGGTGTCCAGGTGGTCGGTGACCGACGGCAGGACGATCGTGTTGGCGTTGGTGAAGAAGTTGAACGCGACCCAGTGGGCGGCTCCGTGCATGAAGGGCGGACCCGGCAGCAGGCGCACGCCGCCGTTGACGGCGTTGGTCCCGATCTGGTCGTAGGAGCTCCACTCCTGCTGGTCCTCGTTGCGCCGACCGCCCATGGCCGCCACGAAGATGTCGGCCTGGCGCCACAGGACGCCCTTGGGCATCCCGGTCGTCCCGCCCGTGTAGAGCATGTAGAGGTCGTCCGGCGACCAGCTCGACACCAGATCGTCGGGCAGGACGTCGGGCTGGTCGGCCAGCACGTCCTCGAACCACTCGGCTCCGTCCAGCAGCGCGTTGCCGGAGTCGTCGGGGACCTGGATCAGGACCTCCAGGTCTCCGAGACGGTCGCGGACCTCGGCCAGGGTCGGCGCGAACGCCGAGTGGAACACGATCGCCCGTGCCCCGGCGTCGCGGAGGAGGTACTCCAGCTCCTCGGCCACGTAGCGGTAGTTCACGTTGAACGGCACGGTGCGCGCCTTGTACGCGCCGAGCATGGACTCGAGGTACTCGGGGCAGTTGTGGAGGTACAGGGCGACGTGGTCCTGGCCGGACTCGTGGGTCGACAGCTCGGACCGGTCCGTCACGTGACCCAGCCCGCGTGCCCGCAGCGCGTTGGCCAGGCGGCGGGTCCGGGCACCGACCTCGGCGTAGGTGCGCCGGTCGGTCGAGCCGTCGGGACGGCGGGCGACGATGCAGTCGCGATCGCCGACCGCGGCCTCGACGGCCTCGTGGATGGCGGCCAGGTTGAACTCGGTGCCGCCCGTCCCCGTCGGCTCCGCACCCGTGCTCCGCTCACTGCTCTCGACGCTGTCCTGCACCATCGGCCCCCCGGCGAATCGTGATGGGAGCCGATCGTACGGTCGGCCGCTCGACCGGTCGAAACGACGCCGGCCGGTCGGGTTCAGGCGCCGGGGCAGCGGGCGTCGGACGACGGGAGGGCGAGCTCCGTCAGGTACCGCTCGATCACCCGGGTGGCGCAGGCGTCGGAGCCGTACGCCGTGTGGCCCGACATGTCCACGGTGAGCAGGACACCCGAGCGGAGGCGCTCCGCGACCGCCTGGGCGTTCGACAGCGGGGTCGCCGGGTCCCCGGTGTTGCCCACGACGAGGATCGGCGGCGCGTCGGGCGCGGTCACGGCGGCGGGGACGGCGTCGGAGCGGAACGGCCACGAGGCGCACGGGAGCAGCTCGTTGGCGACCGACCCGCCGAACCTCGGCGAGCGGGCCCGGGCCGCGTCGGAGAAGGCCTGCCACTCGGCCGGCGTGGCCGGGGGCGGCGTGTCGGTGCACACCACGCCCGCGTAGGCGCCGTAGCCGCCGAGGTCGTGGTACGCGGCCGCCAGGTTGGCCAACCTCGACCCGTCCCCGTCGAGCGCCTCGGCCAGCGCGGGCCCGAGTCGGTTCCACCCGTCGGCCAGGTAGCCGGTGTAGATCGCGGCGGTCGCGAGCTCCGCCGGTCCGACCGGGGTGCCGTCGACCACCAGCGGCTGGCGCTCGACCCGGTCCTTGACCTGGTCGTACGCCGCGCCGAGGTCGTCGACGCGGCACGTACGCCGATCTCCCGCGCACGACGCCGCGCTCCTGTCGAACGCGGCGTCGAAGCCGGCGATCTGGCCCATCAGGAAGTCGGTGAAGCCGAGGGACGGGTCGACGACGCCGTCGAGGACCATCGAGCGGACTCCGCTCGGGAACATCTCGGCGTAGTACTGGCCGATCTGGGTGCCGTACGAGAACCCGACGTAGTTGAGCGGCCCATCGTCGAGAGCGAGCCGCAGCGCTTCCAGGTCGCGGGCGACGTCCCGCGTCCCGATGTGGGCGAGCAGGTCGGCGTCGGCGCCGCTGCAGTCCTCGGCCACGGCCTGCGCGAGCCGGTCGAGCTCGGCCTGCTCCGCCGGCGTGTCGGGGTCGGGGTCCGCGGCCAGGAAGGCGGACGACGTGGTCGTCGCGCACGTGACGGGCGTGGAGTCGCCGACGCCGCGGGGGTCCCAACCGACCTGGTCGAAACGCCGGGAGAGCTCGCCCTCGAACGGGTCGGACGCCACGAAGTCCACGCCGGAGCCGCCGGGACCGCCCGGGTTGGTCACGATCGTGCCGATGCGCTCCTCCGCGGAGCCGGACGCCGGGATCCTCGCCACCGCCAGGTCGATCGTCGCTCCCGTCGGGTCGGACCAGTCGAGGGGCACTCGCAGCGTGGCGCACTCGAGGCGGTCGGGTCCGTCCTCGCAGCCCGCCCACTGCAGCGGCTCGGGCGCCCAACCCGCCGGGAGCCCGGCCATGTCGGTCGCCGGCGCACCGGACCCCGGCTCACCCGGCACCGAGGTGGTGGAGTCCGACGAGGGTCGCACGGGCGAGGCGAGGCGGGGTCCGTCGGTGGACGTGGAGGACCCGCCGCACGCTGCGACGAGGAGGGCCGAGACGATCACGGCGACGACGGCCAGCGGCGCGGTGCGGGACCGGTGCGTCGCGGCGTCGGCGTGGTCGGTCCGCGGCATCGGGCCACTGTACGGG
>JAEYSR010000278.1 GCA_023434535.1 Actinomycetes bacterium
GCCCCCGGGTGGGTACGGCCCACCGGCCGGTCCCGCCTCGACGCCCCCTCCGGGCGGGTACGCGCCCCCGGCTCCCGCCGTGCCGCCGACCCCGGGCGAGTCGACGCCGCCCCTCGCCCCGCCGGCACCGCCGCAGATGCCGCCGCCGGCCCCGACCGATCCCGCCCCCGGCGGACCGCCTCCGCCTCCGCCTCCGGCGCAGACCTGAGCGATTCCGGGTCGAGGGCGGGTCCGCGGCGCGAGTAGACACTCGTCCGTGACCGTCGCGCCTCCCGACCTCCTCGAGCGCACGGCGTCGCTGGTCGCAGTGCGGTCGGAGAGCTTCGACGAACGGGAGCTCGCCGATCGGATCGAGACCGAGCTCCGGACCCACGACCACCTCGTCGTCGACCGCGTCGGCGACAACGTGGTGGCGCGGACGCAGCTGGACCGCCCCCTCCGCGTCGTCCTCGGCGGTCACACCGACACTGTGCCGGCCAACGGCAACGAGGTTCCGCGGATCGACGGAGAGGTCCTGTGGGGGCTCGGATCGACCGACATGAAGGGCGGCCTCGCCGTCATGCTCGAGCTCGCGGCGCGCCACTCCCGGCCCGCGGTCGACGTGACCTACGTCTTCTACGCCCGTGAGGAGGTCGCCGCGATCGAGTCCGGACTGCTCGAGCTGAAGGCGAGCCGGCCGGAGCTCCTCGAGGGCGACGTCGCCATCCTGGGTGAGCCCACCGACGGCTCGGTCGAGGCCGGCTGCCAGGGGGTCCTGCGGCTCCGGGTCACGCTCGTCGGAGCCCGTGCCCACGCGGCGCGGGCGTGGATGGGTCGCAACGCCATCCACCGGCTCGGGCGGCTGCTCGCGGTGCTCGACGAGTACGAGCCCCGTCGGCCGCTGATCCTCGGGTGCCAGTTCCACGAGGGCCTCCTCGCCACCCACGTCGAGGGCGGCGTCGCCGGCAACGTCGTGCCCGATCGGGCCTCGGTCAGCCTCGTCCACCGGTTCGCCCCCGACCGCACCCTGGAGGAGGCCGAGGCCCACGTCCGCTCGGTGCTCGCTCCCGTCCTCGAGGACGGCGACACGGTCGAGGTGCTGGACCGGTCGCCGGCCGCGTACCCGGCTCTGGAGCACCCGGTGGTGGCGACGCTGGTCGAGCGGCACCACCTGCAGGTGAGCGCCAAGCTCGGCTGGACCGACGTCGCCCGCTTCAGCGAGTGGGGCGTGCCGGCGATCAACCTCGGCCCCGGCGTGGCGCTCCTGGCCCACACCAAGGACGAGCGCGTCGACCGCGCGAGCCTGGAGCGCACCTACACCGCCCTCGACGACCTCCTCACGAACGGGACATAGGGGTGCACAGCGACACACCTCGTCGCGATCCCGACCCCGGAACCTCAGATCTAACCCCACAAGGAGCACCGCACGTGACCGACCAGCCCAGGCCGACGACCGTCGAGGAGTTCACCGAGATGGTGGACGCGGCACGCCGACGCCCCGAGTTCAGCGAACCGGCGGCGTTCGGGCTGGGAGTGGCGTCGATCGCCGACGCGGACGGCTCGGTGCTCGACACGTGGTTCCCGTCGCTGAACCTGGACGAGAACCTGGGCTTCGCAGCCCTGGTCCACGACGTGTGCGGGACCGGCGACCCGTCCGGGACCGTGACCGTCTCCCCCGACCACGTGGCCGAGATCCTGGCCCGGTCGCAGGTGTTCGCGGAGTCGCTCCAGGACCACCCGAACCTGGAGGTGCTCGATGCGCTGGCCGGCTTGGTCGAGCGCCCGAACGCGTTGCCCGTGCGCAAGGTCGTGGTGATGACGTCGATCCCGGCCCTCGACGCCCCGCCGGTCGACGCCCACGACGTCTACCTCCGCCTCCACCTGCTGTCCTCGCGCCGGGTCGCACCTCACGGCGTGAGCCTCGAGGGCCAGTTCGGCCTGCTCTCGAACGTGGTCTGGACCACGCTCGGCCCCTGCGACGTGGCGTCGTTCCCGACGGCCCAGCGCGCCATCCGCAGCGCGGGCGGCGTGCTCGGCGTGACCAGCGTCGACAAGTTCCCGAGGATGATCGACTACGTGGTGCCGACCGGCGTCCGGATTGCGGACGCCGAGCGGGTGCGGCTCGGAGCGCACCTGGCCGAGGGCACGACCGTGATGCACGAGGGGTTCGTGAACTTCAACGCCGGGACCCTGGGGGCCTGCATGGTCGAGGGTCGGATCTCGGCCGGCGTGACCGTCGGTGCCGACACCGACATCGGCGGCGGCAGCTCGATCATGGGGACCCTGTCGGGCGGCGGCAAGGAGGTCGTGTCGGTGGGGGAGCGCTGCCTGCTCGGCGCCAACGCCGGCATCGGCATCTCGCTCGGCGACGGGTGCATCGTGGAGGCCGGGCTCTACGTGACGGCCGGGACGGTCGTGACCCTGCCCGACGGCTCCCGCCGGAAGGCCAAGGAGCTCAGCGGAGCGGCCGACCTGCTGTTCCGCCGCAACTCGGTCAGCGGTGCGGTCGAGGTCCTGCCCCGGGAGGGGACGTGGGAAGAGGGCCTCAACGACGCCCTCCACTCGAACTGACCTGCTGTCGAGCTGACCGTCTGCCACCCGCTCCCGGAGGGACGGGTGACGGACGGTCAGCCGGTCAGAGCTTGCGGAGGACGGTGACGAGCCGTCCGAACACGTGGACCTCCGACGCCGGGAACTCCATGGGCTGCAGCCGCTCGTTGGCCGGCAGCAGCGTGACGGTGGAGCCGGACCGGGTGAAGGTCTTGATCGTGGCCTCCTCGCCCGGGATGCCGGCCACGACGATGTCGCCGTTGACGACCTTGTCCTGGACCCGAGCCACGACGAAGTCGCCGTCGAGGATCCCGGCGTCGATCATCGAGTCGCCCCGCACCCGCAGCATGAACAGCTCGCCGTCCCCGCAGAAGTCGGCGGGCAGGGGGACGAGCTCCTCGACCTGCTCCTGCGCCAGGACCCCTGTCCCTGCCGCGACGTCGCCCACGAGGGGGACGTGGCGCGTGGGTCGGCGTTCGGCGGTGGTCCCGCTGGCGGTGTCGGCCAGCACCTCGATCGCGCGGGGCTTGGTCGGGTCCCGGCGGAGGTAGCCCAGCTTCTGCAGCGTGTGCAGGTGGCTGTGCACCGTCGACGGCGACGCCAGCCCGACGCCCTCGCCGATCTCCCGGACCGAGGGCGGGTACCCGCGCTCGCTCACCGTCTTCTCGATGAAGGCCAGGACGTCGTGCTGGCGCTGGGTCAGCTGCGCGTGCTGGCTCGGCTCGGACGGACCGCCGGCCGTGCCGCCGGTCCTCGATGTGCTGGTCCTGGCTGAGCTGGCTGGCTGCTCGCTCACTGATGTCCTCCCGGGTCGAACAGGTGTTTGGAACGTAGCACGTCACCCGTCCGGGGTGGTGGAGTCACGGGAACAGGCGTTCCTCGAATGGATGTTCGATCGAACCCTTGACGACGAACACCCGTTCGTGCAGGCTGTGGCGAACGGGTGTTCGTCCCAACGTCCTCGGCGGCAGCCGGACCACGTCGGGACCCGCACCCGGAGCCGCAGATTCCGATCCGCACCACGAACCCGCCTCCGGCTCGGCGCCCGACCTCCGGGCCCGGCCCGCCGGGACTGTCACACCCCCTCGGGAGACTTCTCACATGGCCGCAGTCATCGACCTCCACACCGGCGAACGTGTCCTCGACGCCCCTCGCCGTCCGCAGCTCCGCCTGGTCCAGGGCGGCCGTCAGGACGCCGCATCCGTGGCCGGGTCGGCCGTCCGCCCCCTGCCGTCGCAGCGCACGTACCTGGTCCGCCGGGTCGTCGCACTGGCGGTCGCCGTCGTCGTCGTGCTGGCCGTCGCACAGGTGCTGGCGGGCGTCGGGAGGATCGTCGCCGCCGAGATGGACACTCCTCCGGCCGCGTCCGGCCAGGTCCACGTCGTCCAGCCGGGCGACACCGCCTGGGACATCGCCGCCCGGCTGGCCCCCGACATGGATCGCAGGGTCGCCGTCGACCAGCTGCTCGCCCTGAACGGCCAGGGCGCCATCACCGTGGGCCAGGAGCTGCGGTTGCCGGCGTCGTTCGACTGAGACGTCGCTGCCCGCCGACGCCGGATGCTGGGGAGCGCTCGGAGGTGGGATCGGGCACGTCGGCAGCCGGGGGTGGCACCCCGGCGGCAGGTAGGGTCACCGGAGTGCGGTGCCCCAGCTGCGGCGGACTCGAGGATCGTGTGGTGGACTCGCGCGCCGCGGACGATGGGACGACCATCCGTCGGCGGCGGCAGTGCGAGCACTGCTCCACCCGGTTCACCACCTTCGAGCGCATCGGCGAGGTGTCGCTGGTGGTGGTCAAGCGTGATGGCCGACGCGAGCCGTACGAACGGGCCAAGGTCCGCTCCGGTCTGCGATCGGCGTGCAAGGGCCGCTCGATCGACGACGCGGTGATCGAGTCGTTGCTGTCCACGGTGGAGGACCGACTCGCGGTGCGGGGCGGCGAGGTCGAGAGCGCCCAGGTGGGTGCGCTGGTCCTGGAGGAGCTGCGACGCCTCGACGGCGTGGCCGCCGTCCGGTTCGCGTCGGTGTACAAGGGATTCCAGGGGCCCGAGGACTTCGAGCGGGAGATCCAGCTCCTCGTCGAGCCGCCGGAGCAGCAGCCGTCCTGATCGCCGGGCGGTCCGCTGGCCCCGGCTCGGCCGATCGGCGGCGTCAGGCCCGTCGGTAGGTGGCGAGGAGGGCGTCCTCGTCGTCGAGCCACAGGCGGTGGAGCTTCCGGTGGCGCAGCGCGGCCGGACCGTGGCCGAGCATGCCGACGTCCGCACCGCCGACGACCGTCGGCGACGTGGTCGCGAAGAGCTCGTCGATCAGGTCCGCCCGGTGGAGCTGTCCGAGGAGCCCGGGTCCGCCCTCGCACAGGACCCAGCGGACCCCGTCCGCGTGGAGCCGGCCGAGCAGCGCCGGAAGGTCCACGCCGCCGTCGGAGCCGGTGCACTCCATGGCTTCGACGCCGGACGGGAGGTCGGACGGATCCAGGTCCTCGGCGTGCACGAGCAGGGGATCGGGGCCGTCGCCGACGAGGAACCGCTGGTCGGCCGGGATGTGGCCGGACCTGCTGACGAGCACCAGGCGCGCTGCGGGGCCCTGGCCGCGTCCGGCCCGCAGCGCCTGGGCGTCGGGCGCCGCGCTCGGTCGTCGGTAGTTCTCGGCGCGGGCGGTCCCGGCGCCGACCAGCACCACATCCGCGAGGGCGCGCAGCGCCATGAAGGTCGCCTTGTCGCCGGCGGTGCCCAGCCCGCCGGAGCGCCCGTCGACGGCGAACGCGCCGTCCACGCTGGCGACCATGTTGGCCATGAGCCAGGGACGGTCGGACGGGACGGGTCGGTCGTCGTCGGCGAGCATGCCGAACGGGTCGTCGACCTCGACGAGGGTGGGGACGAGCTGGCGCACGCGCCGACCCTAACGGCGCGCGACGACCGTGCGGGGCAGCGGCCGCGGGTGCCTGTGGGGACCCCGGGGCGACCGGTCGATCCGAGGGGCCTGTGGGAAAATGGTGGAGAAATCCACACGTTGTTCCCCTTTCGACCCACAGGCGACGCTCTCTAGGGTCTCCTCCAGCGGGCCGTGGCGCGGGCGGCCGGAATTGGTGGCTGACGCCCACCCCGATCCGTCGGGGTGAGCGACTCCTGGGGGTCTGGGCACCCGACGACCTCGGTCGTCGGGCCGTCCTGTCCGGCCTCTGCCCGGTCGTCCGCGTCCGACCCCAACGGTCGGTCTCCCTCGGCCCAGCCGCTCCGCACCCACCGGCCCCCGGGACGGTGTCACACCCCGGGTGCACCATGGACGACACCCTCGTCAGTTGCCCCGAATCGCCCGTCTCCCGTCCTCCCCAGAAAGTGCGCCCACGTGAGCCTCACTCCCCCCGACACCACCGTCCGCCTCGTCCGTCGCTTCTCGACGGAGGGGCGCTCGCCGTACGACGAGGTGGCGTGGGACCGGCGCGACGCCCGCCTGACCGACTTCCGCACCGGTGAGGTCGCGTTCGAGCAGACCGGGGTGGAGTTCCCGGCGACGTGGTCGGTGACGGCGTCCAACATCGTCACCCAGAAGTACTTCCGGGGTCAGCTCGGCACCGAGCGCCGGGAGCGCTCGCTGCGCCAGGTGATCGACCGGGTCGTCGGCCGCATCGGTGAGTGGGGCCAGCGGGACGGCTACTTCGCCGACGCCGCGGAGGCGGAGACGTTCGCCGAGGAGCTGCGATGGCTGCTCCTGCACCAGCGGGTGTCGTTCAACTCGCCCGTCTGGTTCAACATCGGGACGCCCGGGGCGCGCCAGCAGGCCGCGGCGTGCTTCATCCTCGACGTCGAGGACGACCTCGGCTCGATCCTCAACTGGTACGAGGAGGAGGGCGTCATCTTCAAGGGCGGATCGGGAGCCGGTGCGAACCTGTCCAAGATCCGCTCGTCCAAGGAGCTGCTCAGCGGCGGCGGCGCACCGTCCGGTCCCGTCAGCTTCATGCGCGGCGCGGACGCGTCGGCCGGGACCATCAAGAGCGGTGGCACCACGCGGCGCGCCGCCAAGATGGTGATCCTCGACGCCGACCACCCCGACGTGCGGGAGTTCATCTGGTGCAAGGCTGTCGAGGAGCGCAAGGCGCGGGTCCTGCGTGACGCCGGCTTCGACATGGACCTCGACGGTGCCGACTCGTTCTCGATCCAGTACCAGAACGCCAACAACTCCGTCCGCCTCACCGACGACTTCATGCAGGCAGCGATCGACGGGCGGGACTGGGAGCTCACGGCGCGCCTCACAGGCGACGTGGTCGAGCGCGTCCCGGCCCGCCAGATCCTCCGGGAGATCGCCGAGGCGTCCTGGGAGTGCGCGGACCCCGGGGTCCAGTTCGACACCACGATCAACCGCTGGAACACCACCCCGAACGCCGGCCGGATCGAGGCAAGCAATCCTTGTTCCGAGCATCTACGGCTAAAAAATTCAGCCTGTAACCTCGCCAGCATCAACCTGCTGTCGTTCCTGGACGAGGACGGGATGTTCGACGTCGAGGGCTTCGAGCACACGGTGCGTGTGGTCGTCACCGCACAGGACATCCTCGTCGGCGGCTCCGACTACCCGACCGACAAGATCGCGGCCGAGGCCCGAGCCGCCCGGGACATCGGCATCGGCTACACCAACCTCGGCGCTGCGCTGATGGCCCTCGGGCTCCCGTACGACTCGGAGGACGGCCGGGCGTGGGCCGCCACGGTGACCGGCATCCTGACCGGCGCCGCCGCCGTCCGATCCACCGAGCTGGCCGCCCGCCTGGGCCCTGCGCCGCTCTTCGCCGATGACGCCGAGGCCTGGACCGGCGTCTACCGCATGCACCTCGACGCCGCCCGGGCCGTCGACGCCGTCGAGGGCCAGACGGACCTCAACCAGCACCTGGTGCGGCTGTGGGGCGACGCACTGGAGCGGATCCAGGTCAGCGGGGCCCGCAACGCCGAGCTGAGCGTCGCGGCGCCCACGGGCACCATCTCGTTCATGATGGGGGCCGACACCACGGGCATCGAGCCCGACCTGGGCCTGGTCAAGCACAAGAAGCTCGTCGGCGGCGGCTCGCTCCAGATCGTGAACCAGACGGTGCCCCGGGCGCTCCGGCGGCTGGGCTACTCCGACGAGTCGATCGAGCGGATCGTCGAGTACATCGCCGAGAACCACAGCGTGCTCGGGTCGCCCGACCTGGACGCCGCGCACCTGCCGGTGTTCGCCTGCGCCATGGGGGACAACACGATCTCCTACGGCGGTCACCTCCGGATGATGGCGGCCATCCAGCCGTTCTTCTCGGGAGCGATGTCCAAGACGGTGAACGTGCCCGAGGACATCACCGTCGAGGACATCGAGCAGCTCCTCATCGACTCGTGGCGCACGGGCATCAAGTGCGTGGCGCTCTACCGCGACAACTGCAAGGTCGGTCAGCCCCTGTCCACCGGCAAGTCGACCGGAGCGGCTGCGGCCACCACGGCGAGCGTCCCCGAGGTGGTCCCCCAGGTCGTGGAGCAGGTGGCCCGTCCCGTCCGCGAACGGCTGCCGCGCACGAGGTCGTCCAAGACCTTCGAGTTCCGCGTGGCGGACTGCAAGGGGTTCGTGACCGTCGGGGAGTACGAGGACGGCCGTCCCGGCGAGCTGTTCATCCGGGTGTCCAAGCAGGGCTCGACCCTCGCCGGGATCATGGACGCGTTCGCCATCTCGGTCAGCCACGGGCTGCAGTACGGCGTCCCGCTGCGGGCGTTCGTCGCCGCTCTGGTCGGCATGCGCTTCGAGCCCGCCGGCATGACCGACGACCCAGAGGTGCGCATCGCCAACTCGCTGGTCGACTACCTGTTCCGACGGCTCGCCCTCGAGTACATCCCGTACGAGGAGCGGATGGAGCTCGGGATCCTCGGGGTGTCCGAACGTCTCCAGCCGACGCTGCCGGGCGTCGAGGAGGCCGCCACGCCGACGGTGCAGGGCACCGACGCCCCGGCCGACCCGCCCACCCCCTCGACGGCCCCTGCCGCGCCCGCCGGTCGGGCTCCCGAGCTGGCTGCGGACCCGATCCGTCCCGCCGCCGAGGCGCCGCTGTGCATGACCTGCGGCGTGCAGATGACCCGGGCCGGCTCCTGCTTCGTGTGCAGCGAGTGCGGCACCACGAGCGGCTGCAGCTGAGTCCTCAGCCGCAGAGGCGCTCCAGGGCGTCGGCAGCGGCCATGTCGGAGCGGTTCCAGCGCACGGCGCCGCTGCGGTCGCGGGCGCAGAGCTGGGAGGTCAGCGCGATCGCGTCGTCGGGATCGAGCGTCGGCACCGCGTCGACCAGCGTGGGGACGGCGTCGTTCGACAGCGTGGCCAGGTAGGCGCTGTCCAGGTCGGCGCCCTGCCGGGCCCGGGCGACGTCGTGGTCGGCGATGGTCCGGTCCGGGTCGACCACGTTGACGACGACGACTCCGACGACCACGGCGATCCCGAGCGCCATCGGCAGCCACTCCCGGGTCGGTCGGCCCGACTCCACGGCCCGGGCGGCGCAGGCCGCGCCCAGCAGCACGAAGACGGCGCCGAGCCACCAGGCGAACGCCGAGCTCCACCATCGCAGCGCGGTGAGACCGAAGGCGTCCTCGTAGAGGTCGAGGCGCAGGATCGCCGCGCGGACCACCACCAGCGTGAGCGCGGAGGCCGTCGCGCCAAGAGCGCCCAGTGCGATCCGCGACCGGCGGTCGTCGGCTCGCACGAGCGAGCGCATGACGGCGAGGACGACGGCAGTCAGGCCGGCGACCCACAGGAGCTGGAAGAAGCCCGAGCGGGCGTACTGGGCGTAGGTGAGACCTGTCGCGGCCTCGACGAACTCTGGTCCCTGCCGGGCGACGACGAGCTGCGACGCCGCGAACGCGGCGTACACGGCGGTCAACGCGCCCACGACGACGATCCCCTCGACCGGCCCGATCGGCGCCGGGCTGTCGCCGCGGCGCCGGGGCGGCTGGGTCGCGAGCACGAAGCAGGCGAGCGCGACCAGCGCGGCGAGGCCGGTCACCGCCACGTGGAGGGGGAGACCGGAGAGGTCGGCGTCGGGGGTGACGATCTCCGCGAACACCGGGTCGGCCGAGGCGAGCAGCCCCACGACCAGCACGATCAGAGGCGCCGCGATCAGGACGCCGCGTCCGATGGCACCGAGCCGTCGACGAACCGAGCCGGCGGCGCCGGTCGACATCGACGACGGCAGGTTCACCGCTGCGGGGACCGCGGCGACGAGGGCGAGCGACCCGGCGGCGATCCGTCGTGCCGTCACGCCGAAGCGCGTGTCGAAGAGCCGGCCGTCCTTCTCGGCGGTGCACGCCAGTGCGATCAACGCACCGATCGTTGCCGCGTCGACAGCGACCACCCACGGGCTGGACCTCAGTGGGAGGAACAACGACAACCCGACGGCGACCCCGAGCAGGACCCTGCCTCCGGGGCGCACGACCCAACCCGTCAGCGCGAGTCCGAGGGCCAACGCCACGGTGGCCGCCACCGCGGCGACACCGTCGACGACGGTGTTCAGCGCCAGGTCGACGGCGACGGCGGTCGCCACGACGACGAGCGCGATGCCCCGCGGTGACCGGCCGATCGGGATGGGCCGGGCGTCGGACGAGGGCGGCGGGAGACCCGGTGACGGAGGTGCGGCGACGGTCCAGGGCGCCCCGCCCGTCGGTGTGCCGCTCATCGGGCGCTCGCAGGGCTCGTCGTCCGCATCGCGTCCGGGCCGGGCAGCCGCACGTCGATCCGACAGCCGGTCGGCCTGTTCGCCCCGATCACGATCGTGCCGCCGTGCATCTCGACGATCTCGGTGACGATCGCCAGACCGAGGCCGGAGCCCGTCGTCCGCGATCTCGCGCCGGGTGAGCGGTAGAAGCGCTCGACCACCAGGTCGCGCTCGTCCTCGCCGATCCCGGTGCCGCGGTCCGACACCGTGAGGTGGAGCTCGTCGTCGGCGGTCCGCGCCTCGACCGTGACCTCGACCGATCCGTCGGCGGCGCGTCCGTGGCGCACGGCGTTGTCCACCAGGTTCCGGACGACCTGGTGGATGCGGGCCCGGTCGCCGGTGAACCGGTCGACCTCGTCGACGTCGACCGCGACGAGGCAGTCGTCGGACCGGTGGATGTCGGCGGCGTCACGGACGAGGGTGCCGACCTCGAAGCGCTCGAGGTGCAGCGGCGAGGCACCGGACTCCAGTCGGCTCAGGTCGAGCACCCGGTCGACGAGCTCGCCGAGGCGTTCGATCTCCGCCAGGGAGCGCCGAGCGGTCTCGTCGTCGTTCGGTTCGAGCCCGTCGACGACGTTCTCGAAGCGCGCCCGCAGCACCGTGAGGGGAGTCCGCAGCTCGTGGGAGACGTTGGCGATGATCGCCCGACGACGCCGGTCGACCTCGGCCAGCTCGGTCCTCATGCTCGTGAAGGCCCGGGCGAGATCGCCGACCTCGTCGCGCGACGTCGCCGTGATCGGGCGATCGAAGTCTCCGCCGGCCATCGCAGTGGCCGCGTCGGCCATCTGGCGCAGCGGCGAGGTGATGCCGCGGGCGAACGGGTACACGACGAGCAGGGACAGGCACGCGGCGATCGGTGGTCGGAGCCACACGGCGATGCCGGTCCGCCACCCGATCGAGCTGACGAGCGCGCTGATCGCCACCGCGGCGACGATCACGATCACCAGCTTGACCTTGATGGATCGGAAGCGGTCGAGCGGTCTCACGTGGTCTCCTCCGTTCGGGCGTCGCCGACCCCGGGACCGGCTCCGGCGGCGTAGCCCACGGCGTGGACGGTCCGGATCACGTCGTCGCCCAGCTTCCGACGCAGCGATCGGACGTGGGAGTCCACGGTGCGCGCTCCAGAGCCGTCGCGGTACCCCCAGACGGCGGACAGGAGCTGGTCGCGGGTGCAGACGGATCCGCCGGCCGATGCGAGGTGCACCAGCAGGTCGAACTCGATCGGCGTCAGGTGCACGGGAGTCCCGTCGAGCAGGGCGATGCGCGGCCCGGGGCGCAGCACGACGCGGCCGCAGGTCAGCTCGTCGCCGGCGTCGTCCTGCCGGACGGGGATGCGACCGCGCTCCGCCGCGTCGGTCCGTCGAAGGATGGCGCCGATCCGAGCCACCAGCTCCCGCGGGCTGAACGGCTTGGTCAGGTAGTCGTCGGCTCCGACGCGCAGCCCGACGACCAGGTCCGTCTCCTGGTCGAGGGCCGTGAGCATGAGGACCGGGACGTGGACGTCGCGTTGGATCGTGCGGCACACCTCGAAGCCGTCCATCCCGGGCAGCATCAGGTCGAGCACCACGAGATCCGGACGGTGCTCGTCGACGGCGGCCACCCCGGTCGGTCCGTCGTGGGCGAGCAGGACGTCGTAGCCCTCGGCAGTCAGTCGGGCGGCGACCGACTCGGCGATCGCCACCTCGTCCTCCACGACGAGGATCCGTCGCCTCCGGCCGACGGTGTCGGGCCCGGCCTCAACCGGCTCCACCCCGTTCCTCTCCACGGACGCCTCCCAGGTCGTGCCGACAGGGACCCGCCGGCACCGGTCGAGGCTAGGGAACGGCGTGTGCGAGGGTCCCGACCGCGTTGTGAAAGTCCTGTGCAGGCCGTGAGGTTGCGCTGGTCGGGGCCCGACGCCGGTAGGGTCGGAGGCGCATGGACATCGAGCAGTTCTACGACGCGGATCCCCGACGCCGGCACTCCGAGGAGGAGCAGTTCGGCCGTGACTGGTTCGCCGACGACGGCATCCGCTGGGAGATCAACTGGGTCGCGGACACCGGCGAGGTCTACGCGATGCGCGAGGTCGTGGAGCCCGGTGGGATCGACCCCGTCGGCGACACGTGGGTCGCCGACCTGCCGGTCGACCTGGTGACGGTCGAGCTGCTGGGGGTGGTGACCGACCACGACGCCCTGGTCGCGGCGCTCGAGGGTTGGGAAGAGGCCAACGGCTCCGAGGGGAGCCTGGCGTGGGTCAAGGAGCGGATCGCCTCGGTGGTGGCTCCTCCGGCCTGAGCCGACCGGCGCTCGCTCGCTGTGCGAGCGCGGAGCGCCGAGCGACCGTCAGCGGCCGGTCAACAACGACCGCCGGTTCCGAAGCTCTGCGTCCAGTAGTTGACGCCGCCCGCTCCCGCTGCGAGCCCGAACCCGACGTGGGTGTAGCTACCCAGGATGTTGGCGCGGTGGCCCGAGGAGCCCATCCACGACGTCATCACCTGTCCCGTGGAGGTCTGGCCGGCCGCCACGTTCTCCGCGAGCGACCGCCACCCGGTGTAGCCGGCCGCGTTGGCGTTGGCGGACAGGTTGGCGTGGAACATCCGGTTGGCCGCGGCCTGGGCGTTCGACTGGTTCTGGGCGGCGACGTTCAGGGTGCCGCACAGCGTCAGCGGTGCGAGACCTGCGTTGGCCCGGTGGGCGTTCACCGACGCCAGCATCTCCTGCTGCCACCCCGTCGCGGCGGGGGCGGCGGACGGCGCCGGAGCAGCGGTGCACGCGCCCAGGACGAGGGCGGCGCCCAGGACCGCGGCGAGGGCGGCGGATCGTGCGCGGTTCATGTCGGGACCTCCGTGGCCGGCCGTCGGGGCCGTCGTGTCGTCGCCAGGTGGTCGGTACGGCAGCGGCAGAACTTGAGCGTCGGAGCGGGTGAACGGCCCGTCCTGGGTGCATCTGCCCACACCACCTGCTCCGTCGGCAATGATTCCGGGTGGTGAGCGAAGAATCCGTGACCCGGGCCGACGCTGCGGCCGATCCCAACTGGGGCGTCGACGCGGCCCTCGGCGCGGCCTCGATCGCGGCCAAGGTTGCGGGGGGAGTGGCCTCCACCGTCATCACCTCTGCGCCGATGAAGGCCTTCGGGGGCGCTGCCAAGTGGATCGCCCAGCCGTTGACCCGCCAAGGAGCGACGGTGCGGGACTCCATCGCCACCGACGGAGTCCCGGCGGCCAAGGACATGATCCGTCGGGCGACCCCGGCTGTCGTCGACGCGATCGACCTCGACACCATCCTGGACGCGGTCGACGTGCAGGGCCTGATCGGTCGGGTCGACGTCGACGGCATCGTGTCGCGGGTGGACGTGGACGGCATCGTGTCCCGCGTCGACATCGACGGCATCCTCACCCGCGTCGACATCGACGGGATCCTGTCGCGGATCGACATCGGTGCGCTGCTGACGCGGATCGACCTGAACC
>JAEYSR010000283.1 GCA_023434535.1 Actinomycetes bacterium
CGAGGACTCCGAGGTGACGGACGCGGAGAGCGAAGAGATCCCGGCCGAGGATTGGGCATGACCGCGCTCATCGCGGACCACCTCGTTCGAGAGAAGAGCCTGGGCATGAGCCGGCCCGCCGCGACCCGCCTCGGGCGACAGGGAGCCTGGGCATGACTGCGCTCATCGCCCTCCCGATCCTGCTGCCGCTGCTCGGCGCCGGCGCCTGCATCGTCGTCGGCCGCTCCAAGACCGCGCAGCGCGTCATCTCGGTCAGCGTGCTGAGCGTGGTGACCGCGCTGACCGTGGTGCTGGCGGTGCGCATCGACGCGGACGGGACGACGGCGATCCAGGGCGGCGGATGGCCGGCGCCGCTCGGCATCACCCTGGTCGCGGACCGACTGAGCTCGATCATGCTGGCGATCGCCTCGGTGATGCTCCTGGCGGTGCTCGTCTACGCGATCGGTCAGCCGGGAGCTGAGCGCAACCACGTCGGCTTCCAGTCGGTGTACCTGATCCTGGCGGCGGGCGTGTCGGCCTCGTTCCTCACCGGCGACCTGTTCACGCTGTTCGTCGCCTTCGAGATGATGCTCACGGCCAGCTACGTGCTGATCACGCTGGGCGCCCGTCGCGACCAGGTGCGGGCCGGGATGACCTATGTGGTGATCAGCCTGCTCGCGTCGGCCCTGCTGCTGAGCGCCCTCGCGCTGATCTACTCGGCCACGGGCACGGTCAACATGGCGGACCTCTCGGTGCGGATGGGCGAGCTCTCCCCCACCATGCGCAGTGCGTTCGCGCTGTTCCTGCTCATGATCTTCGGCATCAAGGCCGGGTTGTTCCCGCTGTTCTTCTGGCTGCCCGACGCCTACCCGACGGCTCCGTCCGCTGTGACGGCGATCTTCGCCGGCCTGCTGACCAAGGTCGGCGTGTACGCGATCATCCGCACCCAGACCCTGCTCTTCCCACCCGACTCGAGGCCGCAGACGCTGATCCTCTGGATCGCCGGTCTGACGATGGTGGTCGGCGTGCTGGGGGCCATCGCACAGGCCGACGTGAAGCGGATCCTGTCGTTCCACATCGTGAGCCAGATCGGCTACATGGTGCTGGGCCTCGGTCTGTTCACCGTGGCCGGGATGGCGGCCGCGATCTTCTACATCGTCCACCACATCGTGGTGAAGACGACCCTGTTCCTGACGGGTGGCCTCATCGAGCACATCGGGGGGTCCGGCCGCCTGTCTCGGGTGGGTCAGCTCGCGAGGACCGCTCCGGTGGTGGCCGTCCTGTTCCTGGTCCCGGCGTTGAGCCTGGCGGGGATCCCGCCGCTGTCGGGCTTCGTGGCGAAGTTCGGCCTGGTCGACGCAGCGCTCGAGCAGTCGCGCTGGTCGCTGGTCGCGGCCAGCATGGTCGTGAGCCTGCTGACGCTGTTCTCGATGACCAAGATCTGGGCCGGTGCGTTCTGGAGTCCGGCGGAGGGGGAGCCCGACGGCACGCCTCATCCGGTCGGCAGGCTGGGCGGTCCGGCGCTCATGATCCTGCCGACGGCGGCGCTCGCCGCCCTGAGCCTCGCCGTCGCCCTCTGGGCCGGGCCTCTGTACGACCTCAGCGAGCGAGCCGCGAACGACGTCCTGCACCCCGAGGGCTACGTGACCGCCGTCCTCGGAGAACCGGCCCCGGCCCAGGCGGTCGGACCATGAGCGGCGGCAGGCGCGGCACGGCGTCGCCGGCGTCCCAGCCGATGAGCAAGCTGACGGTCACCGGGATCCTGCTGCTGGTCTGGGTCCTGATGTGGGGCTCCGCGTCACCGGCGAACCTGCTCAGCGGGATCGCAGTGGCGATCGCCCTCTTCGTGGTCTACCCGAGCCAGCTGCCGCTCTGGCCGACCCGCCGGGTCCATCCGGTGGGAGTCGCTCTCCTGACCGCCCGGTTCGTGGTCGACGTCGTCGTCTCGAACTTCTGGCTGACGGTCGCCGCGCTGGCGCCGGCGTCGAAGGTCCGCACCGCGCTCGTCTGGGTGGACCTCCAGTTCGACGACCCGGCTCTCCTGACGATGGTCACCAACATCACCGCTCTGACGCCGGGGGCGATCATCGTCCGGGTCGCCCATCACGACGACGGTCGGCCGACGGTGCAGGTGCACTGCCTGGCGACCCGGGATCCCGAGCGCTTCGCACGCAACATCGCCGGACTCGAGGTCCGCTGCGTCCGCTCGATCGGGACGCCGGCGCAGCTCGCCGCCCTCCGGCCGGTGCCTCCGGACTGCGGCGTGTGCGACGGCCCGGAGGACCCTCGCGAGCGGGGGGAGATGTCATGACCACTGTCTCGCTGCTCGCCCTGGGTGTCGCCGCGCTGTGCTTCGCGACCCGCCTCGTGACCGGTCCGACGCTGTCGGACCGGGTCATCGGTCTGGACGGGCTGGTCCTGGTGGGGGTCGCCGCGGTCGCCATCCGATCCGTCGTGACGGGCAACGGGTCGTTCCTCCCCGTGCTCGTCGTCGTCACCCTCGTCGGCTTCGTGAGCACCGCCGCCTCGGCGCGCTTCATCGAGGCCCGCCTGGAGGACCAGCTCGACCCCGAGGCCGAGGACCGCGCCGACGACGGGGTGGACCCGTGAGGGCCAGCGCGGCGGAGGCCGTGGTCCTGGTGGGCTCGCTGCTCATCCTCGTGGCCGGCATCGGAGTCCTGCGCTTCCAACCCGCGCTCAGCAGGCTGCACGCGCTGACCAAGGCCTCGACGCTGGGAGTCGTGCTGGTCCTCCTGGGCGCCGCGGTCGCGTCGAACCGACCGAACGACTGGACCTCGCTCCTGCTGGCGGCGATCCTCCAGGCCGCGACGTCGCCGATCTCGGCCACCCTGATCAGCCGGTCGACCTTCCTCGTCACGTCTCTGGAGGAGCCGTCGCCGACCACGGACGACGGCGACTGAGCGTCCCGGACGCCCCCATGGCGCGGATCTCGCCCGGGGCCCGGCACACTGTTCGGGAGAAAGGACGGTCCCGCATGCACCGCAGCCCCGCTCCATCGGCTCCCCGCACCCGTCGACGGTCGCACCGCGCGTGGCCGGTCGTCGCTCTCGTCGTCGCCCTCGGGCTGGTCGCCGCGTCGTGCGGAGGCAGCGACACCTCGTCGGACGGCGACGGCGGCGGCAACGACTCCGAGTCGGCCTCCCTGCCTCCGTGCGCGACCGAGCTCGCCGACGGCACGACGGAGATCACCCTCTGGCACCCGTACAACACGCTGAGCAAGACCACGCTCGAGTCGATCGTCGAGAGCTACAACGCGTCGCAGTCGAAGGTGAAGGTCAACATCGCGTCCCAGGGCAACTCGATCGAGCTCCAGAAGAAGTTCAGCGAGGCCATGGCGACGCCGGACCAGCTCCCGAACCTGGCCTTCACCGAGGACACCAACCTGCAGTTCATGAGCGACTCCGGCGTCATCGTGCCCGCAGCGTCGTGCCAGGCCTCCGACACCGAGGGCGGTGCCTACCTGGACGAGCTGCTGCCTCCGGTCACCGCCGCCTACACGGTCCGCGACACGCTCTGGCCCGCGGCGTTCAGCATCTCGACGCTGATGATGTACGCCAACAACGCCCAGCTGCGGGCGGCCGGGCTGGAGCCCGACGTCTTCCCGACGACGCTCGACGAGCTGCGATCGATGGCGGAGAAGATCAAGGCGGCGAACCTGCCCGGTCTGAAGGCGCCGCTCGTCATGAAGCTCGACCCGTGGGTGCTGGAGACACTCCTCACCGGGAGCCAGCAGCTCATCGTGAACGAGGACAACGGACGCACGGCCCTCGCCACCGCCTCGGAGCTGGACAACGACAGCTCGACGGAGGTGCTGGAGTGGATCCAGCAGATGGTCCAGGACGGGCTGCTCCTGACGATCCCGTACGGCGACAGCATCGACGACTTCCTGGCCTTCAGCCAGGGCAACGCCAGCTTCATCATCAGCGGCCAGCGGTCGATCACGACCGTCGCGTCGATCATGGACGGCCAGACGGGTGACGTCGGGATCGACGGCGTCCCCAGCTCCGAGGCGCTCCAGAAGCTCGACATCAACGCCGGGCTCTTCCCGGGTCTCGAGAAGGCCGGCCAGTCGGGGGTGTCCGGCAGCGCCGGCTACGTGGTGAGCGGCACCGACGCGCAGGTCGCGGCGGCCTGGGACTTCATGAAGTACTTCAACGCCCTGCCCCAGCAGCAGCGCTGGGTGCTGGAGGGCTCGTACCTCCCGCCCAACCAGGCCGTGCTCGACTCGCCCGAGGTGCAGGCTGCGTTCACCACCACGAGGGCCGGCCGTTGGACCGCCACCGTCGCAGAGGGCCTCACCAACCTGGACGCCGACTTCCCCGGTCCGCTCGTCGGTCCCTACAACGAGTACCGGGACCGGCTGATCAAGCTGCTGGACGGGGTCGCGGCCGGAGACGACGTGGCGACGTCGCTCACCTCGGCGTCGGACGACATCACGGCGATGCTGGAGAGCTACAGGTCCGAGGTCGGCGGCTGAGCCCTTGCGGTCGATCGGACAGCGCCGATCGGAGTGCGTCGATCGGACAGCGCCGATCAGACGGCGAACAGGGTCCCGATGATGCGTCCGTCGCGGTCGGCCGCCGACGGGCCGAGGTCCGGAACCACGAAGGCCCGTTGCAGCCAGCGGTCGGTGCCGTCGAAACGCGCTGCGTAGGACGAGCGGCCGTGGACGGCGGCCGTGTTGTCCACGACCAGGCAGTCGCCCGCCTCGAGGACGACCGAGATCTGGTTGTCCTGCACGGCCCGGCTCAGCTGGTCCAGGGCCGCCTGCGCCGCCACGTCGGTGCCGCGCATCAGCTCGGCGTCGAACCAGAGCGTCGGGCGCTCCTCGGTCCCGCCGATCACCGGGAGGGGACCTCGCTCCCCCAGCGCCGAACGCGTCCGGACCGAGGTGTCGCCCTCCCCTGCCGGGCGTCCCTCGAGGAACGACTCGTCGACTCCGCAGGTGAACCGGGGCTGGCGAAGGACCGACACCGTGCCGGCATCCAGGACCGCGAGCACGTCGCCCACCGAGCACAGCGTGGTGCGGGCCTGAGGGTCTCCCCGGAGGCACAGCAGGACGAGGTAGCGAGGAGCGTGCGGGTGGAACGCCGTCTCGGTGTGGAACTCAAGGTCGACCCTGGACGACGTCGAGACCTGACGTTCGGCACCCGCCCGCGTCGGCACGAGGTTCTGGACCAGGTCGCCGCCGTGCTCGGGCAGGTAGCCGACCGGCTGGCCGAGGCGACGGGCGATGGTCAGGAGGGTCAGCTCGCTGGTGCGGGCCTTGTCCACGTGGTCGGACGGCTCCGCCGGGGTCGCGGGCAGATCACCCACGGGGGCGTGGCGGATCAGCAGGGCGCCGGAGCTCGGCGGGCTGTCCTGCAGCTCGACGAGGGCATCGTGCACCGCAGGCGGCAGCATCCGGCCCGAGCGACCGGCCGCGCTGACGAAGTCCTCGCTCCCGACGGGACACGCCGGTGCATCGGGAAGGGTGTGACCGGGATCCCAGGTGACCGCAACAACCATGCCGCCAGTCTAGCCACACTGAATCATTCGTTTCAGCTGCGCCGTCCTCGGCCGTCAGCTGGATCCACGCCGGAGCGCGGCGGGTCGATCGCGCCCGTGCGCTCCCACAGCGACTCGAGGTCGTCGAGGCGCTCGGCGGCACTGGAGCGCAGACGGCCGGCGACGCCCGCCACCAGCG
>JAEYSR010000070.1 GCA_023434535.1 Actinomycetes bacterium
GCCGACAACTGGGTTGATGAGGCAGGGTCAGCGCGACCCCGTGCCGTCCCCGATCAGGCGGGGCAGCCCTCCTCGAGGATCTTGGGGTCGATCCCGGCGCTGGCCGAGCCGCACGGATCCTGGCTCGGGGCGTACCACTGGCCCTTCTCGCTCTGGAGCAGGAACTTGGTGCCGTCGGTCAGAGAACCGGCCGCGTAGCCGCCGATGCAGATGTAGCTGGCGATGGTCTCGCCCTCGGCCGGGAGGCCCTTGAGCAGGGCGGTCGCCGTGCACGGAGCCTGGCCGTTGGCCGGGATCGTCGTGGTGGGCGCCTTGGCCGTGGTCGTCGTGGCTGCGTCGGTGCACACCTTCTTGCCCTCGGCGACCGCCTTCTTCAGCGCCTCCTCGGTCTCCGGGCCCAGCTCGCCGTCGGGCGTGAGGCCCGCCGCCTCCTGGAACCGGATGATCGCGGCGTCGGTGTTCGGGCCGAGCTTCCCGTCGACGGCACCCGGGTGGCAGCCGACCTCAGCGAGCTCCTGCTGGATCGACTTGTCGAACTTGGCGGTCTCCGCCGCGGTGTCGCTGCCCTTGGCGGTGGTCGTCGTGGCCTCCGTCGTGGACGTCGTGGTGGAGGCGGAGTCGTCGTCGCCCCCGCAGGCCGCCAGGCCGAACAGGGCGGTGGTGGCGATGACTCCGACGCACAGGGTGCGGCGGGCCAGCGATCGGGTGGTCAGGAAGTTCTGGGACATGTCTCTCCATCGGTCGTCGTTGATCGGGAGATGAGGATCTACCACGGCCGATCCCCCGGACCGGGGACCGGACGCGAACGAGCCCGGTCCGACTCATCGGACCGGGCTCGGTTCGTCACACGTGCTGGTGCCGTCAGGCGGCGATGATCGTCGTCCAGATCAGCGGGTTCGGCGGGGTGCAGACGGTGGGCACCTCGACGAAGCCGACGTTGGCGATGCTCGTCATGTTGTTCATCCGCACCTGGATGGCGCTGCCGGCCGCACCGGTCGCCTGGACCGTGAGGCGCACCTGCGGCATCTGGATCTCCTGGCCGGGGATGAACGGACCGGGGACCCGGTACACCAGCTCGGTGCCCTCGATCTTGACGGTCGGGATGCCGCTGCCGGTGTTGGTGCTCGACGAGTTGGCGATGTTGATCACCTGCATGTTCGGCGACAGCGGGAAGCGGATCGTCATGCCCACCAGGTTGGTCAGGTAGTAGCCCGACACCTCGACCGGCGGGATGAACGGACCGGGGGTGACCGTCATGTCGAAGGTCTGCCCGGGCGACACCGTGGCCGGCGCCGTGACGTTCACCGAGGCGAACTGGTTGAACGGGAAGTAGGTCCCGTACACGTTCGCGCTGCAGGTCATGTTCAGGTTGCTCCAGGTGCCGGCGGTCGGCTGCTGGAACGGGAACGTGGTGGTCGTCGTCGAACTGGTCGTCGAAGCCGTGGTGCCGGGAGGCCCTGCCGGGGTCTCCGGAGCGCACGCCACGGCGACCGCAGCCACCGCGATGAACCCGATCGCCGCCATCGCCCGCACAGACGCGAGTCTCTTCATAGTCATATCCCCCTCGGATATCGCCTGCGCGAAGGTACCACCTGGACCGATGTCACACGCGATGTGGGTGCGCGGTTGAATCCGGTTCACCCGCCTGGGGGACCGTCGGGCCGGCGGAGTCGCAGCGCCGCCACACCGGCGGCGATGGCTCCCAGTCCGGCGAGCACGGCGCCACCCGGCGCCGATCCGGTGAGCGCCAGTCCCGCGTCGGAGCCGTCGTGGCTCGATGCGGCCGGCCCAGCTGAGGCGCCAGCCGCAGCGGCCGAGTCGTCCGCTCCGGTCGCGGTGCCGGCTCCGCTCTGGGCGGCAGGCGTTCCGGCCGCGGTCCATCCGGGAGCGGACGCGGTCAGTGCGCGGGCCCACCGCGCCTCGCCCCGCGGGATCCGATCCAGGTGGCGGTCGTCGAGGATCTGCACCACCTGACCCGTCGTCGGGTTGGTCCAGGAGTACGACAGCGCCTGCCAGATCTCCGCGACGGCCTCGCCGTCGACCTCGACGGAGAACGCCGGCGCGAACGAGCACTTGTGCAGGTTCATCGCGAGGGCGTCGGACTCGGTCAGGGCGAACCGGTGCGCGGCAGCGTTGCGCGACGCCGCAGAGCGGAGGCGTGTCTTGGCGTGCGGCCCACGGGGGTAGCCCCAGTCCGCGTCGAGACGCCACACGACGTTCGAGGCCTGGGCGGCGACCCGGTCGGCCGCCATTGCACCGAGAGCTGCGACCGAGCCGATCGCTCCGGTCGCCATCAGGACGTGGCGACGGCTCGGGCTCGCCGAGGTCGGCGTTCGACCGTCCGGCTGTGCACCCTGCGCCGTCTCGCGGTCGCCCCGACCCGGGTCGTCGTGTCCCATCCGGAACCACGTCGGTCGCGGAGCGACGGTGCGGAGGCGTCGGACGTCATCGTGTCCGATCGGACGAACCTCGGCTCCGTCCTCACAACGCGGCCCTCAGAGCCGATGAGGAGCTGCGGCCTCCCGTGGATGTCGCACCAGATCGAACCGATCCCGGTGTCTCCGGCGTCCGCGTTGACGGCACCTGTGCCCCTTCGGGGGTACGGCTCGGATCCAGCGGTGTCCGCGTCGAGCTGACGGCAGGTCCCCAGCGTTCGCGCGAAGGGGCCTGTACGAGGTTCCCGGCAGGGCCGTGTGGGGTCCGATGTCCGTCCAGCAGGGCCCGAGCGGGCGCATCGGAACCGGTCGCCTCGGCGGCCGGCACCGGTGGGAGGGGAGGTCGTGGTGCGGCTCCCTCGGGGGGCCGCCGTCTGCTGCCGCCTCGACGGCTGGTCCGTCCGGGCCGCGGGTGCCGGACGTCGCCTCCGGAGTGCCTCAGAGCTGCTCGGTGGGCGTGATCGAGCCGACCTGCACGCCCTTGGCGGCGGCCCGGTCGATGAGCTCCTGGTACAGCTCGGGCGACACGTTCCGGGTGCGGGACAGGAAGAACCCGCTGGTGCCGGTCGGGTCGCTCACGATCGCCCACTGGTAGTCGGGGTCCAGGTCGACGATCCAGTAGTTCCCGGGCGGGTTCGGCGCGGCCGGTCCGGTGAAGGACACGTTGAGTCGGGCGTTCGTCGAGTCGACCGGGACGGCCGAGCCCACGATCCTCGACTCGGGACCGTTGGCGAAGAAGTAGTTGCCGCTGTTCTCGACCCGGATCGACCCGTCGGGGTTCAGCGAGTACTCGGCCTTGGAGTTCACCAGGCCGAACGAGAAGAACTGCTTCACGCTGCCCACCTCGTACCAGGTGCCGAGGTAGCGCTCGACGTCGACCGACGAGACCGACGACGTGGCCGGCGGGCCCATGGTGCAGGCCGCCAGGGCGAGGGCGAGTGGGACGAGGACGAGAGCGCGCATCTTCCGCATGGTGGGTCCTTCGCTCGTGAGCCCGGGACGGATGCACCGAGGTCGACCGTCGTCGGTCACGGCCCCTCGCCGGCGCCGCGCGGCAGCGCCAGCCGGATCGGCCCGCGGGGTGCCGGCACCGGGTCGACGGGCTCGTGCCGCTGGCGCACCTCGAGCTCCGACCCGACGGCCATCGCCAGCACCGCCTCGCGCACCTCGGCGCTCCGACGGCGCCACTGGTCCCCGCCGATGACCCGGGCGATCTCCGACGGGCAGATCGTCGCTCCCGGCCGTCGGTGGCGGAGGAGCGCCCGCGCCGTCGCCGCGATGCGCGTCGCCCGACCGTCCGGTGTGGAGTCCTCCCACCACTTCTCGCCGCGTTCTCCGAGGGCGACCTTCGCGTCCTGGACCCGGTCGCGTGCGAGCCGGCGCTCGTCCTCGTCGGTGGCGTCCTTGACCGCACGTCGGGCCGACATCAGCTCCGCCACGAGCTGGCTCCGGAGCTGGTCGGGGATCGCAGGGTCCGTCCGGCGCCACCGCCGACCGTTCACGACGACGTAGCGGTCGTCCTCTTCGGGGCCGGACCCGGACGAGAGCTCTGACCTGGACGAGTCGGACGCAGGTGGGTTCGAGTGTGGGCGCGGCATCGGACCTCCGTCCCGGCACCTACCCGTCCGACCCGACTCCGGACGCGACGACGGGTGGGTCGCCGCACGTGCGGCGGACCCACCCGTCTCGTCCGCTCGGGTCCGGACCGGCGACGGCGCCGGACCGGGTGATCCCTCGGAGTTGCTCAGCCGGCGTTGGCGGCGGCCTCGTTCAGCGCGTCCAGGTGGCCGGTGGCCTCGAGGTACTCGTTGACCCAGCGCTCGATGACGGCGGAGGTCTTCTCCACCTTCTCGAACTGGCCGACGACCTGGCCGACCGGGTTGAACGCCACGTCGACGGTCTGGTCCGGCCACTTGTGCGTGGCGGCCACAGCGATGCCCGACACCATGTACTGCAGCGGCATGCCCAGCGGGTCGGGGTTCTCGGGGTTCTCCCAGGCCTCGGTCCAGTCGTTCTTGAGCATGCGGCAGGGCTTGCCGGTGAACGAGCGGGAGCGGACCGTGTCGCGCGAACCGGCGTCGATGTAGGCCTGCTGCTGGACCGGGGTGTTCTCCGACTCCTCGACCATCAGCCACTGCGAACCGGTCCACGCACCCTGGCAGCCGAGCGCCAGCGCCGCGGCGATCTGCTCGCCGGAGCCGATGCCGCCGGCGGCCAGCACCGGGCGGGGTGCCACGGCCTTGGCGACCTGGGGCCACAGCACGATCGAGCCGACCTCGCCGCAGTGGCCGCCACCCTCGCCGCCCTGGGCGATGATGATGTCCACGTCGGCCGCCGCGTGCTTGAGCGCCTGGTACGGCGAGCCGCACAGCGCCGCGACCTTGCGGCCCTCGGCGTGGATGTGCTCGATCATGTCCTTGGGCGGGGTGCCGAGGGCGTTGGCGATGAGCGTCATCTTCGGGTGGCGCAGGGCGATCTCGACCTGCGGGGTCGCCGTCGCTTCGGTCCAGCCGATGAGGTTCATCGAGTTGTCGTCCTCGACGTCGATCGGCACGCCGTGGTCGGTCATCAGCTTGCGGGCGAACTCCAGGTGCCCGGCCGGGACCATGTCCTGGAGCATCTTCTCGAGCTCGTCGGCGGACATGTCGGAGTCCATGCCCTCGTACTTGTTGGGGATGACGATGTCGACGCCGTAGGGGTGGTCGCCGATGTGCTCGTCGATCCAGTTCAGCTCGACCTCGAGCTGCTCGGGCGAGTAGCCGACGGCGCCGAGGACGCCGAAGCCGCCCGCCTTGGACACGGCGACGACGACGTCGCGGCAGTGGGTGAAGGCGAAGATCGGGAACTCGATGCCGAGCTCGTCGCAGATGGGTGTGCGCATGTCTGTGTCCTCCGATGGGATGAGAAGTCGGTTCGGTGTTCTGAGAGCGGTGGGTTGGAGAGCAGCGCCTGAGCCGTGCGGCTCAGGTCACCAGGCGACCTGCATCCGCTTGATGCCGTTGACGAAGTCGCTGGTGAGGCGCTCGGGCTCGCTGACGAGGTGGACGCCGGGCAGCTGCTCGACGATCTCGCGCATGGTGGCGCGGATCTCGGCCCGGGCCAGGCTGGCGCCCAGGCAGTAGTGGACGCCGCCGCCGCCGAAGGTGACGTGGTCGTTCGGGGTGCGGCCGACGTCGAAGCGGTGCGGGTCCTCGAACACGTCCTCGTCCCGGTTCGCCGAGGCGTAGTAGATGACGACCTTGTCGCCCGCCTTGATCTGCACGCCGCCGAGCTCGGTGTCCTTGGTGGCCGTGCGGCGGAAGTTGTGGATCGAGCTGCCCCAACGGAGCATCTCCTCGACCGCGGTGTCCCACAGCGACGGGTCGTCGCGCAGCCGCTGCATCTCGGTGGGGTGGTCGAGGAGGGCGAGGAGCGACAGGTTGATCAGGTTCCGGGTCGTCTCGTTGCCGGCGACGATCAGCGACACGAAGAACAGGTTGAGCTCGGCGTTGTCCAGCTGCTCGCCGTCGATCTCGGCCTGGACCAGCGCGGTCATCAGGTCGTCCCGGGGGTTGGCACGCCGATCGTCGGCGACGGCGTCGCACAGGGCGTAGATCTCGGCGGAGGCCAGCTCGGCGTCGACGTGGGCGTACTCGGGGTCGTTGCGGGCGCCGATGAGGTCGTTGGACGCGGCGAACATCTGCGGCCACTGCTCGGGCTCCAGGCCGATCATCTCGCAGATCATCTGGACCGGGACCTGGCCGGCGATCTGCTCGACGAACTCGGCCTCGCCCTTCGGCTTGATCCCGGCGACCACGTCGTGGGCCCGCCGGTCGATGTCCTCGACCAGCTTGGCGATCATCCGCGGCGTGAACGCCTTGGACACCAGGCGACGGGCCCGGTTGTGCAGCGGCGGGTCCATGTTGAGGATGGACAGCCGCAGCACGGCCAGTGCGTTCTCGTCCTGGGTGGGGATGAAGGTGGCGCCGAGCTCGCTCGAGAAGGTCTCCCAGTCGTGGCTGACCTTGCGCACGTCGGCGTGCTTGGTGACCGCCCAGAAGCCGGGACCGTCGGGCTCGGGGTGGAAGTACACCGGCGCCTCGGCCCGCAGGCGGTCGAACTGGTCGTGCGGGATGTGGCTGCCCCACGTCTCGGCGAGGAGGTCGATGCCGTCCAGGGCCTCGACGTCGTTCGCGCTCTCGATGGTCGTCATCGTGTCGCCCCTTGGTTGATGTCGTCGGTGGTGATTCCGGTGATCACGCTGCGCAGCGCGTCGATCGCCATGTCGTCGGAGACGGCGTCGGGTGCGACCCGCCGCATCATCTCCAGGCCGAACAGCAGGCCGATCACGGCCGGGCCGACGGCGTCGGAGTCGCCGGTCCAGTCGCCGGTGGCCTGCAGCACGCCGCGCCAGGCGCCGCGGTAGCGGGCCGCCAGGTGGTCCCGGGCCTCGGGCTGACGCGAGGCGTAGGCCCACAGCTCGTGCTCGAGCGCGATCCACTGGCCGTTCCCGGCCACCGGTGTGGAGATGTTGCGCCAGAGGACGCCGAGTCGCTCGTCGAGGGTGGTGGTGGTGGACAGCTCGGCGCCGATCACCACGGCCACGTCGTCGACCCATCCGTCGAGCAGCGCGAACAGGAGGGCGTCCTTGCTGCCGAAGTGGTCGTAGACCGCACCCGAGGTGCGCCCGGCCCTCTCGGCGATCGCATCGATCGACGCGCCGTCGACGCCACGCTCGGCGAACAGCTCCGCGGCCGCGGTCAGGAGACGTCGACGGGTCTCCGATCGCCGTTCCCCCTGGGTTGCCACGACGAAAAAGATAGGGATTCCGATGTAAATCGGCAAGCCGTCCGACCGTCGGGCCCTCCTCGGACGCCGTTCTGTTCTGCAGACACCGGTGGGTCGGGGTCGCTGGCGGGCGGGGTAGGTGCATCTGTCGGGGCGAGGGTGCCGAAGAACATGTGGGTGCACCTCGCGCCCGGAAGGAGATCGTGCATGGCATCGGTGCTGGTGGCGGGTGCGACCGGTTACGTCGGCGGCCGCCTGGTCCCCGAGCTGCTGTCGGCCGGGCACTCGGTGCGCTGCGTCGTGCGCGACCCGAACAAGCTCGACGACGCGTTCTGGCGCGACCGGGTCGAGGTGGTCCGCGGCGACGTCACCGACCGGGCCTCGGTCGACGCCGCTCTCGTGGGCATCGACGTCGTCTACTACCTGGTCCACTCGATGGGCGCGTCGGGCGAGTTCGAGCAGCTCGATCGCACCGCCGCCGGGATCGTGGCCGACGCCGCCTCGGCGGCCGGGACCGGACGGATCGTGTACCTGGGCGGGCTCGGGCGCGACGACGACCCGCACCTGTCGCGTCACCTCGGCAGCCGCCACGAGGTGGGTCGGGTCCTCGCCGCCGGCTCCACGCCGGTGACCGAGCTGCGCGCCGCGGTCATCATCGGGTCCGGATCGGCCAGCTTCGAGATGCTGCGCTACCTCGTCGAGGTCCTCCCGATGATGGTCACGCCGAAGTGGGTCAACAGCCGCTGCCAGCCGATCGCCATCCGGGACGTCCTCGGTGCTCTGGTCGCGGCGATCGACGACGACGTCGAGGCCCACCACGTCGTGCAGATCGGCGGCCCCGATGTCCTCACCTACCGCCAGATGATGGACGCCTACGCCGAGGTCGCCGGCCTGCCCCGGCGGATCATCGTCCCGGTCCCGCTGTTGACGCCGCGGCTGTCGTCGCTCTGGATCAGCCTGGTCACGCCGCTGCCCTCGGACCTGGCCCGACCCCTGGTGGACAGCCTGGTGATGGACGTGGTCGTCGACCGCCCACCTCCTCCGCCGTTCCCCGATCCCGCCGACGCCATCCCGTTCCGGGACGCCGTGGCCACCGCCATCGAGCGGTCGGCCACCCTGCAGGTCGTCACCCGCTGGTCCGACGCCGCGCTGCCGGGGCAGTCGCCGGCCGACCCCATGCCCACCGACGCGGAGTGGTCGGGCGGCTCGGTCCTGGTCGACGAGCAGACCGCGGTCGCCGACGCCCCGCCGTCCGCAGTGTTCCGGACCGTGTCGGGCATCGGCGGCGAGCGGGGTTGGTACGTGACGCGCCTGCTCTGGGAGGCCCGGGGCTGGATCGACAAGCTGGTCGGCGGCGTCGGGATGCGGCGCGGTCGGCGCCACCCCGACGACCTCTGGGTCGGCGACGCCGTCGACTTCTGGCGGGCCGAGGCGGTCGAGCCCGACCGGCTGGTCCGCCTGCGTGCGGAGATGCGCCTACCGGGCGAGGCGTGGATCGAGTGGCGGATCGAACCCGAGGGCGACGGCAGCCGTCTGACCCAGCGGGCGATCTTCGTCCCCAAGGGCCTGTGGGGGAGGGCGTACTGGTACTCGCTCCTGCCCTTCCACTCGATCATCTTCGGTCGGCTCGCCTGTCGTCTGGCAGCGGCGGCCGAGCGCTCACCGGTTCTGTCGCGCCATGAGCCCGCGAACGGTGGCCCCTCGCGCGACAGAGCCGGGTGATCAGCGCCTTTACACTGCTGCCGTCGTGCGGCCCGCTGCGGGCCCGGTAGGAGGAACCCCCGTGACCGACCGATCTTCGTTCTCCGACGAGCAGTGGCACGCGCTCACCGACGCCCCGGTGGCGATCATGCTCGCCGTGGCCGTCGTCGGCGATCACGGACCGATCTCCATGCTCAAGGAGTCGACCGCCGGGGCCAAGGCCATCGCCCGGCCGGAGCACTCCGGTCCGGCCGACCAGCTGATCGCGGAGATCGTCCCCGAGGCCGCGGCCAAGGAGGCCCGCCACGACGCCAAGCAGCACAAGGGCGCCACTCCGAACGTCATGGTCGACGGCCTGATGTCCGACGTGACCGCCGCGGTCGAGGCGCTGTCGGGCATCCCGGCCGAGGAGTCGGCCCAGGTGCGTCAGTGGTACTTCGACATCGGCCAGGCGGTCGCCGCGGCGTCGAAGGGCATCAAGCCGTCCGAGCAGGAGCTCCTCGACCGACTCCGCCAGGTGCTGGCCCTCTAGTCACGCAGTCCGCTGTGTGATGCATCTCCGCGGGGAAGCCCACGGAGACGCATCGCAGAACCGGTGGGCGGCGGTTCGCGCCGTACCCCTTCCTGCTCGTCGGCGCCGAGGCGCCCGCTTCAGCGCGCCCGGGATCCGGCGCGCCTTGATCCGGGTCCGGGTAGGGGTCGGTCGTCCGACCCGCGCGCCGCTCCTTGACCTCGATCGATGTAATGATACAATCGTTTAGATGAAAGACCCGATACGTCGGGTCGCCACAAGGGGGGCCCTCGGGCCGCAAAGAGGTGCGAGCGAATCCCGACTGACCGGGATCGTCGGGGGCGGCGGGGATGTGCCGTTCCGAGCGGTGGTCAGGGGGCGGTCGTGCCGGACGTACCGACCATGAAAGGCCATCATGCTGAACACACGGGGGTGGCGGCGCCTCGGCGCCGTCGTGCTGGGACTGTCGCTCGCTGCGGCGGCATGCGGTGACGGGGGATCGTCGGAGGAGGGCGGCGGCACCACGCTGACGACCACTCCGATCGAGCAGGGCAACGTCGACGTCACCGACAACGACGCCACGGCCTGGTTGAAGATGGTCGGGGCGAACGCTCCCCAGCAGATGGACCCGACCCGCGAGGCGTCGCCCTGCAGCAACGCCATGCTCGGCGCCGTCTACGACCGCCTGATCCGCATGGGCCCCGATGGCCAGCTCGAGCCCGGGCTCGCCGAGAGCTGGGAGGCCACCGACCCGACGACCTTCCGCATCACGCTCCGGGACGACGTGAAGTTCCAGGACGGCACCCCGTTCGACGCCGAGGCGGTCGCCGCCCACCTCGAGCGGGCGAAGAGCTCTCCGACGTCGGTGATCAAGGGCGACCTCGGCGCCGTGGAGTCCATCACCGTCGTGGACGACTCGACGGTCGAGCTCAAGCTGTCGGCACCTCGAGCGGGCGTGATGCCCACGGTGCTGTCCGGCCGGGCGGGGATGGTCCCGTCGCCGACCGCCGTGCAGGCCGCGGGCGACACCTACGGGGCCGAGGGCGCCACCGGCGCCGGCCCGTACAAGTACGTCGACAACACGCCGAACAACTACATCAAGCTCGAGGCGTGGGACGGCTACTGGGAGCCCGGGCGTCAGCTCGTGGCGGGGATCGAGAACTTCGGGTTCAACACCCAGTTCCAGGTCGAGCGCATCCGCAGCGGTGAGCTCAACTACGTCACCGTCTTCGACAACCAGTACCCCGACGTGAAGGCCGCCGCCGACGAGGGCGTGGTGGACGTCAAGGTCTCACCGGCCGTCCAGTTCGGCGAGTTCTTCGTCAACTACGGCAAGGCGCCGTTCGACGACATCAAGGTCCGCCAGGCCCTCAACCACGCCGTCGACCGCGAGGCGCTGGCCGACGCCGTCACCGGCGGCGCAGGCACCCCGGCGTGGGGTCCGCTGCCCGAGGACAGCTGGGCGCACAGCGCTGACGTCGAGGGGATGTACGAGTACGACCCGGCGAAGGCCAAGGAGCTCCTGGCGGAGGCCGGGCATCCGGACGGACTGGCGATCCGCACCGCCTTCGTCAGCAACCCCTACTACCAGACGGCGGCCGAGGCGCTGCAGGGGATGCTCGCCGAGTCCGGCATCAACCTCGAGCTCGTCCCGGTGACCCCGGCCGAGATCAACAACGCCCTCTACGTCCGCCAGGAGTTCGACGCCGGCGTCACGGCCTTCCTCGGCTCCGACGATCCGGGTCTGCTCCTCGAGGCCAAGTACGGCTCCAACGGCAACAACAACCCGTCCAAGACGGCGACGCCGGGCCTGGACGACCTGCTGGCCGACGGCGCTGCGGCGACCGAGGTGGAGGAGCGGGCCGAGGCCTACAAGGCAGCGGAGGAGCTGATCATGGAGCAGGCGCTCGCCATCCCGATGTGGCGCAACGCCGGCGTGGCCGCCTTCTCGCCCGAGGTCAAGAACGTGGTGAAGGGCTACACCACGTGCTCGCTCGGCGACTTCATCTCGCCGCCGACCTACGTCGCCAAGGGGTGAGCGGATCGACCGTGACCGACGGCCTCCGGGCGGGTGAGCTGCGGCTCATCCGCCCGGAGGCCATGGTCGTGCGAGGCGTGGACCCGCCCACGGCGGGGCAGGTAGCTGACGTGCCGACTCCAGGGGGGAGCGCATGATCGTCCGACGACTGCTCTCCATCATCCCGCTGCTCATCGTGGTGTCGTTCGCGGTGTTCTGCCTCGAGCTGTTCCTGCCCGGCGATCCGGCGGCCAACCTGGCCGGGGACAACGCCTCTCCGGAGCAGATCGAGGAGATCCGCCAGGAGCTCCAGCTCGATCGACCGCTCCCCGAGCGCTACTGGAACTGGGTGACCGACGCCGTCCAGGGCGACTTCGGTCGCTCGCTCTACAGCAACCGCAGCGTGGGCGGTGAGATCGCAGAGCGCTGGGTCGTCACCGCCACGCTGGTCGGCGGGTCGATCCTGGTGGCGGTCGCCGTCGGCGTGCCGTTCGGGATCGTCGCCGGCACCCGGAGAGGGAGATGGCCGGATCGCCTGGCGACGGTCATGTCGTCGCTCGGGGTCGCGCTCCCGAACTTCCTCCTCGGCATCTTCCTCATCCTCGTGTTCGCGATCTGGCTGAAGGTGCTGCCCGTGGCGGGCTACGTGTCGCCGGGCGACAGCGTCGTCGACTGGGCGCGCCACCTGATCCTCCCCACGCTCGCGATCAGCGGGCTGGTGTTCGCCGAGCTCACCCGACAGCTGCGCTCGTCCATGGCCGAGACGCAGGAGGAGGACTACACCCGCACCGCCCGGGCGAAGGGCCTCCCCGAGTCGACCGTGGTCACCAAGCACTCGCTGCGGCTGGCGATCGCCCCCGCCATCGCGGTCCTGGGCGTGCAGGCCGCCCGCCTCTTCGGCGGGGCGGTCATCGTCGAGCAGATCTTCTCGCTCCCCGGGCTCGGCCAGCTGACGATCGATGCGATCCTCAGCCGGGACCTCCCCGTGCTGCAGGGCATCATCCCGCTGGCTGTCCTGGTCGCCGTCGTCATGACGCTGCTCGCCGACCTGGCCCGCATCTGGCTGAACCCGCAGCTCCGTCGTCGGGCGACCGCATGAGCACCCTGCGCCGCGAGCTCGCCCCGTCCGACACGTCGGTCGACGGACCGCAGGCGGAGCCGTCCTCCGACGATCCCGCCGACGCGCTGGACCTGCGCGGTCGTCGGTGGAGGGAGTTCAAGCGCAACCGCCTCGCCGTGGCGTCCGCCGTGTTCCTGATCGTGCTGATCCTCGCGACGATCTTCGCCACGGTGATCGCACCGCACGACCCCGCCGCGACCAACCTGCGCCTCCGCTACGCGCCGCCTGGGACGAGCGGGCACATCCTGGGCACCGACGACCTGGGTCGAGACATCCTCAGCCGTCTGCTGGTCGGAGGGAGGGTGTCGCTCGCCGCCGGACTCGGTTCGGTCGCACTCGGCCTGACCATCGCGATCCCGCTCGGCCTGGTCGCCGGCTACTTCGGCGGACGGCTCGACGCGGTGGTCATGTGGGTCGTCGACGCCATCCTCGCCATCCCGCCGCTGCTGCTCGTCTTCGCCATCGCCGGCGTGCTCGGACCCAGCCTCCGGTCGATGATCATCGCCCTCAGCGTGTACTTCACCCCGCTGTTCTTCCGGCTCGTGAGGGGAGAGGTCCACGCGCTCAAGCAGGGCCAGCTGGTCACGGCCGAGCGCGCCCTCGGTGCGAAGAACGGATACATCCTGCGGCGGCACATCCTGCCCAACCTGGCGTCGCCGCTGATCGTCGAGGCCTCGCTCGCCGTCGGCATCGGCATCCTCGCCGAGGCCTCGATGAGCTTCCTCGGCCTCGGCGTGCAGCCGCCGACGTCCAGCTGGGGGCTCATGCTCGGACTGGCCTTCAACCAGATCCAGCAGCACCCGTTCCTGATCGTGGTGCCGGCGACGGCCATCGCCCTGACCGTCCTGGGGCTCAACCTCCTCGGCGACGGCATGCGGGACGCCTTGGGGAAGATCGAGCAGTGAGCACACCCATGGCCGACGACGAGACCATCGACCTGGTGCGCGACGACCAGCTGCTGAGGGTCGAGCACCTGAGCGTGCGACTGCCGAGCGAGGGCGGTCCCGTCACGGTCGTCGACGACGTGTCGCTGGCCGTCGCTCCGGGGGAGGTCGTCGGTCTGGCGGGCGAGAGCGGCTCGGGCAAGACCATGACAGGACTGGCGATCATGGGCCTGCTGCCGCAGAGGGCCCAGGTCGACGGCCGGATCCTGATCGAGGGGCGTGACCTCCTGCAGCTCCCCAAGCGCCAGCTCCGGAAGGTCCGCGGCGACGTGGTCGCCATGGTCTTCCAGGACCCGATGAGCTGCCTGCACCCGGCGTACACCACGGGCGAGCAGATCGCCGAGGCCCTGCGCGCCCACCGGAAGATCTCCCGGGCCGAGGCGATGCGGCTCGCGGTGTCCATGCTCGACCGGGTGGGCATCCCCGACGCGGCGACGCGGGCCCGCCAGTACCCGTTCGAGTTCTCGGGCGGGATGCAGCAGCGGGTGATGATCGCCATGGCGCTCGCCCTGGAGCCGCGGCTGCTCATCGCCGACGAGCCGACGACGGCGCTCGACGTGACGGTGCAGGCGCAGGTCCTCGACCTGATCGCGTCGCTCCAGGCGGAGCTCGGGATGGCCGTGCTGTTCGTCAGCCACGACCTCGGTGTGGTGTCGGAGCTGTGCGAGCGGGTGGTGGTGATGTACGCCGGGCAGGTCATCGAGGACTCCGGCGCCCGGGACCTGTTCCGTCGTCCCCTGCACCCGTACGCCCAGGCCCTCATCGTCGCGGCGCCGCACCCCGCGCTGAAGGGGACGGAGCTGCCGACGATCCCCGGAGCGCCACCGCTGCCCGGGTTGCTGCCCGACGGCTGCCGGTTCCACCCCCGCTGCGCGTTCTGCGTGCCCGAGCGCTGCACGGACCACGACATCCCGATCCAGGTGCTCGAGCACCGGTCGGTGCGCTGCGTGCGCGCCGGCGAGCTCGACCTGGCGACCACCGAGGAGGCGAGCGATGTCCGATGAGGTCCTCCTCTCCGTCGACTCCGTGCGCAAGGAGTTCCGGTCCAGGTCGTTCTGGCACAGGGACGCGCCGTCGTTGGTCGCCGTCGACGACGTGTCGTTCACCATGTCCCCGGGCGAGACCCTCGGCGTGGTGGGGGAGAGCGGTTCCGGGAAGTCGACCCTCGCCCGACTGGTCCTCCGCCTGCTCGACCCGACGAGCGGTCGCATCGAGTTCGAGGGCCAGGACCTGACCGCGCTCCGGGGCGAGGCGCTCCGGGCGGTCCGTCCCCGGCTGCAGTCGGTGTTCCAGGACGTGTCGGGCTCCCTGAACCACCGCATGAACCTGGCCCAGCTCGTCGGGGAGCCGCTGAAGATCCACGGCGACATGCCGAGGGCGGAGCGCAACGAACGGGCTGCCGAGCTCCTCGAGATGGTCGGCCTCAGCCCCCGACACCTCCGGCGGTACCCGTACGAGCTCTCGGGCGGTCAGCGCCAGCGGATCGGGGTCGCCAGAGCTCTGGCGCTGCACCCACGGCTGCTCGTCATGGACGAGCCGGTGAGCGCGCTCGACGTCTCGACCCAGTCGCAGGTGGTGAACCTCCTCCAGCGCCTGCAGGCGGACCTCGGCATCGCCTACCTGTTCATCGCCCACGACCTGTACGTGGTGCACCACATGAGCCACCGCATCGCCGTGATGTACCTCGGGGCGATCGTCGAGCACGGCCCGGCCACCCAGGTGTACGAGCGGCCGCGCCACCCGTACACCGAGGCCCTGCTGTCGGCCATCCCCGACGCGGACCGGGGCCGCAGCGGGCGGCGCGAGCGGATCGTGCTGACCGGCGAGGTCCCGAGCCCTCTGGACGTGCCGTCCGGCTGCCGGTTCCACACGAGGTGCCAGTACGCCTTCGAGCCGTGCGCGGTCGAGCGGCCGCGGCCGATCCGCTTCGCCGACGGCGGCGTCGTGGAGTGCCACCTGCACGACCACGGGCCGCAGCTGGGCGGGGAGTCGGTGGTCGAGCTCGAACCTCCGGAGCGCCGCCCCGACACGCTGCCGCACCGCGTCGTCGCCCGGTAGTCCCCGTTCGGCAGCCGAACCCCCGTTCGGCCCGGCCGACGCCGTTCAGTAGCCGAGCTCGGGATCGATCCGGCCCAGGAGCGGCTCGTGGTGCCGGCGCCGGCGGACGTTCTCCCTGACCCGCTCGGCGAACCGCACGTTCCCCATCTCGGGAGTGCACGCCGTGTGCGGGGTGATGATGCACCGGGGCTCGGACCACAGCGGGTGTCCCGCGGGCAGAGGCTCGGGGTCGGTGACGTCGAGAGCAGCACCGCCGATCTGGCCGGTCGCGAGCGCGTCGACGAGGGCAGCCGTGTCCACGTGCGCGCCTCGGGAGACGTTCACCAGCCAGCTGGACGGACGCATGGCCGAGAGCTGGGGCGCCCCGATGAGGTGGTGCGTGTCCTCGGTGAGGGCGAGCGCGAGCACGACGACGTCGGCCCGGGTGAGGGCGTCGTCCAGCTCGACCGGTCCGACCACCGCCGTCGCTCCCGGCATCGGCGCCGGACGGCGCCGCACCACGGTCGTCGACGTCCCGAAGGGGACGAGCAGGTCGAGCAGGGCCGTGGCGATGCCGCCTCCCCCGACGACGACGACGTCGGCTCCCAGCAGGTTGCGGCCGGCCGGCGTCCCGAACGTGATCGCTCGGGAGTAGTCGTGGACGTGACGGAGCCCGGCCAGCGCCAGGGTCAGAGCGTGCTCGGCGATCGGCGCGGAGAAGCACCCCTTCGCACAGGTCCACTCCCGGTCCGGTCCGATCACCGGAGCGATCGCGTCGACGCCGGCGGTGGCGAGCTGCACCCACC
>JAEYSR010000096.1 GCA_023434535.1 Actinomycetes bacterium
CGGCAACATGTCGGACTCGGTCCTCTTCAAGCGGCCGGCCGACATGCAGTCGGCGATCGGCGGCGCGGTCGTGACCATGCGGAACATCCGCACCGTCCGGCGCCTCGTCGACAAGCTGGGCTGAACGCCAACCTGGGCTGACCAGCGGAGCCACGGTTGCTCCGACGGGAGCGCACGGCACCCCGGACGCGCCTCGGCCCGCCACGAGGGCGGGCCGAGGTGAGATCGCTGCGTGGCGTTCGCTCAGTCGGCGAGCGGTTCCACGTTGACGAGCTTGCGGTTCCGGCGGCTGCCGAACTTGACCGTGCCGTCGGTCAGGGCGAACAGCGTGTCGTCGCCGCCGATGCCGACGTTCTCACCCGGGTGGATGCGGGTGCCGCGCTGGCGGACGATGATGGACCCGGCGGTGACCACGCCACCGTCGTACACCTTCACGCCGAGGCGCTGTGCGTTGGAGTCGCGACCGTTCCGTGTGGAGCCGCCGCCCTTTGTCTTCGACATCTGAGCCTCGTCCTCTTGCTCTGCGAACCGATCAGCCGGCGGAGATGCCGGTGATCTCGATGGTGTGGTAGCTCTGGCGGTGACCCCAGCGCTTCCGCTCGTTCGCCTTGTTCTTGTAGGTGAACGCGTTGATCTTCGGGCCCTTGGCCTCGCCCACGACCCTGGCGGTCACGGACGCGCCGGACAGCTGGTCAGGTGTGGCCAGGACGGTCTCACCGTCGACCACCATCACGGGCTGGAGCTGTACATCTTCGCCGGAGTCGCCGAGCCGCTCGACGGAGAGGCGCTGGCCCTCCTCCACGCGGTACTGCTTGCCACCGGTCTTCACGACTGCATACATACGGCTCGCCATCTTAGGGGCTGGGGGCGCCGACGGGAAGTCGACGTCAGCCGACCAGCTCGTCGGGGACGATCAGGCCGCGGCCGTCGCAGTGCTCGCACCGGTGGGCGACCGACTCGAGGAGCCCTTCACCGATCCGCTTGCGGGTCATCTCGACCAGGCCGAGCTCGGAGATGTTGAACACCTGGGTCCGGGTCTTGTCCCGGGACAGGGCGTCGCGGAAGGCCTTGACGACCTTGTCGCGGTTCTCCTTGATCTCCATGTCGACGAAGTCGATCACGATGATCCCGCCGATGTCGCGCAGCCGCAGCTGACGGGCGATCTCCTCGGCGGCCTCGAGGTTGTTGCGGAACACCGTCTCCTCGAGCGAGGACGAGCCGACGTTGCGGCCGGTGTTGACGTCGATCACGGTGAGCGCCTCGGTGTGCTCGATGATGAGCGAGCCACCTGACGGCAGCCAGACCTTGCGGTCGAGCGCCTTCACGAGCTGCTCGGTGATGTGGAACCGCTCGAACATCGGCAGCGACTCGGTGGACCGGTCGAAGTGCTGGACCCGGTCGACGAGGGCGGGAGCGACGGCGGCGACGTAGTCCCGCATGTCCTCGTAGAGGGCCTGGTCGTCGATCAGCACGCTGCGGTAGTCGGCGCTGAACTCCTCGCGGATGACCCGGACCGCCATCTCCGGCTCCCGGTAGATGAGCCCGGGCCGCTGCTGCTGCGACGCCAGCTGCTCGATCTGCGCCCACTGCTTGACCAGGCGGGCGATGTCGCGCTCGATCTCGTCGGCGGTGACGTTCTCCGCCGCCGTGCGCACGATCAGCCCGTGCTCCGAGGGCTTCACCTTGTCGAGGATCTGGCGGAGCCGCTTGCGCTCGTCGTCGGGGAGCCGCTTGGAGATCCCGTACGTCCGCGAGTTCGGCACGAGCACCACGAAGCGCCCGGGCAGCGAGACCTCCTGGGTCAGCCGGGCGCCCTTGTGGGCGATCGGGTTCTTGGTGACCTGGCAGAGGATGAGCTGCCGGGCCTTGAGCACGTCCTCGATGCGGGGCGGCTCGCCGCCGCTCGTCTCCACGTCGTCCGGGTCGTACTGAACGTCGCTGCGGTAGAGGACGGCGTTCTTGGGGGTGGCGATGTCGATGAACGCCGCCTCCATGCCGGGCAGCACGTTCTCCACACGACCGACGTAGATGTTGCCGTGGATCTGGAAGACGTCGTCGGCCGGGTGGCTGACGAAGTGCTCGACGAGCGAGCGACCCTCGAGGATCGCGATGTGCGTGGCCTCGGGGGTCACGTGAACGTTCATCTGGTAGCGGCCGATCGCACGCCCCTTGCGCTGACGACCCCGCCGCCGCTCCATGGTCTCGTCGTCGAGCTCGACCGGTGCGTCGTCGGCGAGGACCGCCTCGACCGGCGTCGGCTGGTTGCGGCGGTCGCCGCCGTCGCGACGTCCGCCGCGCCCCTGGCCCTGGCCGCCCCTCGAGCGGTTCTGACCGCCCTTGCCCTGCCCGCCGCCCTTCTGGCCGTTGCGGCCGCCCTGGCCCTGGGAGCTCCGGGCGCCGTCGCCGGACGGACCGTCGCCCGCCTGGCCGCCGGAACCGGACTGCCCGCCCTGTCCCTGACCACCCTGTCCCTGACCACCCTGTCCCTGACCACCCTGCCCGCCGCCGGAACCGCCACGGCGACGGCGTCGGCGACGGCTGCTGCGGGACTGACCGGCGCCGGGCTGTCCCGACTGACCCTGCTGGCCGGACTGACCCTGCTGTCCGGAATGACCCTGCTGTCCCGACTGACCGGTGGCCGTGGAGCCGCCGGACGCGGCCGGGGGCGCGGGACGGGTGTCGCCGATCTTCGGCTTCGACGAGTCAGCGACGGGCCGCTCCGACGGGGTGGAGGGGGCGGTGTCCGGACCAGCCTGGCGGCTGGTGTTCGATTCGGTGTCCGACATGGGACGTTCCCTTCATGACGCACGCACCGATGCGTGCGGGGACGGCGCGGCGAGCGCAATGGGCTCGCATCGTTCGCCGTCGCTCTGGATCCATTGATGCGTCCTGACGACCCGGATGGGGTGCTCCGGCAGCCGCATGGCCGCCAGCAGCTCGGCAGGACGGACGCTGCGAGGTTTGGTGCCCAGCTCGACGGTGAGCAGGGCCCCTTCTGGAGTGCGGTCCACGTCCAATGACAGGAGGAGCGGTCGCAGGTCCTCGCGCACCTGCTTGCTCTTGCGGACCAGTTCGATCGGGATCTCGTCGGCCGCCAGCATCTCGGCGGCCGTGGTGCGGGCGACGTCGAAGTCGTCCGACGGTACGAGGAACTCCCAGGTGCTGGACGTCACGGCGTCCTGCAGCGACGGCGTCCCGGGAGCCAGCTCCCGCGACGCGGTGACGACGACCCCGGTGGGGAGGCACGGCTGCAGCAGCCCTGCGATCTCGGTGGCGTCGGGGACTGCGTCCCCGGGCGACCCACCGCCGGGAGCGATGTCGCGCCCGTCCCCGTCGGCATCCGCGGCCTCGTCCAGGTCGATGTCGAGGTACTCGGCCGTCGACTCGTAGCCCGTCGACAGCGCGAGCCCGAAGTGCAGCTTGGCGCGAGGCGAGAAGCCCTGGCTGTAGGCCACGGGGAGCCCGGCCCGCCGGACGGCGCGCTCGAGGATCCGGGCCAGGTCGCGGTGCGACAGGAACCGGACCTTGCCGACCTTGGCGTACCGGACGCGCACCCTCACGGCGCCGCCACCGCGGATCTCGGGAGCAGGGCCACCGGCACGGCTCCGCCGACCGACAGGTCCTGGCCGGTGCCCTGGCTGCCGCCGGCGGGCGGCGTGGCGGAGGCCACCACGTGCTCGATGCCGTAGCCGGTGCAGGCGCCGCAGTCGTAGCACGGGGTCCACCGGCAGTCGGCCAGGCCGACCTCGGCGAGCGAGTCCTGCCAGTCCTGCCACAGGAAGTCCTTGTGGAGCCCGGCCGACAGGTGGTCCCACGGCAGGACCTCGTCCTCGGTGCGGTGGCGGTACGTGTACCACTCGACCGAGAGGCCATGGGTGGCCATGGCCTCTTCCCACAGGTCCAGCCGGAAGCACTCCGACCACTCCTGGAAGGTGCCGCCGCGGCGCCACACCTCCTCGATCACCGGTCCGAGGCGACGATCGCCCCGGCTGGCGATGCCCTCGGCGAGCGTCGCCCGGGGGTCGTGCCACTTCATCTGCACGCCATGGTGGCGGCGGACGGTGTCGCGCAGCAGGTGGATCTTGCGCTGCAGCTCGACCACGGTGTTCTGGCCGAACCACTGGAACGGCGTGTGGGGCTTGGGCACGAAGCCGCCGACCGACACCGTCACCGACGCACCCTTGTGGTGGCGCTTGCCGATCTCCACGCAGTTGGCGGCCATCTCCGCGATGCCGAGCGTGTCCTCGTCGGTCTCGGTGGGCAGCCCGGTGAGGAAGTACAGCTTCATCCGCCGCCAGCCCTGCGAGTACGCGGCCTCGACCGCGTCGTAGAGGTCCTGCTCCCGGATGAGCTTGTTGATCACCTGGCGCATCCGCCACGTCCCCGCCTCGGGGGCGAACGTGAGTCCGGTGCGACGGCCCCGCTGCAGCTGCGACGCGATCTCGACGCCGAACGCGTCGACGCGCAGCGACGGCAGCGACACCGACACGCGGCCGCACGCCTCGTCATCGATCACGCCGCCCACCACGTCCGCGATGCCCGAGAAGTCGGCGGTGGACAACGACGTCAGCGCGACCTCGTCGTAGCCGGTGCGACGCAGGCCCTCGGCCACCATCGAGCGGACCTGCTCGGCCGGGCGCTCGCGGACGGGGCGGGTGATCATGCCCGCCTGGCAGAAGCGACACCCCCGTGTGCAGCCGCGGAAGACCTCGACGTTCAGCCGGTCGTGGACGACCTCCGTCAGCGGCACGATCTGCTGGCGGGGGTAGGGCCACTCGGCCAGGTCCGCGATGGTCCGCTTCTCGACGACGTCGGACGCCTCGGGCCAGATCGGCTCCACCCCGACCAGGGCCTCGCCGTCGTAGTGGGCCTCGTAGGCCGCCGGCACGTACACGCCGGGGACCTTGCACAGGGCCCGGAGGACGGCCTCCCGATCGCCGCGGCCCGACGACTTCCAGTCCGACACCACCCGGGTGATCTCCGAGATCACCTCTTCCCCGTCGCCGAGGACGACGAGGTCCACGAAGTCGGCGATCGGTTCGGGGTTGTAGGTGCAGTGACCACCGACGGCGACGAGGCCGTGGTGCGCACGGCGGTCCGCCGCCCGGACGGGCAGCCCGGCCAGGTCGATGCAGTTGACGAGGTTCGTGTAGTTGAGCTCGGCGGAGAGGTTGAACGCCACGATGTCGAAGTCGGACGCGGGACGGTGGGTGTCCACGCTGAACAGCGGCACGCCGGACGCCCGCATCTCGGCTTCCAGGTCGATCCAGGGGGCGTAGGCCCGCTCGGCCACGGCGTCGGGCCGCTCGTTGAGGATCTCGTAGAGGATCTGCAGGCCCTGGTTGGGCAGGCCGATCTCGTAGGTGTCCGGGTAGGTCATCAGCCAGGCGACGACCGGGCTGGTGGGGCCGAGGCCGCTCCAGTCGGGGCTGACGGCGCCGTCCTCGCAGCCGATGTAGCGGGCCGGCTTCTGCACCCGGTGCAGCAACGGCTCCAGGCGGTCCCAGACGGAGCCGGCCTGACCGGCTGGCGCTCCGATGGGATCGGTCTGGGCGGACATGGTCCGGCAAGTGTACCGACGGTGACGTTCCGGCAAGGAACCGGGTGATCGGGTCACCCCAGGCTCACCCCGACCGAGTGACCGCGCCTTGGGCGCCGGAGGCCCGAGCGCCCCGGGCGCCGGAGGCCCGAGTGCCTATGCGTAGCGGTGCATGTGGACCGACTGCACCAGGCCGACGGCGGCGAACGACGTCATCATCGACGATCCGCCGTACGAGACGAACGGCAGGGGGATGCCGGTCACCGGCATGATGCCCAGGGTCATCCCGATGTTCTCGAAGATGTGGAAGAGGAACATCGACATGATCCCGACGCAGATCAGGGAGCCCAGAGGATCTGCGGCCAGCTGGGCGTTGCGCCAGACCCGCCACACGATGAGTCCGAGCAGGATCACCAGGGCTCCGGCGCCGACGAAGCCGAGCTCCTCCCCCGCGACCGTGAAGATGAAGTCGGTCTCCTGCTCGGGCACGTAGCCGCCCCGGGTCTGGGGTCCGTTCGTGAAGCCGTACCCCGTGAGCCCGCCCGATCCGATCGCCTGTTGGGCCTGCTCGACGTTGTAGGACTGCCCGTTCGGCGTGACGAACGACGTCAGGCGGTCCTTCTGGTACTGGTCCAGGGTGCCCGAGTTGAGGATGGCGAACACGGCCAGCAGGCCGAGGACGACGAGCACGAGGAGGTGGCGCATCTGCACGCCGCCGATGACCAGCATCCCGAGGGCGATCACGATGAACACGAGAGCGGACCCCAGGTCGGGCTGGAGCAGGGTCATCGCCGTCGGGACGGCGAACAGGCCCAGGGCCACGGCGAGCCGCCGCAGGTCGACCTTCTCGGCGTGGCTCAGGTAGGCGGCCACGGCGATGATCACGCCCAGCTTGGCGAACTCGGCCGGCTGCAGGGAGAACGGGCCGAACCGGTACCAGCCCTTCGTGCCGTTCACCACGGCGCCGAGCGGCGTGAAGATGCCGGCCATGCCGACGAGTGACAGGCAGTAGATGAGCTGCCACCAGTCCGCGATGCGGCGGTAGTCGATGAGCGACAGGCCGGCCATCAGGCCCAGGCCGAGCGCCACGAACAGGCCCTGGCGCACCATGTAGCCGGAGCCACCGGCCATGTTGCGCGTGGCGCTGTAGACCATCGACGTCCCGATGATCACCGTCAGGCCGACGACCGTCAGCAGGACGACGTCGACGTGACGCCACGGGGCGGTCAGGTCCCGGGCGCGGAAGCGGTCGCCGGCCGGTGCGAACGTGCGGGCCATCAGCCGGGACCTCCGGAGCCGACGTCGGACTGGCTGGCCTGGTTGGCCGCCAGAGCGGCGAGGTCGCACTCGGCCTTGGCTGCGAGCGTGCACGCGGGAGAGAGCTGACCCTCGCTCGCCGGCTGCAGGATCCGGAAGGCGAGCGGCGCCGCGACGTCGCCGCCGAAGCCGGCCTCGGGCACCACGACGCTGATCGCGTACTGAGGGACGACGCCCGGGGCGACGGGACCCCATCCGGCGAACAGAGCGGTGTCGGCCTTGCCCGACACCTGCGCGGTTCCCGTCTTGCCGGCCATCGGCCACGCGGTCGGGCTCGCGTGCCACGACGCGGACGCCGTCCCCTCCCCGCTCTGGGTGACGCCGACCAGACCGTTCACGATCTGGCTGTGCTGCTCGGGGGTCAGATTCGCCTTGCCGAGCTCCTCGGGCTCCACCGTCATCACCACGTCGTAGTTGCCCTCCTGGCCGGGGGGAAGCGCCGCGTCCTTGATCCGCGTGACCTTGGAGACGATCTGCGGCCGGTAGCGCGTGCCGCCGTTGGCCAGGGTGGCGTACGCGTCGGCGAGCTGGAGCGGAGTGACGAGCACGTCGCCCTGACCGATCGACGTGATGATGTTGTCGCCGGTGCGCCAGTCCCCGGTGGCGAAGGCCTCCGGGTTCGCCTCGTAGGCCTCGCGGCGGGCCTGGGGGGTCGGGAGGCGGCCGGAGTTCTCTCCCAGCAGCTTGATCCCGGTCTTCGATCCCATGCCGAACTGCGCTGCGGCGTCCTGGATGGGCGTGTCGCCGAACCGGTCCCGGGACACCCAGAACTGCTCGCCGATCCAGTAGTAGTAGACGTCGGAGCTGACGGTGAGCGACCTCGGCACGTTCACGCGGCCGTGGGGCGTCCCGCCGGCGTTGCGGAACTCGCACTTGGTGCCCTTGCAGGACTTCAGCTTGTAGACGCCGTTGTCCACGTAGCTCTCGTTCCCGGTCGGCAGGAGGCCGCTCGACATCGCGGCGAACGCGGTGAACGGCTTGAACGTGGATCCGGGCGCGTAGGTCCCCTGGAGCGCCCAGTTGTAGAGCGGTCGCCCGTTGCCCGGGTCGTTCAGCTGGGCCCACAGGTCCGACGAGATGCCGTTGACGGTGGCGGCAGGATCGAACGGCGGGTAGCTGGCCATGGCCAGGATCTGGCCGGTGGTCGGCTCCTGGATGACGACCGAGCCCTGGGGCGCGTTCAGCTTGGCGCCGTCCTTGTCGGTCCGGCCGCGGAGCGCCTCGACCTTGGCGGCGAGCAGGCGCTCGGCCTGGGCCTGGAGGTCGATGTCGATGCTGAGCCACACGTCGTCGCCGGCCTGGGGCGCCTCGCGCTTGACCACGTCGATGAGGTCGCCCTTGGCGTTCACCTCGATCGTCCGGCTGCCCGGGACGGCCCGGAGGTAGTCCTCGTAGGACTGCTCCACGCCGGACTTCCCGATCAGGTCGCCCGGTTGGTACGGCTTCGGGGGCACCCCGGCGACGGTGGTGGTCGTCGCCGGCGGGTCTGTGGTGGTCACGCCGGCGGGCAGCGTCCCGCCCTTGGCGATCAGCTCCTTCTCGTTGATCTCGCCGACGTAGCCCAGCACCTGACCCCCGAGGGTGCCGTACGGGTACGAGCGCACCGACTTGGTCTCGACGACCACGCCCGGGAACCGCGACGCCCGCTCCGCGAGGAAGATCTCCACCTCCTCGGTCACGTCGTCGACGATCGGGACGTACTCCTGCGGCGCGTAGCGGATGTCGTCGTAGCGCGTCTGGATGAGCGAGACCTTGGTGGGGCGACCGAGCTCCGTCAGCGTCTGCGCCAGCTGCTCGAACTCCGCGGCGCGGTCCGCCTCGTCCATCTTCCGAAGGGGTTCGCGGTCGAGGGCCACGACCCTCGAGGTCCGGTTGTCCACGATCACCTTGCCGTTGCGGTCCAGGATCCGACCCCGGGGTCCTTCCTCGTGGATGACCCTCAGCCGGTTGGACGCGGAGGCCACCTCGAACTTCTGGCGGTCGATCCCCTGCAGGAACCAGAGGCGGACGAAGAGCGCGAGGAACAGCGACAGCGCCACGATCCCGAGCGCGCTGAGGCGGACCTGCCGGGAGTCAGTGTCCACGTCGGTGGGCTGTCGATCGGTGTGGGTGCATGGTGGGATCCGGCTCGACGCTCGACCCGGGGGGTCAGCGCACCCGCAGGCGTGCGTCCGACGCGTTGGCCCACCGGCACACGCCGAGGACCGGGATCGCGAGGACGGCGTTGAACGCCGCGACGATACCGACGATGGCCCAGAGGTTGGGATCGGACAATGAGCGCTGTCCCAGCAACTGGCCGATCGCGGCGTACAGCAGGACCCCGGCGGCGCTGGCCACCGCCACCATCGCCGCGGAGATCGCCCTCGTCGGTCGGGCGACGGCGTCACCGGCGACGCCCGAGCCGTAGCCGACCAGGAGGTACGCGAGGGCGGACACGCCGAAGCGTCCGGGGACGAGGAGGTCGAGCACCAGCCCGCACGCGAACCCCACGCCGGCACCGGTGCCCGGGCCCGCGGCCACGCCGGCGCACACGGCGACGAGGAGGAGCAGGTCGGGGTGCACGTCGAACGGCCGGATCTGCACCGCCAGTCCCACCTGCAGGACGGTGGCGGCTGTCACCACCAGGATCCACCTGACGATGGTCGGGCCGTTCGTCATGGGACGCGCTGCGTGGACGCGCTCACCGCGGCGGCGTCCACTTCAGGACCTGCACGACGTCCAGCTGGGAGAAGTCGACGGCGTAGTTCACGAGGAGCAGCTGCATCCCGGTGTTGGTGTCGGGCGACACCTTGTCGACCAGGCCGATGGGGATGTCCTTGGGCATGACGGAGTCGTCGAGCCCGCTGGTCAGCACCACCTCGCCGGGCTGGACGGGATCGCCGATGTCGATGCCGCGGTCGACGACGAACCGGTTCGAGTCACCGCCGCCATGGCCCAGGCCGATGTCCTGGGTGGTCGCGAGGCGGACGCCGATCGAGAAGTCGGGGTCCGTCGCCAGCTGGACGACCGACCGGGTCGAGCTGACCCGCTCGAGGCGACCGACGAGACCGGCCTTGGTCACGACCGGCATGCCGACGGCCAGACCGGAGTCGGAGCCCTTGTCGATCTCCATCCGGAACGTGTCGAAGTTGGAGTACGGGCCCGTGGCCACCCGGGCGATCTGGGTCGGGACGTCGCCGACGAAGTCGATCTGCAGCTGCTCCTGGAGGCGCTGCAGCTGCTCGACGGCGTTGGCCGCCTCGGCCTCCCCGCCCTCGAGCTCGGCGACGCGCTCCCGCAGTCGCTCGTTCTCCGCGGTGAGGTCGTCGTAGTCGGTCATGCCGCCCCAGGCGTTGCCGATCGGGCTGGTCACCCAGGCGAAGGCGTCGCCGACCGGCGACAGCGCGTCGCCGGCGACGTTGCGGATGCCGTCGAACACGCCGATGCCCCGCGAGTCGAGCGTGATCAGGGTCACGGCGACCAGGCTGAGGACGAGCAGGACGTACCGGGATCGTCGTCGTGTCTCGACGGTCCGCACCGGGTTCAGTCGCGGTGGGAGGAGAACAGGCCGGCCTGCTCGAGCGCCGGGAACTCCTCGAGCGCCATGCCGGAACCGAGTGCCACGGCCTCGAGGGGGCGGGGCGCGATGCGGATGGGCATGCCCGTCTCCTGCGCCAGACGGGTGGGAAGGCCCTTGAGGAGCGCTCCCCCGCCGGCGAGGACGATGCCCCGCTCCATGACGTCGGCCGCCAGCTCGGGCGGCGTCTTGTCGAGCGTGACCTTGACGGCGTCCACGATGGACGAGACCGGCTCCTCGATGGCGGCGCGGATCTCGTGGGTGGAGGTGACGATGGTCTTGGGGAGGCCGGTCACCAGGTCGCGGCCACGGATCTCGGCCTGCAGCTCCTGCTCCAGCTCCCACGCGGAGCCCAGCTCCATCTTGACGACCTCGGCGGTGCGCTCACCGAGGGCCAGGCTGTACTCCTTCTTGATGTACTGGATGATCGCGTCGTCCAGCTCGTCGCCGCCGACGCGGACCGACTGGCTGGTGACCACGCCGCCGAGGGAGATCATGGCGACCTCCGTCGTGCCGCCGCCGATGTCCACGATCATGTTGCCGGTGGGCTCGTGGACGGGCAGCCCGGCCCCGATCGCGGCCGCCATGGGCTCCTCGATGATGCGGGCCGGCTTGCGCGCGCCGGCGAACTCCGCGGCGTCCTGGACCGCCCTCTGCTCGACGCCCGTGACGCCGGAGGGGACGCAGATGATCATCCGTGGCTTGGAGAACCGGCTGCTGTGGACCCGCTGGATGAAGTAGCGGAGCATGGTCTCGCAGACCTCGAAGTCCGAGATCACGCCGTCCTTGAGCGGGCGGATGGCCTGGATGTGCGCCGGCGTCTTGCCGATCATCCGCTTGGCCTCGGTGCCGACGGCGACGGCCCGGCCGTCCTTCACCTGCACGGCGACGACGGACGGCTCGCACAGCACGATGCCCTCGCCACGCACGTACACGAGGGTGTTCGCGGTGCCCAGGTCGACCGCCATGTCGCGGCCCAGGAACGAAGAGTTGAACCGTGCCATGGGTCCTCAGGCTACGTGGAGGGACGGGGTGGACGCAGACGGTGGCGGGGCGGTGCCGCCGCAACGCAACCGCAATGACCCTATCCACTCCGGCACCGTCCGACCAGTGCCCCTTGTCGCCCCGTCGGTGGGCCCGCTCAGCTCCGGGTTCGCCGCCGGGCCCTGCCCGCTCGTAGCCTTCGATCCCCGCAGCGAGATCCCCCGCCGCCCCACTCGAGGAGAGAACCAGTGACCAGGACCTTCATCATGTGCAAGCCCGACGCCGTCGAGCGGGGCCTGGTCGGGGAGATCGTCTCCCGCATCGAGCGCAAGGGACTCAGGATCGTGGCGATGGACCTGCGGGTTCCCGAGGTCGCCCTCGCGGAGGCCCACTACGAGGAGCACGCGGACAAGCCCTTCTACGGCGAGCTCGTGGCCTTCCTGACGCGCGGCCCCGTGGTGGCGATGGTGGTCGAGGGTCCCGACGACGGCACGTGGCACCTCATGCGGACCCTGATCGGCAAGACCAAGGTCGAGGACGCGCAGCCCGGCTCGATCCGCGGCGACTTCGCCACCACCACGAACGAGAACCTGGTCCACGGCTCCGACGGCACCGAGTCCGCCGCCCGCGAGATCGGCCTCTGGTTCCCCGACCTGGTCTGACATCCACGCTCTGTCACGCAGGGAGCACCCGATCGGGTGCTCCCTGCGTGACAGAGCCGGGCGGCGTCAGCCGAGGGCCGTGGCGACGGCCGCCCGGGCCGGAGCGATCAGGCGGAAGCTCCCGGTGACGACCACCATGTCCTCCTCCTGGGCCTGGCCGACGGACCGGAACACCGCCTCGACGGGCTCGGTCACGACCTGGTGGGCGAGCCCGGCACGATCGCACGCTGCGGCAAGTTCGGTGGCCGCCAGGCTGCGGTCACCCGAGTCCGCGGTCGTGCAGACCACCAGGTCGGGGCGCAGCGCCGCGACCGCCTCGACCGTCCGGTCGGGGTCCCGGCCCGCCAGGACCCCGAGGACCACGGTCCGGGATCCGACGGTGGAGAACTCCTCGTCGAGCGTCTCCGCGAGCGCCCGTATCGCGTCGGCGTTGTGGGCGCCGTCCAGGATGACGAGCGGCTGGTGGGACACGACCTCGACGCGGCCGTCGAGGCGGACCATCGCCAGGCCGTCGCGGACCAGGTCGGGCTCGAGTGCACGGTCGAAGAACGCCTCGACCGCGGCGATCGCCACCGCGGCGTTGTGGGCCTGCACGCCTCCGTGCAGCGGCAGGAAGACCTCGTCGTAGCGGTCGTGCACGCCGGCCACGTCGATGAGCCGTCCGCCCACGGCCGGGCGGCTCGACAGGACCTCGAAGTCCACGTCCTCGGCCACGAGCGACGCCGGACCCTCGGCCCGGAACACCTCGCGCAGCTGCGGATCCATGCGCCCCAGCACCGCTGCGGATCCCGGCCCGATGATGCCCGCCTTCTCCCCCGCCACCTGGAGCTCCCAGCCCGGGGCGAAGTCGGTGTGGTCGCCCCCGACACCGGTCACGACGGCCACCTGGGAGTCGATCACGTTCGTCGCGTCGTAGCGGCCCAGCAGTCCGACCTCGACCACGGCCACGTCGACGGGCGCCTCGGCGAACCAGCGGAAGGCGGCGGCCGTCACCAGCTCGAACCAGCTCGGCCGCGTCGCGAGCAGCGGCTCGACCGCGGCGAGGCCGTCGAGCACCTCCGACAGCGTCCGGTCGTCGATCGGCTCGCCGTCGCGGCGGAGTCGCTCGTTGATGCGGTCCAGGTGCGGGCTCGTGTAGCTGCCGACGCTCAGGCCGTGGGCCTGCAGCAGGCCGACCACCATGGCGGTGACCGACCCCTTGCCGTTGGTTCCGGTGACGTGGATCGTCGGGACGTCGAGCTGCGGGTCGCCGAGCAGGGCGACCAGGTCGGTCATGGCCGACAGACCCAGCCCCTCGACGGAGCCCGCGGCGATGCCGACGGAGCTGGACTCGTGGTCCAGGTGCGAGTCCAGCCAGTCGAGCGACTCGACGATGCCCACGGCGGAGCGCGGACCGCTCAGGACGCGGCGCGACGGGGCCGGCTGGAGCGGGGCTTGCCGGAGCGGGGAACCAGCGTCGGGTTCACCTTCTCCAGGACGGAGTCCTCGTCCACGACGACCTTGCTGACGTCCGTGCGGGACGGCAGCTCGTACATGACGCCGAGCAGGACCTCTTCGAGGATCGCCCGGAGCCCACGGGCACCGGTGCCACGGGCCAGGGCCTGGTCGGCGACGGCGGCGAGGGCCGCATCGGTGAACTCGAGCTCGACCTCTTCGAGCTCGAAGAACTTGCGGTACTGCTTGACCAGGGCGTTCTTGGGCTCGACCAGGATCTGGATGAGCGCCTCCCGGTCCAGGTTGTCGACCACGCCCATGACGGGCAGGCGGCCGACGAACTCGGGGATGAGGCCGAACTTCAGGAGGTCCTCGGGCAGGGCGTCGGCGAACAGGTCGCCCTCGCGCCGCTCGTTGACGGAGCGGACCTCGGCGCCGAAGCCGATGCCCTTCTTGCCGACCCTCTGCTCCACGATCTTGTCCAGCCCGGCGAACGCACCGCCGCAGATGAACAGGATGTTGGTCGTGTCGATCTGGATGAACTCCTGGTGCGGGTGCTTGCGCCCACCCTGGGGCGGCACCGACGCCGTCGTGCCCTCCAGGATCTTGAGCAGCGCCTGCTGCACGCCCTCGCCGGAGACGTCACGGGTGATCGACGGGTTCTCCGACTTGCGGGCGACCTTGTCGATCTCGTCGATGTAGATGATCCCGGTCTCGGCCTTCTTCACGTCGAAGTCGGCGGCCTGGATCAGCTTGAGGAGGATGTTCTCCACGTCCTCGCCGACGTAGCCCGCCTCGGTGAGCGCCGTGGCGTCCGCGATGGCGAACGGGACGTTGAGCATCCGGGCCAGGGTCTGGGCGAGCAGCGTCTTGCCGCAGCCGGTGGGGCCGATGAGCATGATGTTGCTCTTGGACAGCTCGACGTCGTCGGGACCGCTCCGCGTCGCCCCGTGCTGGACCCGCTTGTAGTGGTTGTAGACGGCGACCGAGAGGATCTTCTTGGCCCGCTCCTGGCCGACGATGAAGTCGTCGAGGAACTCGAAGATCTCCAGCGGCTTGGGCAGCTCGTCGAGGACCAGCTCACCGGTCTCGGCCAGCTCTTCCTCGATGATCTCGTTGCAGAGGTCGATGCACTCGTCGCAGATGTACACGCCGGGGCCCGCGATGAGCTTCTTCACCTGCTTCTGCGACTTGCCGCAGAACGAGCACTTGAGGAGCTCTCCTCCGTCACCGAACTTGGCCACCGGGCTCCTTCTGGGGTGCGTCGAGCGAGGTCGAGGTGTGGGTCACGTCGCGGAGGCCCGCGACGTGGGGGACCATTGTGCCCGATCCGTCAGCGGATCGCCGCGATGGGTCCGCTGTTGTCGACGATGTCACGCGCCTCGATGACCTCGTCGATGATCCCGTACTCCTTGGCCTCGGCTGCGGTCATCACGTAGTCGCGGTCGGTGTCCTTGGAGATCTTCTCCACGGACTGGCCGGTGTGGCGGCTGAGGACCTGCTCGAGGGTCTCCTTGAGCCGGATGATCTCGTTCGCGGCGATCTCCAGGTCCGACACCTGCGCGTAGCCCGACTGGGCGTAGGGCTGGTGGATCAGGACGCGGGCGTTGGGCAGCGCCAGGCGCTTGCCGGGAGTGCCCGCGGCGAGCAGCACCGCCGCGGCCGACGCCGCCTGGCCGAAGCACAGCGTGGCGATCTCGGGGCGGATGTACTGCATGGTGTCGTAGATCGCCATCAGGGCGTTGATGTCGCCGCCGGGCGAGTTGATGTAGATGCTGATGTCCTTGTCGGGGTTCTCCGACTCCAGGAACAGCAGCTGGGCGCAGATCAGGTTGGCGACCGTGTCGTCGATGGGGGTGCCCAGGAAGATGATGTTCTCCCGCAGCAGGCGCGAGAACAGGTCCGAGTACCGCTCGCCACGGCTGGTCTGCTCGATGACGTTGGGAACCATGTAGCTCTGCGGCTGGATGGGGGGCACTCGGCTGCTCCTGATCGGGCTGGTGGGTCTGTCTCTGACGGTGGCCGCTGATCGGATCAGCGCCGGCTGCGGGTGGCGGCGACCGCTGCGGGCCGTGACCCCGACCGCCGATGCCACCGTATCCCGGTGGCGGGACGATCAGCCGTGATCGTGGCCGTCGTGGTCGTCGGCGTCGTGATCGTGCTCGAGCGGCTGCAGGAACCGCTCGTCGATCGCCTTGCCATCAGGATCCACCACTTCGGCGTTCGCGACCAGCCAGTCGATCGCCTTCTGGATCGCCAGGTCCATCTCGAGCGCCGAGAGCTGACCGCCGGAGCGGAGCTGCTCGCGGGCGTCCTCGAGGGTGATGTCGGCGTCGCCGATCATGTGCTCGATGGCGTGGTCGACCTCGTCGGCCGGGGCGGACAGGTCCTCGGCGGCGACGACGGCCCGCAGTGCGAGGTCCGCCTTCACGCCGTCGGCCGCGCTCTGCTTGAGCCCGTCGAGGAACTGGTCCTGGTCCTGGCCGACGATCCGGAGGTAGTCGTCGAGGCCGATGCCCTGCTGCTGCAGGCGCATGATCACGTTCTGGAGCTGGCCCGACATCTCGGCCGACACCAGGGCCTCGGGGATCTCCTCGTCGACCAGCTTGGCCAGCTCGTTGACGACCTGCGCACGGACCGCGCCCCGGGTCTGGTTCTCACGACCCTCGGCCAGACGGCTGCGCACGTCCTCCGTGAGCTCCTCGACCGTCTCGAACTCGGTGGCCTCGGCGACCCACTCGTCGGTCAGCTCGGGCAGGACCCGCTCCTTGACCTCCTTGACCACGAGGCGGAAGTCGACGTCGTCCTCGTCGGGGTCGGGGTGCTCGGCGGAGAACTCGAGGACGTCGCCGGCGGAGGCGCCGACGAGGTGCTCGTCGAACTCCGACGCGATCATCCCGGACCCGACGGAGTAGAGGTAGTCGTCGGCGGTGAGGCCGTCGACCTCCTCGCCGTCCTGGGTGCCGGAGATGTCGATCGTGACGTAGTCGCCCTCGGCGGCGGCGCGCTCGACGGCGGTGAGCTCCCCGTACTGCCCGCGCAGCCGGTCGATCTGGGCCTCGATCTCGTCCTCGGGGACCTCGGGGCTCGGCACCTCGACCCGGAGGCCGTTGTAGCCCGCCACGATGATCGAGGGCCGGATGCCCACGACGGCCGTGAAGGTCACGTCGCCGGACTCCTGGCCGTCGGTGATGTCCAGCTCGGGCTGGGCGATCACGTCGACGTCGTGCTCGACGACCGCCTCGCTGTAGAACTCGGGGATGGCCTTGTTGAGCGCCTCGGAGCGGGCGTAGCCGGCTCCGATCTGCTTCTCCATGAGGGCGCGGGGTGCCTTGCCCGGTCGGAACCCGGGGATGCGCACCTCCTTGGCGATCTCGCGCCAGGCCGCGTCGATGGCCGGCTCCAGCTCGGCCTCCTCCACCTGGACGGTGAGCTTGACCTTGGGCTCCAGGTCGGGAGTGTCGGGAACGGGTTCGAGCGTGGCTTTCACAGGGGCGAGAGCCTACTCCGGCCCCGGAGCGCCCTCCCCATCGCCGTCCGCAACCGCTGCGGGCGGCCGGCTCGACAGGAAGTAGTGTCGCCGGCACGGGACGTGGCGCAGCCTGGTAGCGCACCGGCTTTGGGAGCCGGGGGCCGCGAGTTCAAATCTCGCCGTCCCGACGCTCAGCGACCGGCAGGTCGCCCCTGTCGGCACCTGGCCGGGACCGACGTCCGGCGGCGATCGTCGTGCGATCGGCCGGTCGGGCCCGACGGGACGGGCTTGAGGGTGGCGGCGAGGACCTCGGCGGCACGACGGCCGCAGCCGACCGCGATCAGCGCGTCGACGATCTCCTGGCGGCCGGCGGTGTCGATGTCGAGCCGGACGTCGAAGCGCAGGTCGGTCGGTTCGTTCCCGGGAGCGGATGCCATGGGTCCATGGTGTGTCCAGGTCACCCCTCGGTGACCATGGGTCGATCGGTCCGCGCCGGCTGGGTCGACCTGCTCCCGGACGGTCCGGATCGACCACGAGCGGTACCGTCCCGGCATGGACGAGCGGACCCCGACCACGCCCGCCCCGCTGCTGCAGGGCCGTCGTGCACTGGTGACCGGAGGCGGCGCCGGCATCGGTCGGGGCATCTGCGAGGCGTTCGCCGCACACGGAGCCGAGGTCTGCGTCGCCGACGTCGACGGCGACCGTGCGAGCGACACCGCCGACCTGGTCCTGTCGGCGGGCGGACGGGCCACGGCGATCACGGCGGACGTCCGGGACCGCGCCCAGGTCGAGGCCATGGTCACGACCGCTGCGTCGGCGATGGGCGGCCTCGACGTCCTCGTCAACAACGTCGGGCACTTCCTCTTCCCCGTCGTGGCGTTCCAGGACTCCACCGAGGAGCAGTGGGACGACCTCTACGAGGTGAACCTGGGCCACGTGCTGCGCGTCACCCGCGCCGCGCTCCCCCACATGATCTCGACCGCGGCGGACACCGGGTCGGGTGGCAGCGTGATCAACCTGACCACCGTCGAGGCCTTCCGGGGGATCCCCGGCCATCCGGTGTACGCGGCGTTCAAGGCCGGCGTGACCCAGTTCTCCAAGAGCCTGGCGCTGCAGGTGTCCGAGCACGGGATCCGCGTCAACGACGTGGCTCCCGACGTCACGCGGTCCGAGCAGCTCCCCTACGACCGGTGGCTGAGCGAGGACGACGTGGCCCGCATCCCGGCCTGGGTCCCGTTGGGCCGGCTCGGCGAGCCCGCCGACGCGGCCGGCGCCGCGGTCTTCCTGGCGTCGGAGCTGTCGTCGTTCGTGACCGGCACGACGATCCACTGCGACGGCGGGACCTACGCCGCCGGCGGCTGGTACCGCACCGAGCACGGCCGAGGCTGGACGAACCGCCCGCACGACGCCTGAGCCTCCCCGTCAACGGGGATCTCGGTCCGCTCCCGTCGTGACACGCCGGACGGCCGGACCGGCCGTCAGCGACCGGGCTGTCGGGCGTGGTGCACCCGGTGCCACTCCGACACGACGTGGTCGCGCACTGCCTCGCCCTCGGGTCGGGCGCACACGACGTCGTCGACGTCCGCGGCGTGGTCGCCGGTGCGCTGCAGGCGCAGCACGTCGGACGTCCCGGTCCCGAAGCACGGGACCCAGGCTCCCCAGCAGAAGCCCAGGCGCTCGAGATCGACGACCGCCGCCGCCGTGGCCGGGTCCCCGAGCGGGAGGTCGAGGTGGACGGCACCCAGCTCGAACGCCTGGAGGCCCTCGAGCTCGTCGGCCACGCGATCGAGGAGGTCGTCGCCGACCTCCTCGACGCGGATGTGCGCCGTGCCGGCCGGCACGGCCACGTCCACGTGCAGGAGCGACCGACGCCGACCGGTGCCGGTCGCAGCCGGCGCCGGGTCGACGACGACGTCGCGCTCCAGTCCCGATGCCGCCACCATGGCGGTGAGCACAGAGGCGTGGCGTCGGGGGACGTGCAGCGTCTGACCGCCGGGGTCCGCCACCGGCACGTACATGGGCAGGAGCGTGTGGCGGCCCTGGTGGTTGGCGAGACCCTTCATGCTGAGCGATGCCGGCACCGCGCCGATCAGGAGCCCGGTCTCGACGCCGCCGGTGCCGATGACCTCCTTCTGGGAGAACGCGTGGTTGGTCACGCACTCCGACCAGTACCCGACCATGCCGGCGGCCCGGGCCCACTCCAGGCGCTCGGCGGCCAGGCGCTCGGCCAGGTGGTGGCCGCGGTACCTCGGGTCGACGACGAGCTTGCCCGCCTCCGGGACCGGGTCGTCCGGGTGGTCGAACGTCAGGGCGCAGTGTCCGACCACCTCGCCGTCGGCGGCGACGGCCACGAACGACCGGATCGTCCCCGCCCGCAGCGCCCGGCGCAGCTGACGGGGCCGGTACAGGACCGGGTCGAGGTAGCTGTAGCCGTAGCAGCGGTAGACGCAGCGCTCGAGCGCCGGGGCGTCGGCCGGCTCCATCGGCCGGATCGTCAGCGCAGCGGCCTCCTCCTCGGAGGCACGCGGCGGCTCGGGGTCCGGAGACCCCGGGTCGACCGCGGGCGGTTCCTCGATCTCCACCTCGCACGAGGCGTGGTTGCCGTCGTCGCCACCGCCACCGAGCCTCAGCCGGTCGGCGAAGCCCAGCGCCGCCATCCGTCGGGAGGGCGCGTGCCGCGACGAGCTCGGGTCCACCGGCAGCCGGCGGTCGGTCACGTGGACCCGCAGACGGCCCGGACCGTGCGACGTGCGGACGACCACGTCCAGGTCCCCCTCGACTCCCTCGCGTCCGAGCGACTCGAGCACCAGCTGCTCCACGAGCGCCCGCAGCCGCGTCGTGCGCTCGGCCGACAGGCCCAGGTGGGCGGCGACCGCCTGGACCGCGGCACCCGCTGCGGCGGGCGGCGCGTCCTCCTCCAGCGTCAGGACCGTGCCGCTCACAGGTACCCCAGCTCCTTGGCCGAGACCTCGAGGTCGTCGCGGAACGCCGGATGCGCGATCGAGATCAGCGCCTCGGTGCGTTCTCGCAGGGTCCGACCGGTGAGCTCGGCGACGCCGTGCTCGGTGACGACCTTGTCCACCAGGTTCTTGTGCGCGCTGACCACGGCGCCAGGGGTCAGGGTCGGCACGATGCGCGACACCGTCCCACCCACCGCCGTGGAGTGGGTGACGATGAAGCTCTGGCCACCCCGGGACAGCTGCGCTCCCCGCATGAAGTCGGCCTGGCCACCGGTCGACGAGACGTAGTGGGTGCCGAGGGACTCGGACGCGCACTGGCCCAGCAGGTCCACCTGCAGGGTCGCGTTGATCGAGCACAGGTCGTCGTGCTGGGAGATGACCCTCGGGTCGTTCGAGATGTCCACCGGGAGCAGGAACAGACCGGGGTTCTCATCGGCCCACTCGTAGAGGTCGGTGCTGCCGAGGACGATCGTCGTCGTGGCCAGGCCGCGCTCGCGGGCCTTGCGTCGCCCGTTGACCGCCCCGCTCTCGATCAGCCCCATCACGGCGTCGCCGAGGACCTCGGTGTGCACGCCGAGGTCGCGCAGGTCGCCGAGCATCCCGGCCACCAGTCCGGGCACCGCACCGATGCCGATCTGGAGGGTGGCGCCGTCGGGGATCCGCTCGGCGACGAGCGCGGCGATCGCCCGGTCGACGTCGGTCACCTCGGGCGGCGCGGGGGCCGACAGCGGCGAGTCGACCTCCACCCAGCCGAGCGCGTCGGACAGGTGCAGCGTGTGCAGTCCGTTCGTCCGCGGGAGGTTCGGGTTGACCTCGACGACGACCGGCACCTCGCCGAGCAGGGCAGCTGCGTAGTCCGCGGCGAGCCCGAGCGAGACGTAGCCGTGGCGGTCGGGCGGCGACGCGGCGACGGCCAGCAGCGGGGTGCGCCACCGCCGGCGCAGCAGGTCGGGGATGGCGTGGAAGTCGTTGGGCACCAGGTCGACCCCGCCCGCCTCGAAGTGCGGCCGCATGGCCCGGCTGAGGAAGTACGACACGTGACGCAGGCGGTCGCCGTGGCAGCCCGTGTGGTACGTCCGGTCCCGCTGCGAGTCGAGCTGGTGGACGCGGACGCCCTGCAGGTCGTCGGCCGCGGCCTCGAGGGCGTCGACGAAGCCGGTCGGCTCCCCGTTGGGCCCCGGCACGATGATGTCGGTGTCGGGGCCGACGAAGCGGAGGAGCTCCGAGGGCTCGGAGGCGGGAGGGGGCACGGCGGACATCGCTCCATCGTGCCGTCAGGCACCGGCAAACCCACTCATCCCCGTAGGCTTCCCGCATGACCGACGACACGACCGTCATCGAGCCACCGCCCGGAGTCGGGCCGGACGACCTGCCCCCGGCCGGCACCGCCGACCTCGACGAGCAGGGCGCTCCGGCCGGGTCGTCCGCCGTGACCCGGATCGAGTCGGTCCTGTCGGTGATCTCACCGCTGACGTCGTCGCCCGGCGCTCCGTTGGAGACGACCAACTTCATCCGCTCGGTCCAGCCCTCCCTGATGCCGCGCACGTCGCTGCACCAGGGCGCCGTCAGCGCTCTGTCGATCCTGGCCGCCCGCAAGGTCAGCAAGGTCGTCGAGCGGCTGACCAGCACCGTCACGTTCGGCAGCACCTCGCTCGGCGTCCGCCTGGCGGCCCGCGGGGCGATGGTCGTCGGCGGCAACGCCCTCGCCAGCGCTCCCGACCCCGACGACCAGCGCTGGACGGCCGGTGTCGCCCGCCTGACCGGGGAGCTCCTGCAGTTCGGCGCTGCGGGAGGCGCGCTCTACGACGTGCTGTCCAAGATCGACCCGACCGAGGGCACCGATACCCGCAGCCTCCGTCGCCTGACCGTCACCACGACCGCCTCGGTCGGCGTCGCGGCGTTCGCGTCGCGCCGGTTCCTCACCGAGCGGCGGGACTTCTTCACCGACGACTTCGACAAGCTGTCGTTGACCCTGCCCCGCACCATGTTGGACACGGCGGCGATCACCGCCCTCGGGACCGGCATCGGCGCCTCGTTCAAGATGACCCGCAAGGGCTGGATCCGGTACTTCGGGCCCGGCCTGACCAAGAACGTGCTCGCCCGGACCGTCAACGCCGCCATGTGGGCCGGCGCGACCACCGGGCTCTACTGGGCCGGCATCTCCTACATCGGCAAGTCCAACGAGAAGGTCGACCCGGGCTACGCCACTCCCCCGACGAGCCCCCTGGTGTCGGGCTCGCCCGAGAGCCTGGCCTCGTTCGACGAGCTCGGTCAGCAGGGTCGGCGGTTCGTGCTCGACGCGCTGGACCCCGAGCTCATCGACGAGACGCTGGAGGAGTCCGGGGCGGAGACCCCGATCCGGATCTACATCGGGTTCAACGACCACCCGATCCACTCGTCGTCGAGGGCCGAGACCGCGCTCGCCGAGCTCGAGCGGGTCGGCGCCTTCGACCGCAAGTACCTGCTGCTCGTGTCGCCGACCGGCACCGGTTGGGTCGACCACACCGTGCAGGAGGCCACCGAGTTCTTCACCCGCGGCGACGTCGCCACCGTGTGCATCCAGTACGGCCGCTACCCGTCGTTCCTCTCCCTGCAGAAGGTCCGCCAGGGCCGACGCCAGTTCCGCACCCTCGTCCTCGGGGTGCACCAGCGGCTGCTCGGCATGGCGCCCGAGGACCGTCCCGAGGTGCTGGTCTTCGGCGAGAGCCTCGGTGCCTGGTCCTCCTCCGACGTGGTCATGAAGTCCGGCATCGAGGGCTTCGACTCCTACAGCATCAGCCGGGCCCTGTGGTTCGGGATGCCCCACCTGGCCAAGTGGTCCAAGGCCGGGCTCGACCGACCCGGGGCGATGACGCCTCCCGGGACCGTCGGCGTGTTCGACCGGTGGGAGGAGCTGGAGAAGCTGACGCCCGAGGAGCGCGACGAGCTGCGGGTGGTCCAGCTCAGCCACGACAACGACCCGATCACCCACGTCGACCCGTCGATCCTGTTCCGCCAGCCCGACTGGCTGGGCGAGCCCCGGGGCCGCAACGTCCCGGCCGGGCAGCGGTGGTTCCCGGTGGTGACCTTCCTCCAGACGCTGATCGACGCGGCCAACGCCATGCGCAACAGCCCGGGCGACTTCCGCTCCACGGGTCACGACTACCGAGCCGACACGGCCCGGTTCGTCGCCGAGGGCTACCGCCTCCCCTACACCGAGGACCAGCTCGACCGCGTCGAGCTGCAGCTCCGTCGGCTGGAGAAGGAGCGCGCCGCCCGCATCAAGGGCGGCGACGTGGTCGCCGCCGAGGAGAGCGTGGACCCCTCCACCGCTCTCGACAGGGGCGACGACGGCTCCGCGCCCGACGTCGGCACCGGCTCGGCCCCGAGCGCGCCCGCGGCGACGCCGCCGCTGGCGTCGCTCGGCGACCGGACCGCCGGCCCGGCGTGGCTCCGCAAGTCCGGCATCGGCGGCTGAGCGACGCGGGTGACCGACGACTCGGCGACGGCCGGCCGGGATCGATCGGCCGGCCGCACCGCACCTCATGATCACGGCGGCCCGGCGTGGTGGGACCCGCTCTCGGACCGACCCGACCACGCCAACCCCGAGACCGGACCGGTCCTCGGCGTCGTCGGGATCCTCATCGGCTCGAACGTCATCGCCAACGAGGTCCTGCCGTCGTGGGCGTACATCCCGTGGAACGTCGGCGTGGCCGGCGCACTGGTGTGGGTGGCGCGCCGCTACGGCCGCACGACGCTCACGGAGCTCGGGCTCTCGCCGTCGCGGCTGCGCGACGGACTCCGCTGGGGTGGGCTCGCCGCGGCGGCGGTCATCGGCGTCTGCGCGATCGGCGGCCTCCTCCCCGTCACCCGGGAGCTGTTCCAGGACGACCGGGCCAAGGACCTGACACTCGGCGGGCTCGCCCTCTACGTCGGGATGGAGATCCCCTTCGGGACGGTCCTCGCCGAGGAGACGATGTTCCGCGGCGTCCTGCCGGCGATGTTCCGGCGGCGCTTCGCCCACAGGAAGAACTGGGCGGTGCGTGGCGACGTCGCGGCCGCCCTCCTGTTCGGGCTCTGGCACGTCCTGCCGTCGCTCGACCTCGCCGCGAGCAACTCGGCGCTGAAGGGTCTGCCGATGGGCCTGGGCGTGCCGGTCGCGATCGTCGGCAGCGTGGCGGCCACCGCCGCAGCAGGTCTGGGCTTCACGTGGCTCCGCAACAGGTCGGGCAGCCTCCTGGCGCCCATGCTCCTGCACTGGGCCATCAACGGCAGCGGGATCGTGACGGCCTGGATCGTCCAGCACTGACCGTCGGGACGAGCCCACGAGCACGGGACGGGCTCGGCCGATCGACCGACCGTTGCCCGGCCGATCAGGCCTCGATGACGAAGACCTCGGTCAGACCTGTGATGTCGAGGAGTCGGGACACCGCGGCGGACGGGGAGCGCAGCACGACGCGTCCGTCGCCCTGGGGCCCGCGGGCCAGGACCATCGACCGCAGCCCGCTCGAGTCGAGGAAGTCGAGCTCGCCCGGGTCGAACACGACCTCGTCGGCGCCGTCGTCCAGGAGTGCGGTGATCACCTCGTCCAGCCGGCTCGAGGTCTGGGCGTCGAGATCGCCGATGATGTGCACCACGCCGTCGTCGACCTTCACCGCGAACCCGTCCGTCATCCTGCTCCAGTGCCGTGATGACGCCGCCACAGTCGGTCGCCGTCACGACCCAACCTAGCGCCGCGGCGTCGGCCGGGAGCCAGCGGGCGGGACCGAACGGTGGTTCAGGGAGCGGACGGATCGATGTGGAAACGTCCCACCAGGGCCGTCAGCTCGAAGAGCCGCAGGACCGGCGCCGACGGGGCGGAGAGGGTCAGCTGGCGGCCGGACTCGCGCAGCGAGTTGTCCAGTCGGACCAGGACCCGGATGCCGCTCGAGTCCATGAAGGCCACACCCGAGAGGTCGATCCTGACCTCGGAGTCGGCGTCCAGGTTCCGCAGCTCCTGCTCGAGCACGCCGACCGTGTACGCGTCGAGGTCCCCGACCACCACGAGGGTCGGCGTCGGTCCGCCCATCAGCTCGACCGACAGCCGCTCGCTCCGGTCGGCTCGGTCGTCGTCCACTCGCTCTCGATCCATCTGGTCCTGGTCCACGTTCACTCCCGTCGACCCGCGACGGTCCGCACCGTCAGCGGTTCGCGGACCGTACCCATCGCGACGTCCGGCTAGACGCGCGGAACCAGAAAGCCGTGTCGCTCCCCTCGGCGGGCCGGTGTCGACGGGCCGGACGCCCCCTCACGGCACGTCGAGCACCAGCTCCTGGCCCTCCGACTGGAGGCGGATCATGCCGAGCTCGACCGAGCCGGACGCCTCCACGGGGTTGCACGTCTCGCTCCAGCGGTCGAGGACCTCGAGGGCCGCTCCCGCGCCACCGACGACCGACTCCGGGTCGACGATGATCGTGAACGGCGTGCCGGCGGCGATGACCCGGCCGGGGCCGACCACGACCCGCTCGGCCACGACGCAGTCGATGACCAGCTCGTCGGGGCGATCCTCGACCAGGATGACCTGAAGCGGAACCGATGACGTCCTCACGACCGCTTCCGTACCCGGGCGCACCGGGGTCCAGACCGGCGCGCTACCGTGTTCGAGCCCTGCTCCGGCAGGGCCTGCGGGTGTAGCTCAATGGCTAGAGTCCCAGTCTTCCAAACTGGTCATGCGAGTTCGATTCTCGTCACCCGCTCCACTCAGGACCCGTCCGAGACGGGGTTCTCGTCGGTGGTGGCGCCATTGCTCGTCGCCACCGACGAGACCTCGACGGGGCGGTCGGCGACCGGACCGGGATCGGCCGCACCGGCATCGTCGATGACGTCCTCGGGGCTCGGCTGACCGGCCAGGTTGCGCATCAGGAGCGCTCCCAGGCCGCCGATCACCCCTCCCCCGTCGCCGCCCACCTGGATGTCGGGGACGATCTTGACGTGACCGTCGGCCACCTCGCGGAGTGCGGCGACCAACGCGGTCTGCTCCGAACCGATCGCCCGGCGCTGCGCGTCGAAGCCCTTGGCCCGGGCGAGTCCCAGCGCCTCCTCCGCCGCCGCCGCGGCGGTGCCCAGATCCCTGGTCCGCTGGGCCTCGGCGGCACCGGTGACGGTGATGACGCCCGCCTCGCCGTCGGCGCGTGCTCGGGCGGCCGACGCACGGGACGTCTCGATCTCGATCGACACGTTGGCCTGGGCCAGCTGCGCCTGCATGTCGGCGACGCCCCGCTGCTGCTCCAGGCTGACGCGGGCCTCCTGGGCCTCGCGCTGCTGACCGAAGGTGGCCCGCTCCTGGGCCGCGATCTCCCGGCTGGTGAGCACCTCGACCAGGTCCTCGGGGAACACCACGTCCTGGATGTAGACGCCGCGGGTCTCGACCTCGTAGCGGGAGAGGTACGACTGGATGTAGGTCTCGGCGGCGTGCTGGACCTCGTCGCGCTGCTCGATGAACTCGGTGGCGCCGAGCGTCTGGAGCTTGTTGCGGAAGTAGTTGCCGACCGCCGACTGCAGCACCTCGTTCACCAGGTTCTGCATGGTGCCGACCATGCTGATGACCTTCGGCGCCCGCGTGTCGGGGACGTGGATCTGCACCTGCAGGTCGATGCTGAACGTGAAGGCCTCCTTGGACTTCGCGTCGATCGGCGCCAGCCGCTCGTCCAGGCTGTGGGCGTCGCTCGTGGCGTGGGACCAGTTGAGCGTCAGGATCGACGTCGGGACGATCTCCGCCTCGTAGATGCGTGGGTTGAGCGTGTACTTGCCCGTCCGCAGGGGCTCCGACCAGATGCCCTGGTGGCCCGGCTTGACGATCGAGCCGAACTTGAACTCCTCGCCCGAGGTGTCCTCGGTCGGCAGGCCGACGTAGGCCTTCATCACCGCGACCTCGCCCTGGCGGACGACGAGCATCTCCCGCAGCTCCACGTTCACCAGGTACGGGTTGAGAAGGTACGACCCATACAGCAGCGGATCGTGCTGCAGGCCGATGCAGCCGCCGTTGTCCAGGAACGCCTGGTAGTCCTGGTAGTTGTCGTGCAGGTCGTTCTTGGCCCGCAGCACCACCTGGATGACCTGGCTGGCCGACCCCCCGGCCTGCTCCATGGCGGTCACGTCGGAGAAGCCGCCGATGCGGCTGGCGATGTCACCCGACGGAGGTCCTTCGAGCGTCGTCACCACTCCGACCAGGTCCCGGTCGCCCTGGGGCGTGATGTGGGTGACCCGCAGGGCGGACGGCTCGACGGCGTCGACGACCCTCATGGTGGAGTCGGACACGACCTTGCCGAACACCTCGTCCGCGGTGATCACGATGAACCCGACGGGGTGGATCGGTGCGGTGGTGCCCGGGGGCAGCACCGGGCGCTGCACGCCGCGCTGACCCCCGCCCTCGAGGAAGACCGCGAGGTCGGAGAAGTTGCCGAACTCGTTGCGGTAGATCGCCGACTTGGCGCCGGTGGGCAGCGCCTCGCCGACCTGGCCGATCACCAGACCGACGTGGTCCGGCGCCACCTGGACCCACGGGAACCTCTCGACCCGGAACAGGGGCCAGGGCTTGAACCGGAGCCCGGGCATCAGGAGCGCGGCCTGGTAGCCCGCCTCCCCGTGGAGCGCCACCAGCTGGCCGTCGGAGAGCTTCCGACCGATCCGCTTGGTGACCAGTCCCACCTCGGCCGGCCCGATGGAGTGGAAGCTCCGGAGCACAGCGATGACGATCGACGCGACCAGCACGCCGACCACGACGAGGACAACGAGACCCATTGCTCGTGCCGCCTTTCCTCATGGACGCATCGATGCGTCCTCCCGCGTCGACCATACGACCACCGGCGTCGGTCCGGTAGAGGCAGTTCGCCCCGCCGAAGAGGACGCTTCTCAGTCGCCCGATGCGAACGCGTCGACGCCGTCGACGGTGGCCCAGCCCAGGTGGAGCCGACCCCGACGCACCTGTCCGTCGGCCACGACGTCGACCCGGGCGCCCAGCCGGAGCTGGGGTTGGAGACCGGAGGCGTCCGGGCCGGCCAGCCAGCCGAGTGTGGCGGTCGAGTGGCTGTCGAGGTGTTCCGACTCCCAGACGTCGCGGTCGTAGTCGGCGCTGACGAACAGCCCGCCCCGGGGGTTGAACTCGTCGTCGACGACCCGCAGCTCCCCTGGCGTCGCTCCGGCCCGGAGCACGACCTCCCGGGCGCACACCTCCGAGGC
>JAEYSR010000150.1 GCA_023434535.1 Actinomycetes bacterium
ACCATCCAGAACTGGTCCAGCAACGTGTTCAACCTGGTCACCAAGCGCGCCAGGGTCGAGGCCGAGGGCCACATGGAGTGGATCGACGGCAACATCGGCTCGCGCCTCACCATGAAGTACCCGAGCGTCGTCATGGTCGGGCCCAAGGCGTCGGGCGAGGTGCTCTCGGTCGCCTACGCCGGTGCGGGCCAGCACCAGGACACGGGCTCCAAGATGATCCACGCTGCGCCAGAGACCACGTCCAAGATCGTCTCGAAGTCGATCTCCAAGGACGGCGGCACCACGTCGTACCGTGGTCTGGTCCGAGTGGAGCCCGACGCCTACGGGTGCAAGGCGCACGTGCAGTGCGACGCGCTGATCCTGGATCCCGACTCGGTGTCCGACACCTATCCGTACATGGAGGTCGGCGCCCGCGACGCGGTCATCGGCCACGAGGCCACGGTGTCACGGGTGGCCGACGAGCAGCTCTTCTACCTGATGAGCCGTGGCCTCTCGGAGGAGCAGGCCATGTCCATGGTGGTCAACGGCTTCATCGAGCCGGTCACCCGGACGCTGCCCATGGAGTACGCCGTGGAGTGGTCCCGCCTGATCGAGCTGCAGATGGAAGGCAGCGTCGGCTGAGCCTGCGCAGCCCGTTCCGCGGAGCTGCAGCGACCGTTCCGGTGCTGAGATCTCGTCAGAACCGGGGTGGGAGGGTCAGATGTCCTCGTCGCCGAACTCGATCTTCCGGAACTGCTCGTCGGTGAGCTCGTCCTCGGGGTTGCCGGTGTCCTCGTAGTCGCGCCGCTGGCCCCGCATGGCGAACCACACGCCGATCAGGATGAGTCCGACCACTGCGAAGATGCCGATTCCGAGGAACACGGACGCCATCTGAGCACAGGTCGGGTCCCGCCTGCGTGACCCGACGGGCGTCGCGGTCGCTCAGGCGACGGAGCCGGAGCGGGTGTCGACCATGCGGAACCCGCCGACGCCGTCGCCCCGCGCCTCGGCCGCCGCGCCCGCTGCGTCGGCGACCAGCTGCTCCGGCGACGACGAGCCGTCGCCGACGGAGATGCCGATCACCATGTCGATCCCGACCCCGTGGCCGTCGACGACGACCTCCTCGACCACCGCGGCGAGGAGCCGGTAGGCAACCCCCGCGGCGTCCTGGGCGTCACCGAGGTCCTCGGCGATGATCGTGAACGCCTGGGTGGCCGACCGGGTGACGGTGTCCGCACCGCGGAGCCGCTGCGTGAGGCGCTCGGCGAGCGCCGACATGGCGCTGCGGGTGATCACCGATCCGTGCTGCTGCTCGATCTCGTCGAGGTTCGTCACCTCGCAGCGCAGCAGGGCGAACGGGGCGCCGTGGGACGCGGCGCGCCGGACGGCGGAGCCGATCAGCACGGGGAGGGCACGCTGGTTGGGGAGCCCGGTCTGCTCGTCGGCGACGGCCTCCTGGGCCTGCTCCACGGCCTGACGACGGCGCCGACGGAGCGCACGTCGCTCGTCGGTGAGGTCGGCGGCGATGGCGATCACGCGCTCGACCCGGCCGTCGATGCCGGTCAGCCCGCCCAGCGTGAGGGTGAGGGTCCGTACCCGGCCGTCGCCGCCGGTGACGCGCAGCTCCTCCTGCTCGATGTCGGACACCCCGCCGACGATCCGCACGAGCTTCGAGAGGACGTCGGCCTGGTCGCGCCCCGGACAGAGGGCGAGCAGGTGGAGGCCGACGATCTCGCTCGGGCCGCGTCCGCAGAGGCGGGCGAAGCTCGGGTTGAGCGACACGATCTGGCCCTCTCCGTCGAGGGTCGCGGTCGGCACCGTCGCGGCGTCGAGGATCCGGCGGACCGCGTCGACCGAGACGGCGCCGCCCGCGTCCGGCTCCGCGCCGTCGAGGTCGGGTCGGTTCGTCATCGGTCCGGCCGCGCAACGGTCATGGGGAGGTTGTCGGCGCCGAAGCGCCCGGCGTTGAGGAAACGGGAGGTTCTACCCAGTGCCGGACCGGGTCCCGGCGGCGGCGGTCCCGACGAGGGCGCCACGGCGGATGCGGCGGCTGCTGGCACAATCGTGGCCATGCCGATGCAGGAGAGCTGCAAGTTCTTCGAGAGCCGCACCTACCCGAACGGCGAGACCGTGCGGAAGTGCGACCTCGACCTGGCCCCCGAGGCTCCGTGGCGCTGCCCGGCCGACTGCCCCGCCTTCACCCCGCGCATGGCCGACGTGAACTGGGCCCACGGGACGCTGGTGGTCCCGCCCACGCCGCCGGAGCCGCAGGGTCTCGGCGACGACCCCTCGATCGCCGCGCTGCTCGACGAGGCGGAGGACATCGTGAACGCCGCCGTCCCCAGGGTCCGGGCCGAGGTGGACGGCGAGCGGGGCCGCGGGACGGGGTCGGGTTCCACCGGTGGCTGGAAGCGGTTCTTCCGGCGCAAGCGCTGAGATCGCTCCCGCCCCCGCTGGAAATACCACTACCTCCGTAGTGTAAATTGCCGTCGTGGCTCCACCCCCGGACACCGACCTCCCGGACACCGATCTGCCGACGCCGGCCTTCGCCGTCGCACCCGCCTCGGGCCCCGACTGGCTCCAGGAGCGCCGCCGCGTCGCCCTCGAGGCGTCCCGGAGGCTGCCGCTGCCCAGCGACGAGGCGGAGGAGTGGCGCTACAGCCGCATCGCCGAGCTCGACCTGGCGCGGTACGTCGCGGGTCCGTCGGATCCGGTCGAGCCGGGTTCGATCGACGTTCCGGCCGCCGTCGGCTCCGTGCTCTCCGAGCTCGGCCCCCTCTCCGGCGTCGTCGTCGTGGTCGACGGGCGGGTCGTGCACGCCGAGCTCGAGGGCGCGCCGTGGGACGCCGGGGTCCGCTTCGGCTCGAGCCACGACGACGCCGTGGGTGCGCCGTCGGTCCTCGGCGATGCCGCCGACGACCCGGTCGACCTCTTCGCCGCGTGGAACGACGCCCTCGCGGTCGAGCCGGTGGTGCTGGACGTCCCCGCCGGCGTCGCAGCGGAGCGGCCCTTCGCGGTCGTGTCCTACGTCGGCACCGACTCGGTCGCAGTGTTCCCGCGGATCGCGGTCCGTCTCGGAGCCGACGCCGAGGCGTCGCTCGTGGAGGTCCACATCTCCGACGACGTCCAGAGCCTGGTCGCCCCGGTGACCGAGGTGTCGGTCGCGGCCGCGGCGAGGTACCACCACGCCGTTCTGCAGGACGTCGGACCCCGTGTCTGGCAGGTGGGGTCGCTGGCTGCGGACGTGGAACGGGACGCCACTCTGGACGTCGGCGTCGCGGCGCTCGGCGGCGACTACGCGAGGCTGCGGCTCGACTGCCGGCTCCAGGGCCGGGGCGCCACCGGCAACCTGTCGAGCGTCTACCTCGGCGAGGGCCAGCAGATGCTCGACCTGCGGACGTTCCAGGTGCACGCTGCGCCCGACACCACGTCGAACCTGCTCTTCAAGGGCGGCGTGGCCGACACGTCGCACTCCGTCTACACCGGGCTGATCCGCATCGCCCCGGGCGCCCGGGGATCCAACGCGTTCCAGACCAACCGCAACCTGAAGCTGTCCGACGGGGCGTGGGCCGAGTCGGTGCCCAACCTGGAGATCGAGAACAACGACGTCCGGTGCTCGCACGCCTCGACCGTCGGACCGGTCGACCCCGACCAGCGGTTCTACCTGGAGTCGCGGGGCGTCCCCACCGGCGTGGCGGACCGCCTGGTCGTCGGCGGCTTCTTCGACGAGGTGCTCGACGAGTTCGCGGTGCCGGCGCTCGTCCCGATCGTCGCCGAGCGCCTCGATCGCTCCCTGGACCGTGCCCTCGGACGGACGGTGGCCACGTGAGCGCGGACGCGTCCTCGGTGACCACGGTGGACGTCGCGGCGCTCGACGATCTGGACGACCTCGAGGGCCGGGCGGTCGACGTGGCCGGCCGGAAGATCTCGCTCGTGCGGATCGGCGACGACGTGTACGCCATCGGCGACACCTGCAGCCATGGGAACTTCTCGCTCTCCGACGGCATCGTCGACGAGGACGCCTGCACGATCGAGTGCCCCAAGCACGGCTCGGAGTTCGACCTGCGCTCCGGTGAGCCGCTCACCCTTCCGGCGGTGCGGCCGGTGCCCGCCTACGCGGTCCGCGTCGTCGACGGCCGGGTGCTGCTCGACGTCGGCGGTCCGACCGATCCCGGTGACCAGGAGGTGCCGTCATGAGCGAGCTGGTGATCGACGACCTGTGGGCCGAGGTCGGTGGTCGGCCGATCCTCAAGGGAGTGACGCTGACGGTGCGCTCCGGTGAGGTGCACGCCGTGATGGGCCCGAACGGCTCCGGCAAGTCGACCCTGTCGCACGTGCTCATGGGCAAGCCCGGCTACGTGGTCACCCAGGGGACCGTCTCGCTCGACGGCACCGATCTCCTCGCCCTGCCCACCTGGCAGCGGGCCCGGGCCGGGCTGTACCTGGCCATGCAGTACCCGACCGAGGTGCCGGGCGTCCGCATGTCGGAGGTGCTGCAGGAGGCGTTTGCCGCCGCGGGTCGCGACCCCGCCCTGGTCGGTGCCCGCATGGAGCGGGAGGCGGACCTCCTCGAGTTCGACCGGCGCTTCCTCGACCGGGCGTTGAACGTGGACCTCTCCGGAGGCGAGAAGAAGCGCAACGACACGCTGCAGCTCGGCGTGCTGGAGCCCCGGATCGCGGTGCTCGACGAGATCGACTCCGGCCTCGACATCGACGCGCTGCGTGCCGTGTCGCGCCGCATCGAGGCCGCGACCGCCGGGGGTCTCGACGGCGGCGAGCCGCTCGGCGTGCTGGCGATCACCCACTACACCCGGCTGCTGGAGGAGCTGCACCCCGACGTGGTGCACATCTTCGCCGACGGTCGGATCCTCGAGTCCGGCGGGCCGGAGCTCGCGGACCGACTCGAGGAGTCGGGCTACGCCGCATGGGTCGGGGACCTCCCCGACGCCGCTGCCGACGGCACCGCAGGCGATGACCGCCCCCAGATCGAGGACCCCTTCTTCGACCTCTAGCCCCAGGGATATAGGGGTCGCGCCGCACGAACTTTCGCGGTCTCCCTCCGGATTTCCCGACGGGACGGCGAGATCAGCCGACGAGCGAGCGGAACTCCCGGAGCTCTCGGGGGACGTCGGACCCCATCGGGGCGTACACGAACTCGCTGACGCCGCTGGATCCGACGTCGGCCAGCCGTGCCCCCAGGTCGTCGGCCGTGCCGGTCCAGGTGGTCGCGGTGACCAGATCCGCGGTGACCGACGCCCGGTCCCGATCCGTCATCGCCACGAAGTGGCCCTCGTGGGTGTGGAGGTGACGCTCGGACTCGGGGAACTGCTCGATGGCGGTCCGCCACTCGGGGCCGCCCTCGAAGCCGTCGAGCAGCTCCGGTCCCGCCTCGTACATGCCGTGGAAGACGACGGCCCCACCCGGACCCGCGGCGTCCATCACGCGGTCGGAGTCGGGCGCCTCGCCGTCGTCGAGCACCGTGCCGTACCCGAGGAGCGCGCAGCGGTCCCACCCCTCCTGCGCGCCGAAGATCGACATCACGCCGTCGGCGCCGATCTCCTCGGCCACGCCGAGGCCCTTGGGTCCGTTCGCCCCGACGATCACGTCGACGTCGACCGGTCGCCCGGCGACCCATCCGTCGGGGTGGATCATCCGGCATGCCGCGCCGTCGATCTCGACCGTCTCGCCCCGGAGCAGGCCCGTGTACTGACGGAGGTACCGCTCGGTCGCGGCCCACGTCATCGGCTTCTGGCCCATCACGAACCGACCGGTGAAGCCTGTGCCGAGGGCGACGGCCACCCGGCCGGGGGCCAGACGGGCGAGCTCGGCGGTGGCCGCGGCGTTCACCATGGGGTGGCGCAACGACGGCACGAGGACGCCGGGACCGAGCCCGATGCGCGACGTCGCCTCGGCGCAGCGGGCGAGCGCCATCCACACGTCGCCGTAGAGGGCGGGGGAGTCGTAGACCCACGCCCGCTCGTAGCCGAGCTCCTCGGCCAGGACGACGAGCTCGACGATGTCGGGGCGGGGAGGGAAGGCGCAGCTCAGCTCCATGGCGCCGCAAGCTAGCGCCGTCGGGCTGCGGTGACCGCCGTCACGGTGGACCGGCGCCGTAGCCTGGGTTCGTGACCCGACCGACGCCGCTCTCCACCGACGAGGTCGTGGCCGCCCTCGCCGCTCTGCAGGGCTGGGAGCTCGTGGACGGCGCGCTGCACCGGGACTTCCGCTTCGCCGACTTCTCCAGGGCGTTCGGATTCATGGCGGCCGCCGCCACGGTGGCGCAGGCGATGGACCACCATCCCGACTGGTCGAACTCCTACGCCACGGTGGTCGTGGACCTGTCCACCCACGACGTCGATGGCATCACCGAGCTGGACGTCGAGCTGGCCCGACGGATGTCGGAGCTCGCGCGGGACTGCGGCGCGCCCTGACCGGGGCCTCAGCGGCCAGACGATCCGGCCGGCAGGGAACGCCGCCGGCAGAGTGGTCAGGCGGGAGAGAGCTCAGTCGGCAGAGAAGCGGACGTAGGTGGTGTAGCGGTACAGCTCGCGGTAGCCCATGCGGGCGTAGATGGCCTCGCCCATCGCCGACGCCTGCAGGGTCACGGCCCGGGCGCCGTCGTCGAACGCCCGGTTCGTCACGGCCCGGGTGACGGCGTCGCCGATCCCGCGACCGCGGGCGGCCTCGAGCGTCCCGACGAAGTACACGCCGGCGATCCCGTGGCTCAGCAGGGCCATGGCCGCACCGGCGGCCCGGCCGTCCACCGTCGCCATCACGACGGAGGTGCCGGGGGCGACCACCAGGTGCGGAGCGGCCACCGCCGTGCGGAGCGTTCCGGCCGGCATGCCGAGGCTCTGGTACGCCGTGTCGCTGACCTCCACGAAGTCCGCGACCGAGGGCGAGGCGTCGGCGGTCGACCCTGCGTCGAGCGGCTCGAGCCAGGTGAGCTCCACGCCGTCGGCGAGCGCCCGCTCCTCGACGGGCTCGGTGACGACCATCTCGGGTGCTCCCGACAGCGCGACCAGGCCGGCATCGAGCGCTGCGGCCCGGATCGGGTCGTCCTGCCGGTCGCCGTCGCGCAACGCCATGGAGAAGCCGCGTCCGATGGCGTCGAAGCGGTCCGTGGCGATCCCGACGACGTCGTCGGCGGCGACCGACGGGTCCAGGGCGGCGGCCCCGTTGAGCATGACCGGGAAGTCGGACGCGCTGGACCAGCTGAGCACGCCGTCGCGCTCCACCACGGACCCGCTCGGACCCGACCAGCGGGCCAGCGTCCTCTCGAACTCGAGCCGGTTGAGGTGGCCGAGAGCGGACAGATCGCGATCGGTCGGGGTTGCCATGGCGACATCCTGTCGGCGGCAGCCGCCGGCTTCGAGCGCGTTTCCCGCTCGGCGACCGTCCGGCGCCGTCGACGGCCCGATCTTGTGAACGGAGCGTGAAACGGATCAACAGTCTGTTGACCGGTGCCGTCGATGCTGCGAGCGTCGATCGACGTGACCGCACCCTCGTCGACCACGCTCCTGCGCAACGGGATCGTCCTGCCCATGGAGGGCAACAAGACCGTCCTCGACCCGGGATCGGTGCTCTTCGCCGACGGGACGATCCTCGCCGTCGGCCCGGTCGACGCCGTCGACGCCCATCCGGCCGCGGCCGATGCCGAGGTCGTCGACGTCACCGGCATGGCGGTGATGCCGGGGCTCCACAACGGCCACCTCCACTCCGGGCTCCTCCGCGGCACCGCCGAGTCGATGTCGCTCTGGGACTGGCTCGAGAACTACGTCGACCCCGCCCACAAGGTCCTCACCCCCGAGATCGCCAAGGCCGCCAGCCTGCTCGCCTACACCGAGGGCCTCCGGTTCGGCACCACGTCGGTCATGGACATGTGGCGGTTCATGGAGGGCTCGGCAGCGGTGGCCGACCAGCTGGGCATCCGCGCCACGCTGGTGCCCTACGTCGCCGACCTGCCCGGCTACGACTACTTCGAGACGCTCGAGACCAACCTCGACCTGCTGCGCACGCACCGGACGGCGTCGGACGGCCGGGTCCGCACGTGGGTCGGCCTCGAGCACCTCTTCTACTGCTCGCCCGAGGCGTTCCGTCGTGCCGCGAAGATCGCCCTCGAGTACGACACGGGCATCCACACCCACACGTCGGAGAGCATCTGGGAGGTGCAGGAGTCGCTGCGCCAGTTCGGCCGCCGGCCTGTGGAGGAGTTCTACAACCGGGGCATCCTCTCCGATCACACCGTCATCGCCCACTGCGTGTGGCTGGACGACCGGGAGATCGAGCTGCTGGCGCAGACCGGGACGAGTGCCGTCCACTGCCCGTGCTCGAACATGAAGCTGTCGTCGGGACCGGCACGGGTCGCCGACATGAGGGCGGCGGGCATCGCCGTCGGCATCGGCTCCGACGGGGAGAAGGAGAACAACAACCTCGACATCGTCGAGGAGATGAAGTTCGCGTCGCTGCTCGCCAAGGTGACGACGCTGGACCCGACGAGCGGCGACCCCTGGGACGTCCTCGACCTCGCCACCAGGGACGGGGCCCGTGCGCTCGGCCTGGACGAGGTCACCGGCACCCTCGAGGTCGGCAAGAAGGCCGACGTGATCACCATCGACCTGCGCCGACCCCACTTCACCCCGGTGCTGCACGGACGGTGGTTCAACGTCGCCGCCCACCTGGTCTTCTCCGCGAGCGGCCACGACGTGGACTCCGTGTGGGTCGACGGCACCCGCCTGGTCGAGGCGGGCGTCGTCCTCACCGCGGACGTCGACGACGTGATGGCCCAGGCCCAGGCCGCCGCCGAGGAGCTGTTCGAGCGCCGGGACGTGTACCTGATCGAACGTGACGCCGCCCGGCTGGCGGAGGGCGCGGTCGCGACCGAGGAGGAGGTGGTCCGCACGTGACCACGACGTCAGCACCCCGGACGACGGATCCGGACGAGGCCGAGGCCCGCTACCAGGAGCTCATTCTCGACCTGGAGCACCAGCGGTCCCAGCTGGGCGACGACGACGGCGGGACGTTCTTCAACCGGCCCATGTCGGAGCCGGAGCTGATCGAGTACCTCTCCTTCCAGGCGTACTACGAGAAGCGGGCCGCAGAGTTCATCGGGCGCTGGCTCGCCGACACCCCGGAGCGGGACGCCTTCGTGCTGCTCGCACAGCAGGTCGAGGACGAGGCGAACCACTACGAGTACTGCATGCGGGCCCTGAGCCGACGGGGCGTGACGTCGCTCGACGGGTGGACGCCCGAACCCGAGTGGGAGGAGTGGCTCGACGTCTGGTACCCGTCGGGCGCCGACACGATCGAGCGGGTCGCCGCCCACAACGTGACCGGCGAGTCCGGTGCCTGCCAGGCGTTCCTAGAGGTCCGTCCCCGCCTCCCCGTCGACGTGCAGAAGATCTTCGACCGGATCATCCCCGACGAGCAGTTCCACCTCCACCTCGGCAAGCAGGTCCTGATCACGTACTGCCGCGACGACGGCGACTGGGAGCGGGTCCGCGAGCGGACCCAGCGGACCTTCGAGCTCGAGCAGGCCGGCCGCATCGCCTACAACCGGCGGATGGCGGAGCGGGGTCTCGGCGACCTCGGCGATCCCGACCCGATCCTGTGAGCCCCGATCCTGTGAGCCCCGATCCTGCGGGTGGAGCACCGCTGGGCGGCGCGTCGTTCGACGTCCCGGTCGTCGACATCTCGGGTTGGTCCTCCGGGGATCCGGCGGCGCGCATCGGGGTGATCCGGGCCGTCGACGACGCCCTGCGCCGGGTCGGGTTCATGCAGGTCGTCGGCCACGGCGTCGCCCCCGTCGTGATCCAGGGGATGCTCGACGCCTGCGACCGGTTCTTCGCGCTCCCGGCCGATGCGAAGGCCGAGACGCTCCCTCCGTCGGCCGACGTCAACCGCGGGTGGGCGCCGCTCGGGACCGAGTCGCTCCTGTACAGCCTCGGTGCCGATGCGCCGCCGGACCTCTTCGAGGCGTTCAACATCGGGCGTGACGTCGTGGACGAGGCGGATCCTGCCGTCGCGGCCGAGCGGCACCGGTTCCTGGCCCCCAACAGCTGGCCTGAGGCGCTGCCCGAGATGCGCGGTCCTGTCGTCGCGTACTTCGACGAGGTCGCGGGCCTGGCGTCGCGGCTCTGCGAGATCTTCGCCGTCGCCCTGGGCGTCGAGCAGGACTTCTTCGCCCGGCGGTGCCAGCACCCGACCGAGACGCTGCGGATGATCCGCTACGAGAGGGCCCCCGGGTCACCCGATCCGCTGCCCGAGCAGATGAGGATGGGCGCCCACACCGACTACGGCATCGTCACCGTCCTCTACGGGGACCAGGTCCCCGGACTCCAGGTGCTCGGGCCCGACGGTGCCTGGCACGGCGTCGTCCCCGTCGACGGCGCCTACCTGGTGAACCTCGGCGACCTCTTGGCCGAGTGGACCAACGACCGCTGGCGATCGACCCTCCACCGGGTCGTGCCGCCGCCCTCCACCGCCGACGGACCCGCGCTCCGGCGCTCGGCGGCGTTCTTCCTCGACGGCGACTACGACGCCCTGGTCGAGTGCCTGCCGACCTGCTGCAACGCCGAGAACCCGCCGCGCTACCCGCCGGTGCTGGCGGGAGAGCACCTGCTCGCCAAGCTGATGGGCCCCCGGACGCTGCAGGCGTCCGACGTCGAGGTCGACACCGTCGGCGAGCGCAGCTTCG
>JAEYSR010000227.1 GCA_023434535.1 Actinomycetes bacterium
TTGTTTGTTTATTTCCGGGCCTTTGGGGGTATTTGTACTGCATGTTCGACCACGGGGCCTACGTTTCACCGATGGACACCCCGGACGCCCATGCGGCGTGGACGCAGTTCACCGACATCCTGTCGCAGGCCTCCGCGGTCCTGGACTGGCCGGCTCTGGAGCTCGACGACCTCGATCGGGCCGAGGGGCTCCGGTACCTGGCCCGCCTGACCGAGGTGGCCATCGGCTCGCAGTTCGGGCTCCGGTCGCCGAGCCACCCGGCGTTCCAGGTGCTGTCGAACGGGTTCGGGATGGACAACCCCGACAACCGCTACATCGGCGCGCCGGTCGACCCGTCGTTCGACTACGTCGTGCGGGGCCGCGTCGGGACCCTGTCGTACCTGTCGTTCGCCGCGCAGAACCAGAACTTCTCCAAAGCCGCGGAGATCACCGGTGGTGCGGGTCACCTGCACGGCAGGGAGCTGATCGCAGGCGCGGACGGCAGCTTCGAGATCATCGCCAGCCGGCGCGAGCAACCCGGCAACTGGCTGCAGTTCGCGGAGGACACGTCGTTGCTGCTCGCACGACAGACCCGGGCCGACCCGGCGGTGGAGGAGTGGGTCGACCTGGAGATCGAGCGGGTGCCCGACGCCGGTCCGCCTCCGCCCCTCGATCCGGCGAAGGTCGCGGACCGACTGGCCATGACCGCGCTGTACACGCTCGGTGCGTCGCAGTGGTTCGTGGAGTGGGTGACACCGTGGCTGGAGCGTCCGAACACCTTCGCGCTGGCCGATCCCGACGAGCAGCGACGTATCGGCGGCGATCCGAACATCCTGGCGCAGAGCGGGTACTGGACCCTCGGGCCCGGTGAGCGGCTCGAGGTCGAGTTCCGGCCGCCCGACTGCGCCTACTGGAACATCCAGCTCTGCAACGTGTGGGCCGAGAGCCTCGACACCCGCCGGCAGGTGTGGCTGAACAACAGGTCGGCGACCGTCGACGACGACGGGGTCGCCCGATTCGTGATCGCCCACGACGATCCCGGCCAGCGCAACTGGCTCGACACCGCCGGCCACCGCCACGGGTTCATGCACATGCGCTTCGTGGATTCCACCGGCGGTCCCGACGGCAGATGGCCGTTGGCAGCGACTCGGCTGGTGAGGCAGTAGCCCCGCTGCAGGATGGGCTCGGTGCTCGTTCACTCGGCGCAGGATCGCCCAGCACGAGCTGCTGCCGTGTGACGTGAAGACCGGCGTCGAGGACCTCGACCGCCTCGCCTGACGGCCTCGGCCGGGTCCGCGGTCATCGCGCGGCTCAGCGTCGGGTCGGTGCGCGTCGGGCACGTGGCTCGACGGGGACGGTGAGCACGTCGGGGTGCTGACCCAGCAGCGGTGACCTGTCTGCGCTCGGTCGGGTCCCGACCGAGCAGCTGGCCGCCGACGGCCTCACCAGCTGGAACGCGCCGACCAGGCCGACGACCATCACGGCGGCGATCAGTCCGTTGACGTCGTTGCCCGAGAACGAGCTGACGGCGACGCCGGCGACCGCGGCCAGCGACAGCGTCCTGGTGATGGAGCACACATTCACCTGTTGCATACCCCCTAGGGTACCGGAACTGGCTGTCGGATTCCCGGCCTGTACGGGTAATCCGACAGCCAGTTCGAGACCGGGGCCCCGGCCGTCGGGAAGAATGCCGACCGACCGGCCGTTGTGCGTCGGGAGTCCGGGCTCTGATCCAGGAGGACGTCATGGCGATCACTCGAGGGTTCACCGGCCGCCGGGAGCGTGACCCGCGGCTCCCGCCGGGGCAGTACGACGCCCGCGACCAGTGGCCGGTCCTGTCGGCCGAGGCCACGCCGCATCTCGACACCTCCACCTGGACGTTCGAGGTCAGGGGCCTGGTGGAGAATCCGGTCACCTGGTCATGGGACGAGATCCACGCCCTACCCGAGGCCACCTTCAACGGCGACATCCACTGCGTCACCACCTGGTCCAAGCTCGACGTCACCTTCCGCGGCGTCTCGGCCGACACGCTGCTCGACGCCGCCCGGCCCCTGCCGAGCGCCACGCACGTGATGATCCACAGCCACACCGGCTACACGACCAACCTCCCGCTCGCCGACATCACGGGCGGTCAGGCCTACCTGGTCTGGGACTTCGGGGGAGCGCCGCTCAGTGCGGACCACGGTGGCCCGGCGCGGTTCCTGGTCCCGCACCTGTACTTCTGGAAGAGCGCCAAGTGGGCGTCCGCGATCGAGCTGATGGACCACGACGAGCACGGCTTCTGGGAGCGCAACGGCTACCACGACCACGGCGACCCGTGGACCGAGGAGCGCTACCAGGGTGATTGACGCCGGGTCGCTGCGGCCGGTGGATCGCGCTCGCGGTCACCGGTCATGACGGAGCCGTCGCGCCGCTACAGCGACGACGTTCCCGAGGCGGTCGAGGCCCGGGTACGGGACCTGTGCCTTGCGCTGCCCGACGCCTACGAGGAGAGCGCCTGGGTCGGGACCCGATGGATGGTCCGCCGGCGGACGTTCGCCCACGTGCTGGGAGTGCAGACCGGTGACGCCGAGCCATCGGTCGTCCTTGCCTTCCGCTCGACCGGCGAGGAGCTGGACGTGCTCCGGGACCTGGGGCCGCCGTTCCTCTTCCTCGGCTGGGGTCGGAACTCCATCGGGATCGTCCTCGACGACGACACCGACTGGAGCGAGGTGCACGAGCTCGTGGTCGAGAGCTTCTGCGCGATGGCACCGAAGAAGCTGGTCGCTCTGGTCGACCGTCCCGAGCCGCCAGCGTGAGCACCTGCCGATGACCGGCGCGAGGTCGGCCTATCGTGCGACCGTGTCCGAACGCGCTGCGACCGAGCGATACGCCCGGTGTCCGAATGTCTGAGGGCGTGCGCACCGTGGACCGGACCGGGCCGGGCGGAACCCCGTGGCAGATGTCGCGCGTGACCGAGATCCGCCGGGAGACCGAGCGGGCGAAGACCTTCCGGTTGCAGCTGTCGGAGCCGGTACTCCACGTGCCCGGCCAGCACTACGTCCTGCGGCTCACGGCGCCCGACGGCTACACAGCCCAGCGCTCCTACTCGGTCGCCTCGGCTCCCGACCCGGGCGGCTCCATCGAGCTGACGGTGGACATGCTCCCCGACGGCGAGGTGTCGGGGTTCCTCAACGACGTGGTCGAGGTCGGCGACGAGCTGGAGGTGCGCGGACCGATCGGCGGCTACTTCGTGTGGAGGGCGGACTCGCCCGCTCTGTTGATCGGCGGCGGGTCCGGCGTGGTCCCCTTCATGAGCATGCTGCGCCATGCCCGGACGCTCGGGCGGGAGGACCTTCTGCGCCTGGTCGTCTCGGTGCGCGGTCCCGAGGACCTGTTCTACGCCGACGAGATTCTGGGGCCTTACACCACGATCCTCACCACCAGGTCGGCGTGGCCCGGTTCGGACCGCCTACCGCACCACATCGACGCGGAGGACCTCCTCGCCGCCCTGGACGCGACCGAACCGATGCCGCCCGACGACCTGGCGATCTTCGTGTGCGGGTCGAACGGCTTCGCCGATGCCGTCACCGACCAGCTGATCGCCGGGGGCGTCGGAGCCGATCGCATCCGGGTGGAGCGCTTCGGCAGCGCGGCCTGAACGGCCGCGCCGCCGGCGATCCCCGATCGCGACACCCCGGTCAGGCGGGCGTCGCGGCCGACTCAGCTGTCGGCGTCGGCCTCGATGGCCTCGGCGTCCGCCTTGAGCTCCTTCTCCTGGATCTTCTTGGCCTTCTTCATGGCGTGCTCGACCTTGGACTGCATGTCCGCGACCGCGACGACGACGAGACCGGCGGTGCCCTCGTCGAGGTCCTCGCCCGCCTCCTTGAGGTCCTTGCGGCTCATGCCCGCCGCGGCGTGGCCGGCGAGCGAGCCGAGGAGTGCGCCGCCGGCGGTGGCACCCACGAGGAGTCCGGTGCCGATGGCCGCGGCCGGGAACAGGGCGATGACCAGACCCGTGGCCAGGCCGGCGCCGCCGCCCAGCACTCCGCCGACCCGGGTCGGCGTCTCGTGCTTCTTGATGATCTTGACCTTGCCGTCCTCGCGCTTCTCCACGACGGCGGCGTCGTACGCGTCGATGAGTCCGGCCTCGCTGTGCAGGACGTGGACCGCCTCGTAGTCCTCGAGCGCGTCGGCAGGGTCGTCGTAGACGCCGACGTAGGCGTAGAAGGTGTCGATGGCCATGGGTGTGTCCCCCTGTGCTGGAACGTGGTGATCGGGATGTCACCCACGAATCTACGGGGATGCCCACCGGAACGGCGTCGACCGGATCGGGTGATGAGCGATCCGGTGACGTCGCTCAGGTGAACTTGGTGACCCAGCCGTTGCGGCGGAACCGGCGGAGCTGGTGGCCGACGAACCACGACGACGCTGCTGCGATCACCAGCGTCCCGGCCGTGGCGATGCCGAGCTGACCCCAGGCCACGGTGTGGTCCTCCACCCCGGTGCGGACGGCGTCGAACACGTGGGTCAGCGGCACGAGCTGAGCGACCGCCTGCAGGACGGGAGGGAGCGACTCGACCGGGTAGAAGACCCCCGACAGCGGCATCAGCAGGACCAGCGTCCCCCACGAGAACACCTCGGCCCGGTCGCCGTACTGCAGCGTCATGCCGACCACGAAGAGCGCCACGGACCACCCGAAGAGCAGCAGGATCGCCGCGCTCGGGATGAGGACGACGCCGGCCGAGGTCGGCGACACAGCGAAGAACACCAGGCCCGCAGTGCCGATCACGGCGACCGACGCTGCGGTGCGCAGCAGGCCGACGATGCCGAAGCTGCTGAGCAGCTCACGCTCGGTCAGAGGCGTGGCGATCAGGTTCATCAGGTTGCGGCTCCACACCTCGTCGAGCAGCCCGAACGAGCCGGCCAGCGTCAGCTGCCAGATCAGGTGGAAGAGCATGATCCCGGTCACGAGCAGCACCACCGGCCCGTCGCCGGTCCCGTAGGCCACGCCGATCGAACCGAAGAGGAGACCGTCGACGAGCGGCAGGACGAGCAGGAGGAACCAGAAGTCGGGGTTGCGGCTCTGCGACAGCAGGCTGCGTCGGACCATCGCCCGGACGCGTCGGACCGCAGGCCGTCCGTGGGGGCGCTGAGCCGTCGTGCGCGGTGCGGTGTCGGTGGTGGACATCAGACCTCCTGCTCTCGGAGTCGTGACGCCTCGGCGAGGAGCCGCGGGCGGTCCGGCTCGGTGTGCGTGGCCACGTCAGACCTCCTGCTCTCGGAGTCGGGACGCCTCTGCCAGGAACATCGCCTCGAGGTCGGCGTAGCCGTGGTCCGACACGACCTGGGCCGGTGGGCCGTCGGCGATGATCCGCCCCTGGCGGAGGAAGATGACGCGGGTGGTCAGCTCGGTCACCTCGCGCATGTCGTGGCTGGTGAGGAGCAGCGTGGAGTTGTGCTCGGAGTTCATGTGCTCCAGCCGGTCCCGCACCCGCATGGCGACGTCCGGGTCGAGCGAGGCGGTCGGCTCGTCCAGGACGATGAGCGCGGGGTGGTGGATCACCGCCTTGGCGAACCCCACGAGCGTTCCCTGGCCCGACGACAGCGACTCGACCCTCTGATCGGCCAGTCGGCCGATGTGCAGCTCGTCCAGCACCTCGGCCGCACGGGCCGTCGGGTCGGCCACGCCGTAGAGGTCGCCGAACAGCTGGAGCGTCTCGGTGACGGACAACCCCTCCGGCAGGGGGATGTAGCCGGCGGCGAAGCCGACGTGCGCCATCGCGTCGCTCCGGCCGTGGGGGAGGCGGAACCCGGCCAGGTCGATGGTGCCCTCGTCGGGCTCGATGGCCCCCAGCAGCATCAGCAGGGTCGTGGTCTTGCCGGCGCCGTTCGGGCCGACGATCCCGACCCTCTCGCCGGGGTGGATGGTGATGCTCACGCCGTCGACGGCCTGGGTGTCGTCGAACCTCTTCCGCAGGCCGGTGGCGGCCAGGACGGGCGGGCGCGCATCGGTGGTGTCCCCCATGAGCGACAGTCTCTCCCGACCGGGCGTGGGGGTACGGAGGGATTTTCCGAGATTTCCTGTCGAACCCTGTCGATTCCGTCGATCCCGTTCGTCGAGGTGTCTGACAGCATCGAAGCGCTCGGGCGGTCCGGACGGACTGGCGAGCCGAACGGAGGAGAACCCTGATGGCGCAGTACCTGCTCTCTGTGTGGCACGACGACGACTACGCGGACGAGGCCGAGACCATGGCACCCGAGGTGATGGAGCGGCTCCACACCAAGGTGATGGCGTTCAACGAGGACGCCATGGCGAGCGGCGCGTGGGTGTTCGGCGGCGGGCTGCTGCCGGCGTCCTCGGCCACCGTGGTGCGCCCGTCCGACGGCGGCGACGTGTCCATCACCGACGGGCCCTACACGGAGGCCAAGGAGATGATGGGCGGATTCTGGGTGCTCGAGCTGCCCGACCTCGACGCGGCGCTCGAGCACGCCCGGCGGGCGTCGCTGGCGTGCGAGGGACCGGTCGAGGTGCGCCCGTTCCAGGGTGAGTGACGGCGGCCCGGCTCCGCGGCCGACCGGCCTCGACGCGGTCTACCGCGCCGAGGCCGGTCGGTGCACGGCCACGCTGATCCGCGTCCTGGGCGACGTCGACCTCGCGGAGGACGCGGTGGCCGAGGCGTTCGCCGTCGCCGCTCAGCGATGGCCCGTCGACGGGATGCCCGCGAACCCGGGCGCATGGATCACGACCACCGCGCGCAACCGGGCGCTCGACCGACTGCGCCGGGAGTCGAGTCGGGACGCCCGGCAGATCGCGGCGCACAACCTCCAGGAGGCTCGCATGGACGTCGGCGACGATCCCGAGATGTCGGCGCTCGACGCGTACGTCGACGTGGTGCCCGACGACCAGCTCCGGCTGATGTTCCTGTGCTGCCACCCGGCCCTCGCCCCGGACGCCCAGGTCGCCCTCACGCTCCGTCTCCTCGGCGGACTGGAGACCACCGAGATCGCCCACGCCTTCCTGGTCCCGGAGGCGACGATGGCCCAACGCATCGTCCGGGCCAAGAGGAAGCTCCGCGACAACCACGCGCCCTACCGCATCCCGCGGGCCGGGGAGCTGCCCGATCGCCTCCGTCCGGTGCTGGCGGCGATCTACCTGGTGTTCACCGAGGGGCACCGCTCCAGCCAGGGCAACGGCCTGATTCGGGTCGACCTCTCCGACGAGGCCATCCGCCTGGGTCGGGTGCTGGCCGACCTCATGCCCGACGAGCCCGAGGTGCAGGGCCTGCTCGCTCTGATGATCCTGACCGACGCCCGCCGGGCGGCGAGGACGGACGACGACGGCTCGTTGGTGGTGCTGGCGGACCAGGACCGCTCGCTGTGGGACCGCGACGCGATCGACGAGGGCCATCGGCTGGTGAGGGCCTGCCTCCGCCGGGATCGACCGGGTCCGTTCCAGATCCAGGCGGCGATCGCCGCCGTGCACACCGACGCCGCCACCGCGGCCGACACCGACTGGGGTCAGGTCGTGGCGCTGTACGACCAGCTCCTGGCCCTCCGGCCGGACCCGATCGTCGCTCTCAACCGGGCCGTGGCGGTGGGGGAGCGGGACGGGCCCGACGCGGGGCTCGGGGCGATGGAGACCATCGATCCGACGGTGCTGTCCGACTACCAGCCGTTCCACGCGGCCCGGGCCGACCTCCTGGCGCGGGCCGGTCGGACGGAGGCCGCGCTCGACGCCTACGACCGTGCGCTGGAGCTCACGACCGTCGACGCCGAGCGGGACTTCCTCATCTCCCGGCGACGGGCGCTGCGGAGCGGGTCTCGGTGATCACGGCGTCGGCGCTCACGCCGTCGTCCATGCCGGGCACCGGACCGCCCTCCGCATCGGAGCGGACCTTGGCCTCGATGCGCTTGCCGATCTCGGCGTCGACGTTGCCCCAGTAGGTGAACGCTCGCTCCAGAACGTCGTTGCGGACGCCGTCCAGCGCGCCTGCCACGGTGTCGACGAACCGATCGCGGGCGTCGTCGTCGAACACCTCGCGGACGAGCTGGCCCGCCTGTCCCCAGTCGTCGTCATCGTCGTGCAGGACGTACGCCTGGCGGACCATCTCGCCGTCGGCCTCCCAGCCCTCTGCGACCGGCCCCTCGTCGTCGGAGTAGCCGCGACCGAAGCTGTTGGGCGCGTAGACCGGGGCGGAGCCCGAGTGCTCGTAGGTCATGTGGCCGTCGAACGTGTAGCCCGGGGCAGCCTCGTTCACCGGTCGGTTGACCGGGAGCTGGTGGAAGTTGGTCCCGATCCGGGCCCGGTGGGCGTCTGCGTACGCGAACACTCGGCCGAGCAGCATCTTGTCCGGCGACACGCCGATTCCGGGGACCAGGTTGCTGGGGGCGAAGGCGGCCTGCTCGATCTGGGCGAAGAAGTTCTCGGGGTTCTCGTTCAGCGTCATGGTCCCGACCCGGATCAGCGGATAGTCCGAGTGCGGCCAGATCTTGGTGAGGTCGAACGGGTTGTATCGGTAGTCCTTGGCGTCCTCGTACGGCATCACCTGCACCGACATCGTCCAGCTCGGGTGGTCGCCCCGCTCGATCGCCTCGAAGAGGTCCCGCCGGTGGAACTCGGCGTCCGCTCCGGCGATGCGCTCCGCCTCCTCGCCGGTGATGTGCTCGACCCCCTGGTCGGTGTGGAAGTGGTACTTCACCCAGAAGCGCTCGCCGCCCGAGTTGACCCACATGTAGGTGTGCGAGCCGTAGCCGTTCATGTTGCGCCAGGTGCGGGGGAGGCCGCGGTCGCCCATGAGGTACGTGACCTGGTGCGCGGACTCCGGCGTGTGGGTCCAGAAGTCCCACTGCATCGTCGCGTCCCGCAGGCCGCTGTCGGGCAGGCGCTTCTGGGAGCGGATGAAGTGGGGGAACTTCATCGGGTCCCGGATGAAGAAGACCGGGGTGTTGTTGCCCACGAGGTCGTAGTTCCCGTCCGACGTGTAGAACTTCAGCGAGAAGCCACGGACGTCCCGCCAGGTGTCGGGCGAGCCGAGCTCACCGGCCACCGTCGAGAAGCGGGCGAGCATCCGGGTGCTGGTGCCGGGCTGGAACAGGGCCGCCTTGGTGTACTCGCTCACGTCGTCGGTCACCACGAACTCGCCGAACGCTCCTGAGCCCTTCGCATGGGGGCGTCGCTCCGGGACGTTCTCCCGGTTGAAGTGGGCCAGGGTGTCGACGAGGTGCACGTCGTGGAGCATGAGCGGTCCGTTGGGCGACAGGCTCAGGCTGTTGCGATCGCTCTCGGCGCGAGCGCCGTTGGACATCGTGGAACCGCTCGGGTCGGTCCCGTCGTGGATGAGGTCGTCGTCGTTCGTGGCCATCGGGCATCTCCGGGTGGATCGTGTCGCTGGTGGCGACATACCCGCGCGCAGGTTGCGCACTCATCCATACGGTGTATATTTCAGACGTGCCCACCGTCACCCGACGTCCGCGAGGGTCGCTCACTCCCGACGAGGTGATCGTCGCCGCGTCCGAGCTGATCGACGATTCCGGCGTGTCGGCGCTGAGCATGCGGCGCCTGGCCGAACGCCTCGGCGTGAACCCGATGACGCTGTACTCCCGCTTCGCCAACCGGGAGGAGCTTCTGGGCGCCGTCATCGGGCGACGTCTGGAACAGGTGCTCGACGATCCCGCCGACAACGGTGCGGCGTCCTCGATCGAGGACCGCCTGGTGGCCTGGGCCGGAGCGGTCCGTGGCGCCCTGGTCGGGTTGGGTCCGTTGATCGCCGAGCTGCGCACCGGGCCGGCCGTGGGCGCCTCGATCATGGGCCTCACCGAGAGCGGTCTGGCCGCAGTGGTCGACGCCGGCCTCGATGGGCCGGACGCGGTCGCGGCCTTCCGGTCGCTGTTCTGGCACGCGGTCGGCTTCTCCGTCATGCAGCCACAGCTCTGGGCCCACGCCCCGGCACTGCTCGACGGCGTCCGGATCGACGACGCCACACATCCACATCTCGCCCGACTCGCTCCCGACCTCGGCGACTTCGACGCCGACGAGCTGTTCGAGCGCACCACCCGAGCACTCGTCGTGGGTCTCCTCGACGACGCCCGACACCAGGGGGAACCGACATGACCGACAGCACGACGCTCGACGAGCCGATCACGGACGACGCGACCGGCGGCCACCGGCCGGCGGACGACGCGCCGCCGCCGAGCGGCCGCCCCGATCCCGCCGCCATCGGCGCGCTGCGCGTCCGCCTTCCCGGCAGCGACGTCGCCGTCGGGCCCGTGGGGCACCTCGCCGAGGAGCGCCAGCGACTGGACGCCCTGACGTGGGAGCACCTCGAGGTCACGCGGTGCTCGGCCACGGTCGGCGCCGAGCTGAGCGGCATCCGCCTCTCGGACGACCTTCCCGACGAGGTCGTCGCGGAGGTGGCTCAGGCCCTGGCCGAGTACAAGGTGATCTTCTTCCGGGACCAGCCTCTGACCGCTGCACAGCACGTGGCGTTCGCCCGCCGGTTCGGCGACCTGGAGGTCCATCCCTTCCTGCCGGCCAGCGACGAGGCACCCGAGGTGGTGCGCTTCGCCAAGTCGGCGGATGTGGGCGGCTACGAGAACGGGTGGCACCACGACGTCACGTGGCGCGAGGTCCCGTCGATGGGAGCGATCCTCCACGCCCTGCAGGTCCCGCCGAGCGGGGGTGACACCGTGTTCTCCGACGCCTACGCCGCGCTCGCGGACCTCGACCCCGCCGTGCGGGAGCGCGTCGAGGACCTGTCCGCCGTCCACGACTTCGCCCACGTGTTCGGCCACTCCATGTCCCCGGAGGACCTCGCCGCATCGCGTGAGCTGCACCCGCCCGTGATGCACCCGGTGATCGCCACGCACGACGTCACCGGCCGCGACCACCTCTACGTGAACCGGTTCTTCGCCTCGCACCTGGTCGAGGCCGACGGCACGCCGCTCGACCCCGACGAGAGTCGGGAGCTGATCGATCGGCTGTGCCGGCCGTTCGAGCTGCTCGAGCACCAGTGCCGGTTCCGCTGGGAGCCCGACTCGGTCGCCTTCTGGGACAACCGGGCGGTCCAGCACTACGCGTGCAGCGACTACTGGCCGGACGTCCGCGTCATGGAGCGCGTCAGCGTGGTCGGGTCGCGGCCCGTCCGCCGCCGGGGCTGAGCGTGCCGCCCGTGCTGCCGCCGAGGGCGACGTCGAGGAAGCGACGGAGCTCGTCGCGGTCCCGATCGGCGGTGGCGGGGTCGGCGAGAAGGCTCTGCAGCAGGCGGACCACGAGCTCGACCACGACCTGACGCTGCTCGAACGGGACGCCCCCGCCGTCGGGGAGCTCGTCGAGGACCGCCATCGTGAACGAGAGCGACCTGTCGCTCACCACCGACGGGTTGAACGACCGCGGGGCGAAGAGGACCGACAGCTGGCGGTCGCGTGGCAGCTCGTCCAGGCAGAACAGCACGGCGTCGACGATCGGCCGATCGCTGTCGATCGCTGCCAGGTGCCGCATCAGCCGCTCGACGAACGGCCCTCCGGCCCGGGTCGTCGCCTCCGCGATCAGTGCGTCGCGGTTCGCGAAGTAGCGGTAGAGGGTCTGGCGGGTGATGCCGACGGAGCCGGCCACCGTCGCCATGTCGACGTCCGCGCCGACCCGGTCGATGCAGGCCGTCGCGGCGTCGACGATGCGCTCGACGGCCTCTTCATCGCTGGCCGGCGGGTCGCCGCCCCAGCCGTGGGTCCGCATCGGGACCGGATCAGCTGCCGGCGACGGGCGTGAACCGCGCCGGCATGTGCTTGAGCCCGGCGACGAAGGCGGACGGCGTGCGGTCGGGGAGCCGATCGGGGTCCACGAGCGTGATGTCGGGCAGTCGGCGGAACAGCTCCTCGAACACGACCTTGATCTCCATGCGGGCCAGGTTGGCGCCCATGCAGAAGTGCGGGCCGAACCCGAACGCCACGTGCGGGTTCGGGTTGCGGTCGATGCGGAAGGTCTCGGGCTCGTCGAACACGCGGTCGTCGCGGTTGGCGGCCTGGTAGAGCAGCAGGACCTGGTCGCCCTCGCCCAGCTCGACGCCGCCCAGGGTGACCGGGCCGGTCACCGTGCGGGTGAAGTTCAGCACCGGCGAGGTCCAGCGCAGGATCTCCTCCACTGCCGAGTCGATGAGCGACGGGTCCGCGACCAGGCGGTCGCGCTGGTCGGGGAACTGGCTGAAGGCCCGCAGCCCACCGGCGATCGCGTTCCGGGTGGTCTCGTTGCCGGCCACCATGAGGAGGACGCAGAACATCAGCAGCTCGTCGTTGGTCAGGTCGTTCACGACCCGGCCGCTCGACTCCGGGTCGCCCTCGTAGGTGCTGCGGATCTCGTCGCCGTAGGTCAGGTCGCCGGCGTCGTAGGCGGCGGCCAGGATCGACAGCATGTCGTCACGCGGGTCCTCCCGACGCTCGTCGAGGACCTTCGACACCAGCGTCGTGTAGGACTCGAACGCCGAGGCGGCGCGCTCGATCGCCTCGATGTCGTCCGCGGCAGCCGCTTCGCCGCCGATCATCCCCTCCGACCACTCGTAGAGCGAGCCGCGGATCGCCGGGTCGAGGCCGAGCAGCTCCGAGATGACGATGAGCGGGACGTGGGCGGCCAGGTCGGACACGAAGTCGATCTCGCCGCTCGACTCGACCTCGTCGATCACGGCGTTGGTGAGCTCCCGCACGTGGTCGGTCATGGTCCGGACCTGCCGCGGCGTGAGGCCCTTCGACAGGATCCTCCGCTGGCGGGCGTGCTCGGGGTCGTCCATCGACACGATCGACAACGGCACCAGGTTGACCGGTCGCACGCCCTTGGCGGAGCTGAAGTGCTCGGCGTCGCGGGACGCCTCGACCACGTCCGCGTGACGGGAGACGGCGTACATGCCGGTCCGCTCGTCGTGCCACACCGGGTGGTTGTCGCGCAGCCAGGCGTAGAACGCCCACGGATCGTCGTAGACCGCGGGGTCGGTGAGGTCCACGAGCTCGAAGTCGGCGTCGGGCGCCGTCGTGTCCGTCATCGGGCCGGGTCCGTCATGGGGCTGTCTCCTGAACGATCGATCGGTCTGCAGACCATACACGCGGGCTGACGTGTCAAGCCGGGCGGAGCGCCCGCTACCGTCCACCCGATGGGGACCTACGCAGCGTCCGCGGTCGCTGCGGTCATCGGCGGCGTCGTGATCGGAGTCCTGGTCTTCGTGCCGGAGGTGGCGTTCCGCTATCGCCGATCCGGCCGCCTGGGCCTCAGCGACCTGGTCGCACTGGTCGTGATCCCGGTCTACGGCCTGGCGGTGTGGACCTACACGCTGCTGCCGTTGCCGGACCCCGACGACGTCGTCTGCCGGGATCC
>JAEYSR010000039.1 GCA_023434535.1 Actinomycetes bacterium
GGTGAGGTGACCCCAGGTGGCCGTCCGGGCAAAGGTGATATCAGCGATGCCCTTCACGTAGACGGCGTCGAGGTACATGTCGTAGAGGAGCTCGGGCACCAGCAGGGCGGCGAGCACCCGGGCACGCCACCCGCCCTTCCACACGCTCACGACCCGGTCGACGACGAAGATGCTGCCCACACCCAGCCAGAACGGGAACCACACCCACCGGTCGGTGGACAGGGCGGTCACCCCGATCAGGAGCCAGAACGAGCTCAGGGCGATCACGGAGTACCCGATGCCGAGCTGCTGCGCCCAGTACCTCAGCATGGTCGGCGTCGGGCCGTAGGCGCCGAGGTTCTCGAGGGCACCCCGCTGCCACCTGAGCCGCTGGGTCCACAGGGTGCGCCAGGTCGGCATGAGCTCGGTCACGACCCGGCACCCGTCCGGCGACGCCATGAGGCCGCCGAGCGACTTGATCGCCAGGGTGAGCTCGTTGTCCTCGGTGAGCGCCGCCGTGTCGTACACGTCGCCGTGAACTCCGGGAAGGACGTTCCCGCGGCTCGCCGCGACGGTGCGCAGGGCCCGGGACCGGAACATCGACGCCGTCCCGGTGAGGACGAAGACACGGCCGCGGCGACGCTTGATCTCCCGTGAGTACCGCACGTACTCGTTGCGTTGGAGCTGGCCGATCAGGCCCAGGTGCTCCTCGCCGTAGAACAGGCCGCCGATGGCCATGAGCGCCCGGTCGCCGGTGAACCGCTGGATGCCGGCGGCCAGGAAGCCCTCGTCGAGCACGGTGTCGGCGTCCATGCACATCACGACGTCGTTGTCGCCGAGAGCCGGGAGCAGGCCTCTGAGCGCCTGGTTGAGAGCGCCGGCCTTCTTCTCGGTGTTGTCGACGGTCGTGAACACCTCGGCGCCGTGGGCCCGAGCGATGTCCGCTGTCGCGTCGGTGCAGTTGTCGGCCACGACGATCACGCGGTCCGGCGCGGGCTCCTGCGCGGCCAGGGATGTGAGGGTCGCGCCGATCGACGCCGCCTCGTCGTGTGCGGGGATCAGGACCGTGACGGTGACCGGACCGGCGAACACCCCGCGTGTCTCCGCCATGACCAACTTCGGCGCCAGCAGCTTGGTGGTGGCGTCGGTGGAGCGCCGGGACCTGTCGAGGACGACCCGTTCGACGATCGCGGCCGCAGCAGCGAAGAGCAGCCCGAGACCGACGGCGCCGAGGATCAGCGTGAGCGCCGGGACCTGCGGGTCGTAGCTGAACTCCCACAGCCCGAGGAACGAGCCGGTCCTCGGAGCCCGGTCCAGGTCGGGCGTGCGGGCGGACGCGATGAGCCACAGAACGAGCGCTGCACCGACGGAGATCGCGGCGATGAGGACTCCGACGTAACGACCGAGCTTCCCCGTGTCCCGCCGTCGTACGGGGTCGACCCGTCGCGGATCGTCTGCGCGGTCGAGCCCGACGATCCGGTCGGCGGCCGTCGGTCCGTCGGCCGGCTCCGGCCCGTCAGGGGCGAGGTCGGGGTTGGTGCGGGGGAGGCGATCGGCGATCGATCGTCGGGTGAGCTGCGCCACACCCCGGTGATCGGCACGACGGCGTCACGACCTGACGTTTCGTCACCGACAACCTGAGGATCCCCTGAGCGCCGTCCCGACTCCGGAGCAGACGTCCGACCAGCCCGAACGTCCGCACGGGCGTCGATCCCGCTCCCCGACGCCTCTCCTCTACCCCTCGCCGGCCGGTCGGCGTGAGCTCTCGTCGTCGCCGACCAGGCGGATCGGGTGCATCTCCCGCAGGAGCTCGTAGCCACGGCGTCGGACCTCGGGCGGCCCGACCACCGCCAACCAGTTGTCGCCCGGCCCGTCGCCGGCGAACGTGTCGAACGCCTCGGGCTCCGCGGGGAGGCGGGTGCCGACCCAGTAGAAGAAGCCGGGAGCGACGCCGAACACCGCGCCACCGAGGGCGAACATCCACATGGTGCTGCCCACCCCGTTGAGAGCAGCACCGACCGCCAGGCCGACCAGCGCTCCGACGAGCAGTCCGACGAGGCTGCCGACGACCGCCCGCCGGCCGATCCAGGCCCAGGTCCGGTCGTCGATGTCGGCGCGTTCCGGGACCGAGTCCACGGGCTCGACGAAGAGATTGACCGCGTCGATGCCGTTGCGCTCCAACGTCTGCTCGGCGGTCCGGACCTGGCCGAGGGTGGCGAACCACGCGACCGTCCAGCCGTCGGAGGGCCCGGCATTGTCGCCGGACCGGGCGTCGTTGTCGGGCAGGGCGTCGTCCCGCGACGTGGAGCTGTCGTGAGGGCCGGTGGGGTGCTGGCGGTCGTCGTTCTCCATGGACGACCACCTACCCGACACCCTCCCCGTCAGCAGCGCCCGCTGGTCCGGATCGTGGCGGACGTCAGCTCGTTGCGACCACTCCGACCTTGCCGACCGCCCCGCGGAGGCCGACGCACCCGACGCACCCCACACAACCGACGCAGTCCACGCAGCCGACGCACCCGACGCAACGCCGGCATCGGGCGCAGGCGAAGGTGGCCAGGCACTGGCGCACGTCCAGACCGAGCACGGTCAGGAGGCTGCAGATCACGGCCAGGCTCCCGGCGGTCGCCACGCTGCCGGCCACCGCTGCGCTCCCTGCGGTCGCCGCGCTTCCGGCGACCGCCACGCTGCCCGCCGTGGCCACGCTGCCCGCCACGGCCGCGCTCGCCACCGTCGTCGCGCTGCACGCGACCCCGACACTGCCGGTGACGTTGACGCTGCCCGACACCGCGGCGCTGGACGCGACGGCGGAGCTGCCGGCGACGGCCACGCTCCTCGTGACATCCGTGCTGCCCTCCACGGCGGTGTCGTCGCCGCGGTGGTCGTGTCGTCCCGTCACGCTGCGACGGGGGTCGGACGGAAGGAGCTCCACGTCGCGACGCTACCGCCCCGGCTCCTCCACCTTCCGCGACCCACGCAGCGACCCACGCCTCACGTCGACGCGATCGCTGCGCCGACCATCGACCTCGGGTCGGCCGCACCGGCACGGACGCCGTCGGGTCGCACCTCGATGAGCTGGGCGTGACCGAACCCGGCGGGGTCGAACCCTGCGATCTCGACCCGGTGCCCGAGCCGGCTCAGCCCTGCCGCCCAGGACTCAGGCGAGTGCGACTCGATGCGGACCACCTGGTCGTCGGGATCGGCCCACGTGTCGAAGCCGGTCCCGGGCGTCGCGGGCGCCAGCACGAACCGCCCGGCGGTGATGACGTCACCGGCGTCCTCGCCGCCGACCAGCAGTCGAGCCAGCATCTGCAGGACCACCTGCGGCTGGGAGTCGCCTCCCATGGTGCCGAGCACCGACCGGAGCGACCCGTCGGTCCGTGTCACGAGCGCCGGGGACAGGGTGTGCGGCGGTCGACGCCCGGGGCCGTACTCGGCGGGGTGACCGGGCTCGAGGGAGAACCCCAGGCCGCGGTTGTGCAGGAGCACACCGGTGCCGGGCACCGCCACGTGGCAGCCGAAGTCCTTGGCGTTGGACTGGATCAGGCTGACGGCCAGCCCGTCGGCGTCCACCGCGCACAGGTACATCGTGTCCCCGAGTCGGGTCGCGCCTCCCAGGCGGGCGACGGAGCCGGGACGGAAGCTCTCCGCCCGCTCGGCCAGGACCGACTCGTCGAGCAGGTCGCGGCCGTCGGCGCCGTCGTGGAGCACGTCGGGTCGGTCGTGGCCCGCCAGCCGAGCGGCCTCGACCAGCAGATGCGCCCACGCCGGGTCGCCCGGATCGATCTCGTCCCCACCGCCGCCCATTCCGCACAGCTCGGCGATCCGTGCCGCGGCCAGGATCAGGTACCCCGACGAGGTGGGCGGTGGCGTCCACACGTCGTGGCCCCACACCCTCAGCCCGAGCGGCTCCACCCACCGCGACTGGACCTGACGGAGATCGGCCTCCGAGTACTCCCCCCGCCCGACCTCCAGCAACGCCTCTCCGAAGCGGCCCTCGTAGAACGCCGCCCGCCCTCCCTCGGCGATCTCCGTGAGCGTCCCCGCCAGATCGGGCCGACGGAGGACCTCTCCCGTGTCGGGCCGGGGGACGGCCAGCTCGTCGCAGCCGACCAGCGGTTCGAGCGTGTGCAGCATGAACGCCAGGAGCGGCGAGGTCGGGAACCCGTCGCGTGCCAGGCGGATGGCCGGTGCAAGGACGTCGGCGAGCGGACGGCGGCCGTGGCGCTCGTGCAGCGCGACCCACCCGTCGACGCAACCGGGGACCGGGGCCGAGGCGACGTCGCCGCGGATCGGCATCTGGCGGTGACCGGCCGACCTGAGTCGATCGGGGTCGGCACCGGAGCCGGCCCGACCCGCTGCGTCGATCACGTCCGGTGCACCGGGTCCGGAGTGCACCAGGGCGAAGAGGTCCCCGCCGAGCCCGCACATGTGCGGCGCCGTGACGGCCAGCACGGCGTTCGCCGCGATCGCTGCGTCCGCGGCGCTCCCCCCATCGGCCAGGACCTGGGCTCCCGCCGACGACGCCAGGTGGTCCACCGACGCCACCAGCCCGCCGGTGGAGTAGGTGGTCGGCAGGAACGAGGGCGGAGCCGCGGCGGTCATCGGGCCAGCATGACGCGTCGGAATCGCCACGACCACGCCCGGCGGACGCGGGCAGGATGCGGTGTGATCGAGATCCGACGCGACGGCGACGACGAGCTCTGCGGCTACGTCGAGGAGCGCGACGGCCGCTGGCGCGCCCTCACCGTGTTCGGTGGTCTCCTCGGAGAGCACGCCGATCGGTCCTGGGCCGAGGTCGACGTGTCGACGCGGGGTCTTGCGTCCCTGGCCGAACGCTGGCGGCTGGTCGATGACATCGAGGGCACCGACGAGGTCGTCGTCGTCCAGGAGGCGCAGCCGGGTCGGGTGACGGTGGCCCTCGCTCCGTACTCGATCCCGGGCGTCCCGACCCGGACGCTCACCGCCGACGAGCTGGACGGTCGCACCGTGCGCCTGACGCTCGACCAGACCTGAGCGCGCCCGACCTCCTCGCCCGACCTCCTCGCCCGTGCCGGCCGGTCGGCGGCGCACACGACCGCTGGGCCGAGCGCCGGTCAGGCGTGCAGGTCGAAGAGCATCACGTCGGGCGACATCAACCGCAGCCGCCGGCGCGACAGCGGGCGTCGGGCCTCCTCCGCCGCGGCCGCCCGGGCATCGGCGGCCGACGGGTCGGTGATCGCAGCCAGCTCGGCCCTGTCGGCGTCCGCGTCGACCGTCCGACCGACCACGCTGCGGACACGGGAGCGCAGCAGGAGCACACGCGCCCGCAGCACCGGCGTGGCCTCCAGCTCGAGCGCGGCGTCGAGGTGGTCGAGCGCCACGTCCATCTCGTCGTCGAGGACGGCCAGGATCGCCGCCATGGTGTGCAGGCCGGGCTCGGCCGGCTGACGGTGGCACAGCTCCTCGAAACCTGCTCGCACCACGTGCGGCGGCTGACGGTCCAGCGCTCCCTGGATGGTGGCGCTCGTCAGGTGCGCCGTCCGGCGCTCGTCGTCGGTCAGCGGGGTGCCGCGATGGCTCCGACCACGCGTCGGACCGACCTCCATCTCGTCGTCGACGACGCCGACCGGCCCGTCCCACGACCACGGCACCCGGAGGTACGGGCCGTAGCCGGCAGGTGCCCGCCCGATCGACATGCGCATGGTCCGGGACTCGGGCTCGGCCACGATCGACGCGACCGTCACCGACGACACCACGCTCGGCCCCGACAGGCGCACCACGTCGTCGCGGCGGTCGACCAGACCGGGCGCGCCGTGGTCCCCCAGGAGCTCCTCGAGCGAGTCGGCGTCGATGCCGCCGGCCTGCTTGGCCACGAACGCCTCGAGCTCGGCGTACCGGGAGTCGGAGTCGACGGCGAACGCCGTGCTCGTGGTGACCTCGCCGTCGCGGAGCTCCGGGGCGACGTACCGGTTGGTCGACGAGAGGTGCGCCGCACCCTCGGGCGTGCGCACGACCGCCACCCGCTCCCCGGTCGTCTCGACGAGCACCGCGTCGTGCTCGGAGGCCGACGAGATGAGCAGACCCCACGTCGACGCCGCACCCAGGCGACGAGCCACCGAGACGGCCTGGTCCAGGGTGGCCGACGTCCGGATGATCTCGTGGCCGAGATCGATGACCGACGGCCGCCCATAGCTGACCTCGCGGTGGAAGCGCGTGTGCACCGTGAGGGTGAGCCCGGCCTCGTTGAAGCACGTGATGCCCGGAGCGTCGATCCCCCGCGTGGTCACGAAGCCGTAGCGCAGGCCGTCGGTCGGTTCGCAGAAGGCCATCGTCGGCGCCAGGTCCCAGATGGCCGCGCCGGGGAAGTCGAAGTTGCGGGCGTGGAGCAGCGACCCGTCGGTCGTGGCGCTCCCCCACGTCGCCACGCTCGAGCACGAGGGGACCGCCGGCGCACCGTGGCCGTCGAACATCCCCGTCCGGCTGACGAGGCCGACGGCGTTCTGCACGGCGTCCATGACGAACACGGCGCTCGGGTCCGCGTCGGGACGGCCGAGCGCCGCCCACCCCGCGTCGGTGCGGGTGGAGTACTCGGGGAACTGACGCCGCCGGCGACGGGTGAGCCGTCGGCGCTGGACGCCGAGGACGAGGTCCGCCGCCCGCTCGAACGATGCCCGGGCCCGGTACGGGAACCCGGCGGCAAGGATGCGGGCCGCCATCGTCGGCGGGCCCACGTACAGGTCGGCTGCGGCGTCGTTGCCACCGGCACGGGCGCTGAGCTCGCCGAACTGTCGACCCATCTCGGCCTGCGACCCTCGGACCCGCACGACGAGCGGTTCGTGGAGCTCCGGCAATCCGTCCATCGGGCGCCCTCGATCTCGTGAGTCGGACCTCGGTCAGAGTAGTGGGTGCACGGGCCGACACCCTCAGGCCGGCGCTCTCCCTGCGGACCCACCGTCGAGCGACACCAGGTGCGGTCCTGCGTCGGAAACCGCTGGGGCGGCGTCGGCCTCGACCGTACGATCGATCCCGTGGCGCACGACCCCCGGATCCTGCCCGACGACCTGCCGGTGCCCGTCGACGACGGTGCGGCGGCCCACCTCCTCGGCGCCGTCGTCCCGTCGGTGCCGCTGCCGGCCACGACCGGGACGGCGATCGACCTGGCCGAGGTCGAGAGCCGCTGGACGGTGCTGTTCGCCTACCCGCGGACCGGCGTCCCGGGCACCGCTCCCCTCCCCGGCTGGGACGCCATCCCCGGCGCCCGGGGCTGCACGCCGCAGTCGTGCGGCTACCGGGACCTCGCCGCGGATCTCGCCTCGCTCGGAGCGGCCGTGTTCGGGACCAGCACCCAGACGACCGACGAGCAGCTCGAGTTCGCCGAGCGGGAGCACATCCCCTTCGCCTTGTTGAGCGACCACCACCTCGATCTGGCTCGTGCTCTCGCTCTCCCGACCTTCACCGCTGGCGGGCTCGTTCTGCACCGCCGGATCACGCTGGTGATCGCCGACGGGGTCGTCGCCCACGTGCGGTACCCGGTGTTCCCACCCGACCAGGACGCTGCCGCCACGCTCGCGTGGCTGCGATCGCAGGGCTGAGGCGCCGATCCGGTGCCGGGCTGCTGCCGAGGCCGACGTGAGTGTCAGACCCCCTCGGTACGGTCTCGAACATGCGTTCGACCGGGGAAGGATCCGAACCGTCAGAGACCCACCAGTTCGGCGACCCCGCGTTCACGCTGCCCGAGGTCGTGGCCGACGCAGTCGCGGCGGTGCGTGCCGTTGCGGCGGTCGACGTGAAGGCGGAGTCCGACGACGACCTGCTGGGTCGCTTCGACGGACTCGAAACGTTGGACCGGCTGCTGCACTCGGCCCGGTTCGAGATGTTGGCGGAGCTCGACGCCCGTTCGTTGACCGACCGCCGCCTCGGGCATGTGACCGCGAACGAAGCCGGCTGGCGCCACGGAACCGACCCCCGACGGGTCAAGACGGATCAGGCGACCGCGACCACGCTGCGCCGCCACTTCCCCGACCTCGCTGCTGCGTTGGCTGCCGGAACCGTGTCAGCCGATCGGGTCCGGGTCCTGGCCCGCCTGGTCAACGACCGCAACGCCCAGATCCTCACCAGCATCCAGGACCAGCTCATCGACCTGTGCCGGCAACGTTCCACGTTCAAACAGTTCACCCGGGACGCCGAACAACTCGCCCGCCTCGCGGATGCCGACGGACCCGAACCACCCCAGCCGCGCAACCACGCCCGACTCGAACAGACCGGTGACCACGTCACCGCGACCGTCGACCTCTACGGCACCGACGCCCTCTCCTTCGCCGCCCGCCTCCAAGCCGAGACCAACAGGCTGTTCCGCGAACACCAGAAGGATCAGGACAACGTCCCGAGCATCGGTCCGCCGATGCAGACCGAGCTGATGGCCCAAGCGTTCCTCAACCTCACCGAAGCCGGCGCCGCACACCGCCACCCCGGCCGCCGTGCCCCCGCTGCGTCGTTCTCGATCGTCATCGACGCCACCGGCGCCGAACTCGCCGACCTGTTCCACCACGGCGTCCTCCTGCCTGGACCCGGAGCACCCATCGACTGGTCCAGGAAGGCCCGGCTCATCGACGGCCACACCCTCCGCTACGCCACCCGCGAATGGGAACTGCTCACCTGTGACGCCGAGATCAACTGGACCATCACCGACGCAGGCGGCCACCCCATCGCCAGCCAACCCGGCGAACGCCACGCCACACCCGAACAACGCCGCAACCTCGAACTCCGCGACGCCGGATGCGTCTTCCCCGGCTGCGACGCACCCGCCAACTGGTGCGACGCCCACCACGTCGTGCGCCACGTCGACGACGGACCCACCCAAACACCCAACCTCGCGCTCCTCTGCCGCCGACACCACGGCGTGGTGCACCGCCACGGCTGGACCATGACAGAGAACACGCACCCCGGACCCGGCGACGGCCACTACCTCATCACCACCCCCACCGGCACCACCCTCCACACCCAACACCGACGACCCGCACCCGCCTGAGCGCGGGACCCACCGGGAAGCCGACCACGATCGGAACCCAGGCCACGACCCGATCAGGGCCGGACCGGCCGGTGGACCTCTCGACCATGCCCGCACCACGACCTCCCGCGCTCCGGCGCGGGCTCGGGCGCGTCAGGGCTCCGGACGGAACGGCAGGGACTCGAAGCGGCGGACGTACGGCCCGGGCGCATAGCGACCGGCCGCAGCATCCACCTCGAACTGCGGGAAGCGGTCCAGGACCCGCCCCAGAGCGATCGCCGCGGCAAGGCGGGCGACGGCCGCGCCCAGGCAGTGGTGGGCCCCGTACCCGAAGCTCAGGATCCGATCGGGCCGACGGCAGACGTCGAGCAGGTCGGCCGTCGGACCGAACTGCCGCTCGTCCCGGTTCGCCGACCCGTACAGCAGCATGACCTTGGATCCTCGGGGGATGACCGAGTCGTGCAGCTCGACCTCGCACGTGGTGGTCCTCGCCAGGTTCTGCACCGGCGAGGTGAGGCGCAGCAGCTCGTCGACCGACTCTCCGACCAGCTCCGGATCGTCGATGAGGAGCTGACGTTGGTCCCGGCGATCGGTGAGCAGCTCGAGGGCACCTCCGAGCAGTCCGGTGGTCGTGTCGTTGCCGCCGGCGACCATCGTGAAGACGAAGCCCACGATCCACTGGGGGTCGACGTCGGCCTGCACCAGGTCCGACACCACGTCCTCGCCCGGATCGGTGCGCCGACCGTCGATCAGCGCCGACGCGTACTCGAACAGCTCGGCGAAGGCGGTCGTCGCGTCGCCCAACGCCTCCGCGGCGTTGGCGGCGACGATCGCGTCGGTCCACGAGTCGAAGCGGCCTCTGTCCTCCTCGGGCACGCCGATGAAGTGGGCGACGACCATGCTCGGCAGCGGCTTGAGCAGCAGCTCGACGATGTCGGCGGTGCGACCGCCCGATGCGATCTGGTCCAGCCGGTCGTCGACGAACCGCGTGATCACCGGGCCGAGCTCCTGCACGCGGCTCGGGGTCATCGGCCGGGACACGAGGCGCCGGAACGCGGTGTGGTCCGGAGGATCGAGCATCACGATCGGTGCGGCCTGCCCGTCGAAGAACGCCATGACGTCGGCATCGGGGGTGAGCCCCGCCGCCGAGCTGAAGGTGGCTGTGTCGCGGACCGCGTCGAACACGTCGGCGAACCGAGACAGCACGAAGAACGAGCCCTTGGCCGGGTGGTCGACCCGGTGCACCGGATCCTGGTCCCGCAGGCACCGGTAGTCGTCCCACGGATCCCGCCAGGCCTCTCCCCCGCGGAGGCGGAACCCCATGGTCGTCAGTACTCGCCCTTGATCACGAAGTACGACCCACGGATGGTCCCGGCGAGCTTGGACTTCTGCCGAGCGAACTTGAACGACGACAGCTCGTCGGGGATCTCCATGCCGTCCGACAGCTTGAAGCCGACGGCGCGCTTGCCGCCGTCGGCCAGCTCCCACAGGACGTTGATGGCCAGTCCGCTCTCGTAGAACACGTGGTCGAACGAGATGTCGGCCACCCGGAACGACGTCGCCTCCAGCGGCGGGGACGCGATCACGATGTCGCGCTCCTCCTTCAGGATCCGGCTCACCCGCTCGATCGTCGCCGCGGCCTCCGCTGCGGGCTCCACGGTGAAGACGTGGTCGTACTTGTTCTTGAAGTACCGGGCCTCGTTGGCCCGGAGGCCCGCCAGAGCGTCGGCCACCGGCGAGGACTCGAGTCCCTCGGTCGAGACGTCCACGAAGTCGACCACGTAGCTCACGGCTCCCCCGATCCATCGGTCGGCTGCGCCCCGCAGCCGTGTCGGAGGCTACTGCGGCCCATCGTGAGCGGACGGGTTGGCCGTGCAGATCCGCCGTCGGGTCCCTGACGTGCCGTCACTTCACCACCGTCCGGCACGCGCCGGCAACGGTGACCCAGCGACGGCCCCGCTTGACCCGTCGAGCCGGATCGCAGGTAGTCACGTACTTGGGGAGCCGAGTGAACGTGACGTCCTGGCGGCGCTGACGACCGACCCGATCGGTGACCACGACCGGGTAGGTGTAGGTGCCGGGCGGAAGGCTGGACGCCGGCACGCCGTGGAGTGGTCCGCACCCGTCGATCGACGCGATGCCCGACGCATCGTCCGTCGCCCGGCACACCATGTCGATGCGTTCGTCGTACGTGTAGGTGGTGTGCCAGTTGTCGACGACGATGTCGGGGATCTCCCGGTCGACGGGCGCCGACACCGTGACCCGTGTCTCGTTGCCGGCCCGGTCCACCCCATGGATCACCGGTCGGTCCGTGCTCGTCTGGATCACCACGGGCTGCGAGCACTCGCTCAGGTGCGGGTCGCTGCACTGCGGCGTCGCAGTGACCGGACCGGAGTACCAGCCGCTCGACGAGAGTGGGCCGTCGAGCCGATAGGTCACCGTCGGACCGACGTCGTCCCACGTCAGACGCCAGAACAGCGCCGACGTGTGCATCCAGGGGTTGGTGTCGACCGCTCCACTCCAGAAGGGCGAGGAGAAGTCGCTGGGGAAGTCAACGACGGAGGGTCTGCGCACACCGTCGCACCAGAGCGACACCCACTCGTCCCCGTAGGGCAACCCGAAGGCCCGGAAGTCCCCATGACCGCCAGGGTCGAGTGGGACCGGCACTGCGACGGTGGAGATGGGAGGAGATCCGATGTCGATGTGCACCGCGCAGCTCGACACGCCCGTCGGCACCCCGACCACCTCGCCACCGGTCGCACCACCGAGGTGGATGATCACGTCGTCGACCACGTGTGCGCCCGCCCTGACCGACGTCCTGAGGGCTTGAGCCTTCGTCGGGGCACCGCCCGAGAACTGGGTGCTGAACCAACCCACATCGGGGTTCCCGCAGTAGCTCACCTTCACGGCTCCGGCACCCGGTGCGACACCGCGGATCGTGAACGAGCCATCGGCAGACGTCGTGCCGGACTCATCCACCGACTGGGAGGCCGCCCAGTTGTCGCTGAACCAGCTGACGCACACGTTGCCGGCCGGCGCGCCTCCCGCCACGGTGACGTGGCCACTGACGGTCGCTGCGTCCACGACGACGATGTCCCGCTCCGTCACCGAGCCAGCTGCCGGTGACAGCTGTTCGACCATGGCCTCGGTCGGCCCGCCGACCGAGGCCGGCGCCAGTCCTCGATCGACGCCGGAGCAGTCCCATGCGCGCACTCGGTAGGGCATGGTCTGACCCAGACCGCCGAGCGAGTAGCGGCCCCCTGAGTCGGTCGTCGCCAGTGCCGGTTCGGGCCACTCGCTGCCGTCGCCCTCGGGACGCGGTGGCGGATCCGCTCGCACGCAGATCCCGGCGACAGGGTTCCCGCGCTGATCGCGCACGATCCCCCGGACGGTCGCTCCACCTGCGTCCGCGGCCGCGACCAGCGGCACGCCGCCCAGTCCGACGACGGCTGTCAGAATTACCGCAACCACGAACTTCATCCGCCGCACGCTCGTCCTCCGCTCCGACCGAAGCGTAAGAAGTCGTGAAGACGGTGTAAAGCCGCCGCTAATGCACCGCCCCGGAGGTCACCCCTGGAGCCGGAGCAGCCGCCCATACCCGATGATCCGGCCGGCCGCGACGAGACCGGTCTCACGTACGAGTTCGGGGAACGTGGGCGCGGCCCCGGTCGGCGACACGGTCGCATCGATGCCCACCTCTCCGGCGATGCCCTTGAGCCGCGCCGAGTGGTAGCTGTCGGACACGAGCGTCACCCGGTCCACACCCTCGGCCTGCAGCACCCTCTCCGCCGCCCGGAGCGAGTCCCACGTGGACGACCCGTCGGAGACCACGAGAAGGTCGTCGGCCGGCACTCCCTTGCCCGCCAGGTATCGGTAGCCGGCGTAGGCCTCGGTGAAGCGGTCGCCGGCCTGCTTCCCGCCGGTCAGGACGATGCGCGGAGCGACCCCGTCCTCGTAGAGGTCGAGGGCGTGGTCCAGGCGCTCCTGGAGGACGGGCGACGGCGTCCCGTCGTACTGGGCGGCGCCGAGGACGAGGATGGCGTCGGTCGGATCCCTGTCGTCGGACCGGGAGGCCAGCAGCACCTGGACGAACGTCACGCCGACGTAGAGGACCAGCAGGGCGAGCGCCGCCAGCGCCAACCGCAGGATCCAACGCCGACGGTGGGACCGGCCGGCGGGCCGCGCCGGCCCGGATCCGTCAGCCGACGTCACCCAGGCGCTCCCGAGCGGACCGGAGCCTCCGGAGCACCTCGTCCTGGCCTAGGACCTCCATCGACTCGAACAGCGGCGGCCCGACGCTGCGCCCGGTGATCGCCACCCGGATCGGCGCCTGGAACTTCTTGCGACTGGCGCCCACCTCCTCGCAGAGGGCGAAGGTCCGCTCGTGGAGCACACCGGCCTCCCACGGCCAGTCGGCAGCCGCCTTGATCACGGCGTCGAGCCAGGCCGGAGCGTCCGCCACCATGGCCTTGGTCCACGACGCCTCGTCGATCTCGGGATCCTCGAGGAACAGGAAGTCCACGTAGCCGGGGACCTCCGACAGCGTCTCGACCCTCGTCTGCACCTCGGCCGCCATCCGGCCGAACGTGCCGGCGTGGAACCGATCGGCCCACGGCTGGGCGTCGAAGTACGGCTGGGACCGCTCGGCGAAGCCGGTGACGGGCAGTGCCCGCAGGTGCTCCGCGTTGACGAACCGGAGCTTCTTCGTGTCGAAGAACGCAGACGAGTCGTTGACGTCGCGGATGTCGAACAGGGGCGGCAGCTCGCGGAGGGGATCCAGCCGGATCTCGGAGCCGTCGGGCAGACCCCACCCGAGGAGCGCGAGGTAGTTCACCATCGCCTCGGGCAGGAACCCGCGGTCCCGGTAGTCGAGCAGCGAGACGTCGTCGCGGCGCTTCGAGAGCTTCTTGCGCGCCTCGTTGACGATCAGCGGCATGTGACCCAGCTCCAAGGGCTGCGTGTAGCCGAGGGCCTCCCGCAGGAGCAGCTGCTTGGGGGTCACGTTGATCAGGTCCTCGCCCCGGATCACGTGGGTGACGGCCATGTCCTGGTCGTCCACGGCGTTGGCCACGAAGAACGTGGGTGACCCGTCCGCCCGCCGGATGACGAAGTCCTCGATGTTCGCGTTCTCGAAGCTGATCTCACCGCGGATCAGGTCCGTCCACGACGTGGTGCCGTCGTCGGGGGTGCGGAACCGCACGGCCCGCCCGTCGCCGGGACCGAGGTCCCGATCGCGGTCCGCCGGGTCGTACGGTCGACCGCCGGTGCGCTCCCTGTCGCCCTCGGGCACCGGATCCGACCAGTAGGCCCCGCCGCTCTCCAGCAGCCGGTCGACCGCCGCCTGGTGCACGTCGAAGCGGGTCGACTGCAGGACCGGCGTCTCGTCCCAGTCCAGACCCATCCACTCGAGCGCCTCGAAGATGACGTCGATCAGCTCCTGCTGGGACCGCTCGAGGTCGGTGTCCTCGACCCGCAGGAGGAAGGAGCCACCCAGGTGGCGGGCGGTCAACCAGTTGAAGAGCGCGGCGCGTGCGCTGCCCAGGTGCAGGTAGCCCGTGGGGGCCGGGGCGAAGCGGACACGGACCGGCCCACCGACGTCAGGCTCGGGGTTCGTCACGGCGGCCCACGCTACCGGCTGCCGCGCGCCGGATCGGCAGCGTCCCTACGATGTCCGGTCGATGAAGGCGCAGCGATGACCGACGACGGGCCCGGACCCGAGCAGCCCGAGCCGGCCTGGTACGAGCAGGACGACGCCCCGGTCGAACCCGGCGACCGGCCCGAGCGGCGGATGTCCAACGGTCGGATCGCCCTCCTGCTCGGACTCGTGCTGCTGGGCCTGGCCGCGATCGTGGTCGCCCTCGTGGTCTCCGGCGACGACACCCCACCGGTGACGCCTCCCACCACCGCCAGCTCCACAACGACGACCACCGTGGCGCCGTGGCCCGCCACCGAGGCGCGGATCGCCACGGCCAACTACCCGTCGATCCTGGTCCGGTCGACCCCGCCCGACGGTTGGGACGGCATGGAACCCGTCGAGGAGTGGGCCAACCCGGTCCCCGCCCAGAGCCAGGCCGTGGTGGCGCCCCGTGACCCGCTGCCGCGTGACGACTACCCGATCAAGGGCCGCTACACCGACCCGTCGGGGTGGAGCTTCAACAACCCGAGCGCGTGGGGCGACCCGTTCGTGATGCTCGTGACCGAGCGACGAGGAGACTGGCTCCAGGTCGAGATCCCCGTGCGACCCAACGGGACGCCCGGCTGGGTGGCTGCGGCCGACGTGACGCTGTCGAGCACCGACTACCACCTGGACCTCCGCCTCGGGACCCGCACGCTGACCCTGTACCAGGGCGATCAGGCCGTGCTGACCACCCCGGTCGTGATCGGCAAGCCCGAGACCCCGACGCCGACGGGGCGCTTCTACATCACCGACAGCGTCGAGCAGGACAACCCCGCGGGGGCCTACGGCCCGATCGCGCTGCCGACCAACGCGTACAGCGAGGCGATCGACCAGTTCGACAACGGCGTTCCCGTGATCGCCCTGCACGGGACCAACCGCCCGGAGCTGGTGGGCCAGGACCTCTCGAACGGCTGCATCCGCCTACCGAACGACATGATCCAGCAGATCGCCGGCCTGATCCCGATGGGCACGCCGATCGACATCAGCGCCTGAGCCGGTCAGTCCACGCGTGTGCTGCCCTCGCGCACGTGCAGCTCGTGGCGGACGGTGCCGTCGATGCGGGAGAGGCGCTCGTCGAGCTCAGCGGAGTGGGTGGTGACGACGACCTGGGTCGATCGCGCCGCGGTCTCGATCATCGCAGCCACTCCCGCCAGCAGCTCGGAGTGAAGGCTCGTCTCCGGCTCGTTCACGACGATCATGGTCGGTGGGCGAGGCGACAGCAGGGCCGCGGCGAGGAACAGGAAGCGGACCTGGCCGTCGGAGAGCTCCGACCCGTTGAGCCTGAGGATGATGTCGTCCCGGACCAACGACACGGTGGCATGCCCCGCCTCATCGATGTCCAGGTCGAGGGCGGCGTCCAGCGACTCCGACACGACGTCGGCCAGCACGCCTCGCTCCCCTTCGTCGTGGATCGTCATCAGCGCAGCGGCCAGATCCGCTCCGTCGTCGGCCACCGAGACCGTCCGGGTGCCGAGCGACAGCGCCCTGGCCGGCGCCGCCTCGTCGGTGCGGAGATGGTCGTGGAACCGCATCGACGCGAGGACGTGACGGACGTAGTGGAGCTCCGGGAACCGTCGGTCGTCACGGAGCTGCGACAGGACGGACTCCGACGAGGTGAACGCCTCGGTCAGCGTGACAGGGCGTCCGTCGTCGTCACGCACCATCGCCATGGAGCCGGAGCGGTCGAGTAGCTCGACCGGACGGCCGACTCCCGGGATCACGATGTGCTCCGCCGTCACCGCCGGATCGAGCGGGAACGCCACCGAGCTCACGGGGGCGCCCCGGCCGACCGTGGCGAGGCGGATGCCGTAGTCCATCCCATCGAGCCCGAGCGTCATCTCGACCCGCGGCTCTCCCCTGCGGAACCCTGCGTAGACGAGCGAGGGCATGCCGCCCTCCCGCACGACCGTGCGCCCCAGCTGTCCGACCGCAGCCGCGTGCATCAGCCGCAAGGCCTTGTAGACGTTGGACTTGCCCGATCCGTTCGGGCCCACGAGGACCGTCACCTGACCGAACTCCAGGTCGACGTCCAACAGCGACCGGTAGCCCTCGACGTGGAACCGGCGGACGTCCATGCCGGGGCCTCCGTCGGTCAGACGGTGAGGTCGAGGCAGCTGCGCCAGTCGGACGCGTGGCGGTCGAGGATCGCCCCGTGCGGCAGCCGGAGGAGCTCTTCGGGAGCGGCGTCGGCGATGCGGCGCAGCTCCTCGTAGTGGTGCACCTGGTGCACCTCCTCGAACCACTCGGTCCGGATGGCGACCAGCTCGTCGGCCGGCGAGTCGTCGAGGAAACCCCAGATGCCGAGACCGACGCGGAGGTCGTGCACCACGGGCGCCCGCCCGAACAGGCCGGACCGCTTCATGGCGATGGCGGACCCGCCGGCGATCGCATCGGACTCGCTCTCGCCGGTCCGCAGCGTCAGCTTGCCCCGGAACGACTCCGCCAGCTTGAGCGCGTACCCCTGGTCGGGGCCGGGGGTGCCGAGCCGCTCGCCCTCGGGCTGGCGGCCGCCGAGCTCGCCGGGCCGGTCCGCCATCCAGGAGCCCTCCCGCCGGGGCGGGCTCTGGTACGAGCGGACCAGGTCGGTGGGATCCGTGGGGACGAACTTGGGCGCGGCCATCGAGGAGAAAGGTAGCTCCCCGCTCGACCGCCTCAGGAATCCCCCGGGCCCCGGCGCGGGGTGGCGCCGATCGGATCCTCAGTCGGTGATGACGGTGCCGCCGAGGCTGGTGCACAGCGCGGCGTAGCCGGCGGCGGGCCGGTACACGAGCGGCACGGGTCCGGGCGGGTTCAGCCGCTGGCCAGCGCCGTTGACGCAGTCGAACTGCGTGGCGCCCATGTCGACGTCGTCGATGAACAGGCTCGCGGCCCGGAACGACGCCGGCGGCGCGGGCGACGTGGACGACGCATCGGCCGCGGTCGGTCCGTCGGCGGCCTCCACTTCGAGGACCCGTGCCGTGAAGCGCAGCGTCGTGCCGTCGAGCACGGGGTCGGTGAGCTCCAGGACGGACGAGTCGGTCCCCGACGGCTCGTGCTCGACGAGCACGGCGTTGGGGGCGGACTCGGCGAACAGCGACGGCCAGGCCATCACGAGAGTTGCGACGTCGAGGATCTCGGACTGCCGGTCGGGCCGGTCGGTGAACGCCACGACGTGCGGATCGATGCCGGTCAGCGTCAGGACCACGGTCCCGTCGGGCCCTGGAGCGATGGTCCCGCCGTCGGACGTGTGGCTGAACAGCCAGTCGGCGTCGGAGTCGTCGGTCGCGGCGACCGGGTCGCCGAGGTCCGCTCCGGCCGTCGACGTCGACGTCGTCGAGCTGGGCCTCGACGACTCGTCGATGGCCATGCACGCCACCGCCAGGCCCATCCCGAGGAACACGCCGAGAGCTGCGATCGCTGTCCGTCGCTTCGAGTTCATGCCGTCTCCGTCGGCACCTCGTCCCTGATCATGAGCCCCGGAGCACGGCCCGCAACTCCGTCAACCGGCCAGCGCCAGCGGGGCGTCCACGATGGCCGTGACCGACCCGGTCGCCTGCGCCGTCCGACCGAGCGAGGTGCGGACCTCCACACCCACGGTGACGGAACCGGTCGCCGGCGCCACGACCTCCACCTCGGGCACGGTGGTGACCCGGTCGGTCCGCCCGTCGCCGTCCAGGTCCCACGCGTAGCTCATGGCCACGCCCTCCACCGCCGACACGGTCGTCGTCAGTCGCACGCTCGTGCCCGCCCGCGCCCGGACGCTCGCGACCTCGACGGTCGGAGGCATCAGGGTCGCGGCCAGACGGTCCGCCAGGGGCGACCCCCAGCCGGTGGCCAGGTCGTAGCCGGCCGCGGCGGAGCAGCACCCGAGCGACGCGATGTCGTCGTTGCCGATCGTGATGTCGAGCAGGGACGACGACCCCGCCCGACCCAGGTCGTACAGCAGCGGGTTGAGGAACCCGAGCCGGGGCTGGACGCTGCGGGTCGCGAGCTGGTCGAGCAGCAGCACCATCCCCGCGGTGAGCGGCGTGGCGGCGCTGGTCCCCCCGACCGGCTGCCACAGACCCGGATCAGGGACCGGCGCCGGCGTGGTCGGGGTCGGGCCGACGATCAGGTAGCCGGGGAACGAGTCGGCGAAGGAGGCGATGTCGGGAACGGTCCGACCGCCGGACGACGTCGGCCCCCAGTCGCCCACGCGGTCCTGGTACCACGGCCGCTCGACCATCCGGCTGGTCCCGCCGGTCCCGGCGTACAGCTCCTGGATGCCGAAGGTGCGGTCGTTCCACACGCCGCTCGAGACGATCTCGTTGCCGGCGTCGAGCGTGATGTTGGTCCCGCCGACAGCGGTCACGAACTTGGACGACGACGGGTACTCGACCGACTCGACCGTCAGTTCCGGATAGGCCAGGAGCGCGGGGTCGCCGCCGAACTGATGGAGGCAGCCGGACGAGCCGCTGTCGCCGGTGGACACCACGTAGGTGATGCCCGCCGCGGCCGCGGTGGCCAGGACGTCCTCCAGGATCGACACCGCCGCCGTCTTGCCGCCGAAGTCGGCGGCGAGACCCTCGCAGGCCCCGAAGCTCGCCGAGATGACGTCGGGCGCCTGCCCGCCGGTCTGCGCCGCGTCGAGCGGAGCGGTGAACATCCCGATCATCCCCCCGGCGAAGTCCAGGACCTCGGGTGAGGGCGAGAGGTCGACCATGAACACGTCGAAGCGATCGACCTTCGGGGCGGCGGCCGACAGGACGCTGAGGTCCAGGATCGTCTCTCCGGCCTCGCTCGCGCCGGGGGATCCGATCACGTGCGGGGTGATCGGAGTGGCGTCGGCCAGCCCGAAGCAGCTGCGGAACGTCTCGAGCCACACCGGCTCGTACGTCGAGTCGTCGATGACGGCCACTCGCGTGCCCTGACCCTCGATGCCCATCGCGTGGAGATCGTCGAGCCCGTACGCGTCCAGGTACTGCGACGGGGTGAGACCGAGCGTCACGCTCCCCGCCTGGTACCCCGCCGTCCCGGCCGCGCAGCCCGAGGGAGTGCCGGTGCGGTTGGCGGTGCCACCACCGCCGGTGATGAGCGTGGGCGGGGCCGACGCCGTGGCTGCGGACGAGACCGGGCTCGCGGTGGGCGGCTCGACGCCGCCGCGGTCGATCACGACCGCGCCGTGGACGCGGTCGACGATCCCGGCGAGCGCGGCCGGGAGCACCGGCGTGGTCGTGGGGTTCAGCTGGTTGCTGCCCGCGAACACGCCGGTGGTCGTCTGGAACACCCGCCAGTCGGCGGCGAACACCGACTCGGCCTGCGCGAGCGTCATCGTGACCTGGGCGTAGGTGCCGGTGGGGTCGACGGTCGCCGTCATCCCCGGCGCCGAGAACTGCGCGACGACCGCGTCGCGAGCGGCCTGCGGGGCGCCGAGCTCGCGGGAGAGCTCCGAGACCGGCGTGCGGTCCCCGTAGTCCGGCGAGGCCGGCTCGCTCACCGCCCGAACGAGCGCGTGCAGAGCCGCTCGGTCGCGGGCGAAGCCCAGGTAGAACGTCAGGTCCGTCGACGGGTCGGCGTCGCCGACGTCGGTCAGACCCGTCGTGCTCAGGTCGCCCCAGTCGACGGGATCGCCGGGGGCCGCCTCGGCGACGGCTGGTGCACCGAGGACGAGCAGCGGGAGGGTCCCCGCCACGACCACGGTGGCGAGGACGGCTCGGAGGACGCGGGACGCGTGCGTGCGCATCCGCTCCCATCGGCGTGCGCCGACGGGATCGTGAACCTCGTTCGGGGTGAACTCTCCGCCCCCGACGGCGGAGACGCGCCGTCAGTTCTCGGCGTGCAGCAACCCGAAGACGATGCCGTCGGTGAGCGCCTGCCAGGAGGCCTCGATGATGTTCGGCGACACACCGGTCGTGGTCCACGTCCGGTCGCCGTCGGTGAAGTCGACCAGCACCCGCACCACCGAGCCGGTGTCGCTGAGCCCGGGCGTGGTGGCACCGTCGAGCACCCGCACCTTGAAGTCGGTGAGGTGGATCCGGTCGAGGGCGGGGTACCGGCCGTTGAGCGCAGCCCGCAGCGCGGCGTCGAGGGCGTTCACCGGGCCGTTGCCCTCGCCCACCGCCGGGAGGCGGTCCTCGCCCACCCAGAGCTTGACGGTGGCCTCGGTCGACAGGTCCAGCACCGGCTCCACCACCGTGCCGTCGTCGAGCGGGTCGCCCACCGCACGCAGGCCCTGGCGGTGGTAGCTCGACACCCGGTAGGCCTCGACCGCGAAGAAGTCCTGCTCCCAGCCGCAGGCCCGCCGCATGAGCAGCTCGAGCGACGCGTCCGCGGCCTCGAACACGAAGCCCTCGGCCTCGAGCACCTTCAGGCGCTCCGACAGCTCGGCCGCGGCCCGCTGGTCCAGCTCCACGCCGAACTCGGCCGCCTTCATGGACATGCCGGCCCGACCGCCGAGGTCGGAGACCAGGACCCGGGTCCGGTTGCCGACGACCGACGGGTCGATGTGCTCGTAGCTCGCCCCGCCGACCTTGCCGAGTGCGGAGGTGTGGAGCCCGCCCTTGTGCGCGAACGCGGACGAGCCGACGTACGGGTCGGCCGGGTGCGGCGGCAGGTTGACGAGCTCGGCGACGTGGCGGGACACCGCCGTCAGTCGCTCCATCCGCCCCTCGGGCAGCGTCTCGATGCCGAGCTTGAGCGTCAGGTCGGGGATGACCGTCATCAGGTTGGCGTTGCCGGTCCGCTCCCCGTACCCGTTGACCGTGCCCTGGACCTGGCTGGCGCCGCCGAGCACGGCGGCGACGGAGTTGGCCACCGCGCATCCCGAGTCGTTCTGGGTGTGGATGCCGATGTCGGTCCCCTCGAAGTACGAGGCCACCTCCGACGTGATGCGCTGGACCTCGTGCGGCAGCGACCCGCCGTTCGTGTCGCAGAGCACCAGCACCTGGGCGTCGTTCGTGGCCGCGGCCTCGAGCACGCGCAGGGCGTACTCGGGGTTGGCCTTGTAGCCGTCGAAGAAGTGCTCGGCGTCGAAGAACACGCGCAGGCCGGCGTCGCGGAGGAAGCGGACCGACTCCCCCACCATGGCGATGCCCTCGCTCAGCGTGGTGCCGAGCGCCTCGGTCACGTGGAAGTCCCAGGACTTGCCGACGATGCAGACCGTGTCGGTCCCGGCCGCGACCAGCGCGGCGAGCGTCGGGTCCTCGTCGACCTTGCCCGCCGGACGACGGGTGGATCCGAAGGCGAGCAGCGTGGCGGTGGACAGCTGCAGCTCACCGGCCGCGGCGCGACGGAAGAACTCGGCGTCCTTGGGGTTGGCCTGCGGGTAGCCGCCCTCGATCCAGGCCACGCCGAGCCAGTCGAGCTGCTCGGCGACGCGGAGCTTGTCCTCGACGCTGAGGGAGATGCCCTCGAACTGGGCGCCGTCGCGCAGCGTCGTGTCGAAGATGTCGACGGAGCGGACCTCGGTCACGTCGCCGCCCACGTCGGGGAGGTCGAGCCCGCTCATCGGGGCACCGGGCGCGCGCTCATGAGACGAGCTCCACCCAGTCCTTGTAGCGGTCGACCTGGCCGCGGACGACCTTGGCGTACTCCGCGGCGATCGCGGAGGTCATCGGACCGGGGCACGGGATCGACCGGTCGTCGACCGAGTTCACGGCGGAGACCTCGGCTGCGGTGCCGCACACGAACATCTCCTCGGCGATGTACAGGTCCGAGCGGGTGAGGTCGCCCTCGACGACGGTGAAGCCCATGTCGTCGGCGATGGCGGCGACCGTCGACTGCGTGATGCCCTCGAGCGCACCGGCCGACACCGGCGGGGTGACGAGCTTGCCGTGGCGGGCCACGAAGATGTTCTCGCCCGTGCACTCCGACACCAGTCCGGCCGGGTTCAGCATGATCGCCTCGTCGTAGCCGGCGTTGAGCGCCTCGACCTTGGCGAGCGAGCTGTTGACGTAGTTGCCGGTCGTCTTGGACGCCGGCGGCATGGCGTTGTGGTCGTGGCGCAGCCAGGTGCTGATCTTCATGCGAACGCCCTTGGTGACGGCGTCGTCGCCCAGGTACGCACCCCACGGCCAGCAGGCGATCGACACGTCGACCGAGCACGGAAGGGTGTTGAGGCCCATCTCCCCGTAGCCGTAGTAGGCGATCGGCCGGATGTAGGCCGACGGGAGGCCGCTCGCCCGCACGACGTCCTTGGTCGCCTGGACGAGCTCGCTCACCGAGTACGGGAGCTCCATGCCCATGATCTTCGCCGAGCGGTGGAGCCGCTCGATGTGCTCGGTGAGCCGGAACACGCCCGGACCCTGCGAGGTCTCGTACGCCCGGATGCCCTCGAACACGCCCATGCCGTAGTGGAGGCTGTGGGTCAGCACGTGGATGCGGGCCTCGTCCCACGGGACGAGCTCGCCGTTCATCCAGATCTGCTCGGTCGGGGTGATGGGCATCTTCTGTTCCTTCTGTGCCAGCCGGTTCGGGTTGTCGGTCCGGGCTGTCGGTCGGTTCGGTTCAGGCGTTCTTGACGGCGTCGGCGAGGGCGTCGCCGATCTCGGTGGTGGACCCCGAGTAGCGCTCCGGGTCCGTGCAGGCGGCGGCCACCTTGGCCGACGCCTCGGCCTCGCCGAGGAAGTCCAGCATGAGCTGCAGCGAGATGACCGCGGCGATCGGGTTCGCCTTGTTCTGGCCGGCGATGTCGGGCGCCGTGCCGTGGACCGGCTCGAACATGGACGGGCCGGTCCGGGCCGGGTTCAGGTTCGCCGACGCCGCGTACCCCACACCGCCGGCGACGGCGCCGCCCAGGTCGGTGAGGATGTCGCCGAAGAGGTTGTCGGTGACGATCACGTCGTAGCGCTCGGGCCGCTCGACGAAGTGGATGCACGCCGCGTCGATGTGGTCGTAGCCGGTGGTGACCTGCGGGTACTCCTCCGCCACCTCGTCGAAGGTGCGCTGCCAGAGGTCACCGGCGAAGGTGAGGACGTTCTTCTTGTGGACCAGCGTCAGGTGCCGACGCTCGGTGCCCGCAGCCTTCTCGAACGCGAACCGGACGCAGCGCTCGACGCCGAGACGGGTGTTGACCGAGCCCTGGGTGGCGATCTCGTTCGGCGTGCCCTTGCGCAGGAACCCGCCCTCGCCGGCGTAGGTGCCCTCGGTGTTCTCCCGGATGACCTCGAAGTCGGCCTTCGGGGGGAGTCGGAACGGACGCAGGTTGATGTACTGGTCCAGGTCGAAGCGCATCCGCAGCAGGATCCCGCGCTCGACCAGACCGGCCGGGGCGGCCACGCCGACGGCCGGGTCGCCGACCGCGCCGAGCAGCAGGGCGTCCAGGCCGCGCCACTCCTCGAGCACCTCGTCGGGCAGGACCGTCCCGTCCTGCAGGTACCGGTGCGCGCCCAGGTCGTAGTCGGTCCGCTCGTAGTCCACGCCGGTGGCGTCGAGCACCTTCACGGCCTCCGCGATCACCTCGGGGCCGATGCCGTCGCCGCCGATCACGCCGATCCTGTGGGTCATCTGCTTCTCTACCTGACTGTCAGCTCCACCGAGGAGCACCGGGACAAAAGAAAACCGTCCACGCAGGTGGACGGTGGGTGCGCACGCCGGGGTCGGCGTGCGCTACGGAATCGCGATGGGCCCGACGGCCCGCACGATGCCGAACGACGCGGGACCGGACGACGCGGTTCGGGCCGATCGCGCGGGGGTGGTCGTCGTCCTGCTCACGGGCGCCAGTGTACCCGCGAGCCCCACTGCGCTCGTAGGCTCTTCCGCCATGGCACAGGAGCTCTCCCAGGACGCGTACGACCGGCTGACCGCCGAGCTCGAGGACCTGCGCACCCGCGGTCGCATCGAGATGGCCGACCGCATCGAGCGGGCGCGGGAGCACGGCGACCTCAAGGAGAACGCCGAGTACCACGCGGCCAAGGAGGAGAAGGCCAAGATGGAGGCCCGGGTCGCCCAGCTGTTCGGGATCCTCGAAGGGGCCGTGATCGTGGAGATCGGCGGTGCCTCCGACGAGGTCCGGATCGGCACGATCGTCACACTCCGCTACGACGGCGACGACGAGGACGAGGTCGAGAAGTACCTGGTCGGCTCCATCGAGGAGGCGTCCGACGGCGTGACCGTGATCTCGCCCACCTCCGCCCTCGGCGAGGCCCTGCTGGGCGCCAAGGCCGGCGACTCCGTCACCTACAGCGCGCCCAACGGCGAGCTGACCGTGATCGTCGTCGAGATCCACTGATCGTCGGCTCGCCGGACCACCGCGGACCACGGCGGGCCGGCGAGGACTGCCGGGTCCACGACCTGGGAACGTGGACCGCGCATCATTGAGCAGCCGCGCGACCTGACGTCGGGCGGAGCGATCGAGGAGCGCGCATGATCAAGGGATTCCGGGACTTCATCACCCGCGGCAACGTCGTCGACCTGGCCGTCGGCATCATCATCGGCGCCGCGTTCGGCGCCGTCGTGACGTCGCTCACGAAGGACATCATCATGCCGTTCATCGGCGCCATCATCGGCAAGCCGAGCTTCGACGAGCTGAAGCTCACGATCGGCGACGGCGTCATCCGCTACGGGGCGTTCCTGACGCAGGTCGTCAACTTCCTGATCCTGGCCGCAGCCGTGTACTTCCTGATCGTCGCCCCGATCAACCACCTCCGCGAGCGCTTCTCCACCCCCGAGGAGGAGGAGCTGGCCAAGGAGGACCGCATGATCGAGCTGCTGGAGCAGATCGCCCGCAAGTAGGACCGGCCGCTCGAGGAGAGTCAGGTCGCAGCGACGATCTCCACGGTCGCTCCGAGCTGGTCGGCCAGCATGTTCGACCGTTCGAGCGCCGTGTACACCTCGAGCGACAGGTCCGCGCCGGGCGCGCCCACCAGCTCGATGCGGACCACGTCGCCCTCGTCCTTCACGACCACCCTCTCGACGGCCCCGTCGTGGTTGCGGTCCATGCCGATCGCCACGCGCAGCATGCAGACCATCGCCCTGACGCGCTCGCGGTCCTCGGCCGACAGAGCCGCGAACTCGGCGTGCTTCTCGGCGGGTCGCCCCTTGCGGTGGTAGCGGGCGACCTGGGCGATCAGCTCGATCTCCCGGTCGGTGAAGCCCATCAGGTGCTCGGAGTTCCGGATCACGTAGTAGCTGTGCTTGTGGTGGCCCGAGTGGCTGACGAACAGGCCGACGTTCGCCAGGAGGGCGCCCGCCTCCAGCAGCTCGGCGTCCGCGTCGTCCAGGCCGAGCCGCTCCCCCAGCGCGTCGAACAGCTGCACGGCCAGCGACGCGACCTGCACCGAGTGCGCCGGGTCGTCGTCGCACAGCTCGATCAGGTGGTCGACCGAGGCCCGCCGGAGGTCCGACAGGTGGTGGAGGCTGCCGCCCCGCATGCGGTGGAGGCCGTCGAGGAGCACACCCTCGCGGAGGGCGTACTCCGAGATGACGAGCTGGTCGATGCCGAGGGCGTCGCAGATCTGCTCGATCACGATCGCTCCGCCGAGGAGGATGTCGGCGCGGGCCGCGTCGATCCCCGGCAGCTGGCGACGGGCCTCGACCGTCGGTGCTCCCGCCAGGTCGTCGATCACCCGACCGAGCGCCGAGCGCTCCAGGACCGCCCCGTTCATGGTCTGCGGCAGGGTCTCGCCGTCCCGGACCAGCGCCATGACGGCGAGCGCCTCGGCCGTGCCCGAGCTGGCGACCGCCACGTCGAACGGGAGATGGGTGGCCTCGCGCAGCATCGGCGCCAGCCGCCCGCGCACGAAGTCCCGACATGCCCCCACCGCCTTGGACGACACCACGCCGTCGGCGAAGAACGACCGGGTCATCCGCAGCGAACCGAGCTTGATCGAGCGGGCGTAGGACACGTCCTCGCCCCGCCCGAAGACCACCTCGGTCGACCCGCCCCCGACGTCGAGCAGCACCATGTCGCGGTCCCAGACCGGCAGCGCCTGCAGCACGCCGAGTCGGATGAGACGTGCCTCCTCGTGGCCCGAGATGACCTGGACGTCGACCCCCGACTCGGCCCACGCCCGGACCAGGAAGTCGGAGGCGTTGCGGGCCTCGCGCACGGCGGAGGTGGCGACGGCGAAGACGGTGGCGTCCAGGCTGTCGGCGAGCTGACGGCAACGTGTCAGCGCCGCCACGGCGCGGTCGATGGCGTCGGGCTCGAGGTGCTTCATCTCGCCCTGGCCGGAGCCGAGGCGCACCATCTCCTTGAGGCGGGTGATGACCTCGAAGCGGTCGTTGCCCGCGACGCGCGCCACGACCATGTGCACGGAGTTGGTCCCGATGTCGATGGCGGCCAGGACCTCGGGGAACGGCGAGGGGCTGCCCTGGGCCTGGGGCGCTGCCATGCGCGTGAGTGTACGGCCGGCCCTGGCGAGCGCTCCCATCGCGCGAGGCTGCCCGGGTGGTGACACATGACCCCGACCCGGTGCACCCGGACCGTCCGCCCGGATGGGACCGGGAGTGGGCCGACGCGTGGTCGCTCGCCGTGGAGGACCAGCTCGCCCCGGCCGGGACCGAGGCGGCTCGCGTGGTGCGCATCGACAAGGGCGGCATCACCGCGGCGCGCTGGCCCGGCGACGACCACCTGGTGATCGCGGCGAAGTCCGCGCGACGGGTCGTCGTCGGCGACGTCGTCGCACTCGACGCCGAGGCGGGCCGGATCGAGGCGATCCTCCCTCGGCGGACCGTGTTCGAACGTCGCTCGCCGGGAGTCAGCCGGGGCCAGATGGCGGTGGAGTCGAGGGCCGTCGCCGCGAACATGGACCACGTCCTGGTGCTGCAGCCGCTCGACGTCGGCCTGAACCCGCCGCGGCTGGCCCGGGAGCTCGTCCTGGCGTGGGAGTCCGGGGCCGTGCCCATCGTGCTCCTGACCAAGACCGACCTCGTCGACGCCTCGGCCGTGGACGCCGCGACGGCCGAGGCCCGCCGCTGGGCTCCCGGCGTCGACGTTCACGCCATCTCGACCCACGACGCCGGGTCGATGGCCGGGCTCGACGACGTGATCGGACCAGGTCATCTGCTGGCGCTGCTCGGACAGTCGGGCGCCGGGAAGTCGTCGCTGGCCAACCTCCTCGCCGGACGTGAGGTGCAGCTGACGGCCGAGGTGCGCGAGGGCGACCGTCGCGGGCGCCACACCACGACCGCCGGTCAGATCGTCACGCTGGCACGGGGCGCGCTGCTCATCGACACGCCCGGCATCCGCGGCGTCGGCCTCTGGGCCGCCGACGACGGGCTGGAGGCCGCGTTCGCGGACCTGGCGCCGTTCGCCGAGGAGTGCCGGTTCGTCGACTGCCAGCACGGCTCCGAGCCCGGGTGCGGCGTCACGGCCGCGGTCGACCGCGGCGACGTCGGCGCCGATCGGCTCGAGGTCTTCCGCGACCTGGTGGCCGAGCTCGAGTCGCTCGAGGCCGACATCGAGGTGCGCGACCGGGAGTCCGAGCGCCAGGCCAACCAGGCGTCGAGGCACCGGGCCCGGAGGCGGGACGAGCGCTGAGCGACGAGCGCTGAGCGACGAGCGCCGAGCGCCGAGCGCTGCCGGCAGGCGCTCCCTCAGAACGCGGACTCGACGGCCCGGGCACCGGCGACGACCGCGTCGCCGTGGGTCCGGCCGGGTGAACGGCCCATCCGGTCCACGGGACCCGACGCGCTGATCGCGGCGATCACCTCGCCGTCCCGGTGCACGGGTGCGGACACCGACGCGACGCCCGGTTCGCGCTCCTCGACGGTCTGCACCCACCCGTCGACGCCGACCTCGCCGGCCAGGACGCGTCCGGCGGACCCCCTGTCCATGGGGAGGGCCGCGCCGACCGGGACGATCGTGCGCAGCCCGTGCGGGGACTCGAGCGCGGCGACGCACACGCGGTCGCCCCGCTCCCGCACGTACAGCTGAACCGACTCGCCGGTGCGCTCCCGCAGCTCGGCGAGGGCGTCGGAGGCGGCATCGGCCAGCGGGTACTGCTGGGCGGCGATCCGACCGAGGCTGGCGAGGTGCAGGCCGAGGGCGAACCGACCGTCGCTCTTGCGCCGGAGCAGACCGTGCTGCTCCAGAGCGACCGCCAACCGGTGCGCCGTCGCTCGGGACGTGCCGGTGCGGGCAGAGAGCTCGGCGAGCGTGCACGGGCCCTCGGCCACGGCGGACAGGAGGGCGGACGACTTGTCGAGGACCCCGACCCCGCTTACGATGTGTTCCATCAGTCGGGAACTGTATCTCATTATGTGAGATCGTCAACCCGCAGTCGAACTGCCAGTTCGAGCCCAGCCCACCCCCAGGAGCCGACATGACCGACAGCAGCGATCGACCTGATCACCCCAGGACGCTGGCCGAGAAGGTGTGGGACCGCCACGTGGTCCGCACGGCGGACGGCGAGCCCGACCTGCTCTACATCGACCTGCACCTGGTCCACGAGGTCACCTCACCCCAGGCGTTCGACGGGCTGCGCATGGAGGGTCGCTCGGTCCGACGTCCCGACCTGACCGTCGCCACCGAGGACCACAACGTCCCGACCCAGGACATCGACGTGCCGATCGCGGACCCCATCTCCCGCAAGCAGGTCGACACCCTGCGCAACAACGCGTCGGAGTTCGACATCGTCGAGTTCCCGATGGGATCCCCCGAGCAGGGCATCGTCCACATCATCGGGCCGGAGCAGGGCCGCACCCTCCCGGGCATGACCATCGTCTGCGGTGACAGCCACACCTCCACCCACGGCGCGTTCGGCGCCCTGGCGTTCGGCATCGGCACCTCCGAGGTCGAGCACGTGCTCGCCACCCAGACGCTGCCCCAGGCCCGGCCGAAGATGCTGGCGGTCAACGTCGACGGCGAGCTGCGACCCGGCGTCACCGCCAAGGACGTGATCCTGGCCATCCTCGGCGAGCTCGGCACCTCCGGCGGCATCGGCTACATCGCCGAGTACCGCGGCTCGGCCATCCGGTCGCTCTCCATGGAGGGCCGCATGACCGTCTGCAACATGTCGATCGAGGCGGGCGCCAAGGCCGGGCTCATCGCTCCCGACGAGGTCACCTTCGAGTACCTGAAGGGCCGGGCGCACGCTCCGCAGGGCGAGCTGTGGGACCGTGCGGTCGAGGACTGGCGGACCCTGGTCACGGACGACGGCGCCACCTTCGACAAGGAGATCTTCCTGGACGCGGCCGACATCGAGCCGTACGTCTCGTGGGGCACCAACCCCGGCCAGGTCATCCCGCTGTCGGGAGCCATCCCGTCGCCCGACGACTTCGACGACCAGGTCCTGCACGACGCCGCCGAGCGGGCGCTCGAGTACATGGACCTGACCGCGGGCACCCCGTTCAAGGACGTGAAGGTCGACACGATCTTCATCGGCAGCTGCACGAACGGACGCATCGAGGACCTCCGGGCCGCGGCGGACGTGGCACGAGGCCGGAAGGTCGCCGACGGGGTCCGCACCCTGGTCGTGCCGGGCTCGCACGCCGTGAAGGCGCAGGCCGAGGCCGAGGGGCTCGACCGGGTGTTCACCGACGCCGGCTTCGACTGGCGGGAGCCCGGCTGCTCCATGTGCCTGGCCATGAACCCCGACAAGCTCTCGCCCGGCGAGCGCTCCGCCTCCACCTCGAACCGCAACTTCGAGGGGCGTCAGGGCCGGGGTGGGCGCACCCACCTGGTCTCCCCCGCCGTCGCGGCCGCGACCGCCGTCGCCGGCCACTTCGCCGCACCGTCCGACCTCGCCTGACACCGGCGACCGGCACCGCACCCACCACACCCTCGCCAGCACCAGCACCGCACGAAGAGAGATCTCCACATGGACGCAGTTCGCATCATCACCGGCACGGCGGTCCCGCTCGACCGCTCCGACGTCGACACCGACCAGATCATCCCAAGCGACTGGCTCAAGCAGGTCGAGCGCACCGGCTTCGACAAGGGCCTCTTCTCCGAGTGGCGCGACGACCGGGACTTCGTGCTGAACAAGGAGGAGCACCAGGGCGCGAACATCCTGATCGCCGGGCCCAACTTCGGCACCGGATCCAGCCGTGAGCACGCCGTGTGGGCGATCCAGCAGTACGGGTTCGCCGCGGTGGTCTCGCCCCGCTTCGGCGACATCTTCCGCAACAACTCCACCAAGAACGGGCTCGTCCCCGTCCAGGTGTCGGCAGAGGTCGGACGACAGCTGCTCGATGCCGTGACCGAGGATCCGACCCTGGAGTTCGTGATCGACATCGAGCGGCGCACGCTCGAGGTCGCCGGACTCGACCTGGTGGTCGAGTTCCCGCTCGACGACTCGATCCAGCACCGCTTCCTGGAAGGGCTCGACGACATCGGCCTGACGCTGCAGCACGAGTCCGACATCACGGCCTTCGAGTCCCGACGGCCGGCCTGGATGCCGACGGCCTGAACCGACCCGCACCGGCCGCCGCGGATTTCTCCACGCGGCCGGGAACCGCAGCTCCGCATCGAGCGTCCCACTCCCCGATCACGCACCGACGGTGCGGGAAGCGGACGAGGAGGAGCCATGCGGATCACCAGGGGAACGCTCGGGGACGACAGGACTCAGGACCGACGACCCCGCCGGCCGTCCGGGATCGGTGGGGTGGTCGCCGTCGCCGTCGTGGCGGCCCTCGCACTCCTGGCCGGCTGCACTCGGGACCCCGATGTGACCGTCGAGCCGATGCCCGGCGGTCCCGTCGAGGTGTCCGACATCCGACTGGTCAGCGTGCAGAGCTGCGACGAGCTCGTCCGGACCGCCGAGGAGCGCGCACAGGCCCAGCGCGAGCAGCTCGAGCGTTGGGAGCGCGAGCAGATGGAGCGCTGGGACGAGGTGGGAGGGACCGTGGACGCGTCGGCGACGTCCGGCGCCGAGGCGGACGCCATGGCGTCGGCTCCGGCCACCACGGTCGCGCCGTCGTCGGCCGCATCGAGCGAGTCCGCCGACGGCGCCCAGACGCGGGCCTCGGGCGGTGGCGACGTCATCGCGGGCACGAACAACCAGGAGCAGGGTGTCGACGAGGGCGACCTGGTCGTGACCGACGGCCGCCGCCTCATCACCCTGACGGGCGACGGCACGCTGCGGGTGATCGAGCTGGACGACTCCCCCGCGATCGACGGGAGCGTGTCGCTGACCGCGCCCTCGCCGGGCGCGCCGTACGGCGGGACCGGCCAGACCGGACAGCTGCTGCTGCGGGGCGACGAGGTCGTCGCCGTCCGCGCCACCTGGGAACCGACATCGGGCATGCCCGTCGTCGAGCTCGCCCGCGTGGACGTGGCCGCACCCGCAGCGCCGACCGTCGTCGAGCGGGCCCGGGTCGCCGGTGAGCTCGTCGCCACCCGGATGATCGACGGCACCGTGCGCGTGGTGCTCCGCCCGACGATCGGCGGCCCCGTGGTCGAGCCCGTCCCCGTCCCGACCGTGCCCGACACGACGGTTCCGGACACGACCGTGCCCACCACGGTGCCCGACACGACGGTGCCCGACACGACGGTTCCCACGTCGACGGTGCCCTCCACGACGGTCACCTCGACGACGGCGCCCGGCTCGACCACCACGACGCCGCCGGCTGCAGCGGTGAGCGAGGCCGCAGCCCGTCTCCTTCCCCATCGCCTCACCGACGACGGCGGCTCCGAGCCGCTCGGCGGATGCGGCGACGTGCTGATGCCCGCCGCGACGTCGCTGCCCGGCGACACCGGGACCAGCACCGCCGACATGGGTGCCATCGGGGTCGACGACATGGCCTCGACCTCGGTGATGCCGACCACCACCGGGGTCACCGTTCTGACCATCGGCGACACCCTCGGCGACCTCGCCCCGGTCACCGTGGAGGGCGGCGCCGAGACCGTCTACGCCGGCACCGACGCGCTGTACACGACCGCCAGCGCGTGGGATGCCGAGGGATCCTCCACCGCGGTCCACCGCTTCGACCTGACCGGCGACGGCCCCGCGCGCTACACCGGCAGCGGCCTGGTGCCGGGCGGCGTGCTCAACCAGTACTCGCTGTCGGACCGCGACGGCGCCCTCCGGGTGGTCACGACCACGAACACGGCAGGAGCCACTCCGACCGACGGTCCGATCGGTGGACCCGCCGTCGATATCGACCGCCCCAGCTGGGCGGGCACCGCCGGACGCATCACCGTGCTCCGGCCCGGCGACGACGGCGGCCTGCGCGAGGTGGGACACCTCGACGACCTCGGAGCCGGCGAGGAGGTGAAGTCGGTGCGCTTCATCGAGGACCGCGCCTACGTGGTCACCTTCCGCCAGACCGACCCTCTGTTCGCCGTCGACCTGACCGAGGACACCCCGCGCCTGCTGGGCGAGCTCAAGATCCCGGGCTTCTCCGAGTACCTCCACCCGGTCGGCGACGACCGCCTCCTCGGCATCGGTTCCGACGCCGATCCCACGACCGGTCGTGTGACCGGCTTCAAGGCGTCCCTGTTCGACGTCAGCGACCCGACGGCGCCGAAGGAGCTCGACTCGTTCGTGGAGGTGGGCGCCAGCTCGTCGGTGGGACAGGATCCGAAGTCCTTCAACTGGGACCCGGTCCGCTCCCAGGCGATCGTGCCGGTCTCCACCGGCTCGGTGTTCGTGCCCGCGCCGCTGCCCCGGACCGAGCCCCTGCCGCAGACCACGCCCACCACGGTGGTGTGCCCGCCGGACGTCGAGTGCTCGTTCGACGGCTCGGCCGGGATCGCGACCGACGGCGTCGTCGCGCAGTCACGGAACGAGGCGTGGATCATCGGGGTCGACGGCGACCGGTTGGTGCGCCGGGGCACGATCGCCCACGAGCTCGGCGGCTGGGCGCACCCGATCCTGCGGTCGGTCGTCGTCGACGACTCGATCTGGAGCGTGTCGGAGTGGGCCGTGGGCCGCACGTCGGCCACGTCACCGGGTGACACGGCTCTGATCGGCTTCTGAGCCGACGGACTCCGACTCTGCGTGCGCTGGGCGTCGTCGGGCGACGCTCAGCGCACGGAGACGTGCGACGTCCCGGTCAGCCGACGGTGTTGACCGACACGATGCCGTCGACCGAGCGCAGCTCGGCGGCGACCTCGTCGGGGACGGTGCGGTCCGTCGCGATCACCATGATCGCCTTGGCACCCTCTTCGTTGGAGCCGACCGCCATGTCGTCGATGTTCAGCGACGCCTGGCCGAGCACCGAGCCGACCGTGCCGATCATCCCGGGCCGGTCCTCGTTGCGGACGATCAGCAGGTGCTCCGCCGGGGGCACGTCGACGGTGTGGTCGTCGATCATCACCAGCGTGGGCACCGACCGGAGCCCGACGAGCGTGCCGGCCAGGCTGTGGTCGCCGCTGCGCAGCGTGATGAGGTTGACGTAGTCGCGGGCGGTCGTCGTCGCCGTCGGGCGCACCTCGATCCCCTGCTCCTCGGCGACCTGCGGGGCGTTGACGTAGGACACCGGCTCGCCGCTCGTCGCACCGAAGAAGCCCTTGAGGACCGACAGCGTGAGGATGCGGGTGTCGGTCTCGGCGATCTGGCCCTGGTACTCGATCTCGATGGCGTTGCCGCTCCCGGCGCTGCCGGCGTCGCGGCCGCACAGCCCGGCGAAGATCTTGCCGAGGCGCTCGGCGAGCGAGAGGTACGGCCGCACGGACTCCGACGCCTCGGCCGCGCTCACGTTGACCGCGAACGGCACGAAGTCACCGGCCAGGGCGAGGCCGACCATCTCGGCGATCGTGTCGCCGGCCTTGTCCTGCGCCTCGGCGGTGGAGGCGCCGAGGTGCGGGGTCACGACCACCGAGTCGAGCTCGAACAGCGGCGACTCCGTGGTGGGCTCCTTGTCGAACACGTCGATCGCAGCGCCGGCGATCGTGCCGTCGGCCACCGCCGCGGCCAGCGCGGCCTCGTCGATGATCCCGCCCCGGGCCACGTTGATGATCCGCAGCGACGGCTTGGCCTTGGCCAGCATCTCGGCGCCGATCAGGCCGGCCGTCTCGGGCGTCTTGGCCAGGTGCAGCGTGATGAAGTCCGACCGCTCCATGAGCGTGTCGAGGTCCACGAGCTCGACGTTGATCTGGCGGGCCCGGTCGGGCGTCACGAAGGGGTCGTAGGCGATCAGCTTCATGCCGAACGCCATGGCCCGCTGGGCGACGAGCTTGCCGATCCGGCCGAGGCCGATGATGCCGAGCGTCTTGTCCGAGAGCTCGACGCCCTCCCACTTCGAGCGCTCCCAACGACCGGCCTTGAGTGCGGCGTGGGCCTGCGGGACGTTGCGGGCCTGCGCCAGGAGCAGCGCCATGGTGTGCTCGGCGGCCGACAGCGTGTTCGACTGCGGCGCGTTGACCACCATCACGCCCCGCTCGGTGGCGGCGACGGTGTCGACGTTGTCCAGTCCGATGCCGGCCCGGCCGACCACGATCAGGTCGGTCCCGGCCTCGAGCACCTCCCGGGTGACCTTGGTGGCGGAGCGGATGATGAGCGCGTGGGCACCCTTGACCGCGTCCAGCAGCGTCTCGGGCGTCAGGTCCAGCTGGATGTCGACCTCGTGGCCCGCGTCACGCAGCCGCTGCAGGCCGCCGTCCGCGATCTTCTCGCTCACCAGTACTCGCATGGCGCCCATCCTGCCCGAGCCACCGGGGCCCGGCCAGATGACATCGATCTCGTCGAATGCCCTCCAGTTCCGACCTGGGTCGTGCCGATGGGGGTAGGGAGCGACCCGACCGCGCAGACCAGGGGGGCAACATGGCACGACGTCGACGGACCACGGGTGATCGATCGGCGCCCCCTCGCCCCGCACGGCGCAGCCGAGGGGCACGCACGGTGTTGCTGGCGACCGCAGCGCTCGCCGCCGCGGCTCTGGCCGCGTCCTGCGTCGCCCCGACCACCCCGGCTCCGACGACGACGACCGCACCCGGCTCGATCAGCGGCGTGACCGTGGCCCAGACCGTCGGGGGCTTCACCACGCCGTGGGACGTCGCCTTCCTGCCCGACGGCACCCCGCTCGTGACCGAGCGACCCGGCCGGGTCGCCGCCGTCGTCGGGGGGACCCGGCAGGTGGTGGGATCGATCGGCGACGTGGTCGCCTCGGGCGAGGGCGGGCTGCTCGGCCTCGCTGTCGACCCCGACTTCGCCTCCAACCGGTGGATCTACACCTGCTACGACCACGGGTCCTCCGGAGTGGTGTCCGACGTCCGCGTCGTGCGGTTCACGGTGGCGCCGGACCTGGGTTCGCTCTCCGGCCAGACCCCGATCCTCACCGGGATCCCGCAAGGAGCGGGCAACCGCCACCAGGGCTGTCGGCTCGCCTTCGGCCCCGACGGGATGCTGTGGGCCACCACGGGCGACGCCGCCCAGCCGACGTACCCGCAGGACACGTCCAGCCTCGCCGGGAAGGTCCTCCGGATGACACCGGCGGGAGCGCCGGCACCGGGCAACCCGGGTGGGTCGTGGAACCCCTACGTGTACTCGGTCGGCCACCGCAACGGGCAGGGACTGGCCTTCCGCCCGTCGGACGGTGCGCTGTTCGAGGTCGAGCACGGCACCGGATGCGACGACGAGATCAATCGGATCGTGTCGGGCGGCAACTACGGGTGGAACCCGGTCGGATCGGGCTACGACGAGTCGAAGCCCATGACCGACCTGTCGATCCCCGGTGCCGTCGCCGCCGTCTGGTCGAGCGGCTGTCCGACGATCGCCCCCTCGGGTGCGACGTTCGTGTCGGGCGCCCAGTGGGCCCAGTGGGACGGGGCGCTCGCCGTCGCCGTCCTCAAGGGGACGCGCCTGATGTTCGTCAGGATCTCGGGTTCGACCGTGCAGGGCATCGACACGCGGCTGACCGACCGCGGACGTCTCCGCACCGTGCGCCAGGCTCCCGACGGGTCGCTGTGGGTCGCCCAGGACGCCAACCCGGGCGCCCTGCTCCGCCTCGTCCCGGCGCCCTGACGCGTCAGCGCTGGAGCTCGAGCGGCGGCAGGTCGTCCGCCGGCGTGAAGTCCAGCACCTGGCCGTAGAAAGCGAGCTCGGCCTGCAGCGCCCGGACGATCGTCGACGCGGATCTGAACCCGTGCGCCTCGCCGCTGAAGACGATGAGCGCGTGGGGCACGCCGCCCGCGTGCAGCGCGGCCCGCAGCACCTCGGCCTGCGACGGCGGGACGATCGGGTCGTCGGTCCCCTGCAGCAGCAGCACCGGTCGATCGAGGAGGTCGGCGTGGAACAGGGGTGAGCGCTCCCGGTACCGCTCGGCCGACTCCGGGTACGGACCGATGAGCCCGTCGAGGTAGCGGGACTCGAACTTGTGGGTGTCCTCGGCCAGAGCACGGAGGTCGGTGACGCCGTACAGCGAGCAGGCCGCGGCGAAGACGTCGGAGCGGCACGTGGCCTCGAGCGCCGTGAAGCCCCCGGCCGAGCCGCCGCGGATCACGCACCGCCCGCCGTCGACGATCCCCTGGTCAGCGAGCCATCGCACGGCCGCGACGCAGTCGGCGACGTCGGCCACCCCCCACTCCCCCTGGAGCAGGTCCCGGTAGCGGCGTCCGTACCCGGTGGAGCCCCTGTAGTTCACGTCGACGACAGCGAAGCCCCGCGACGTCCAGAACTGCACCGAGGTCGAGTGCTCCGCACGGGCAGACGCGGTCGGACCGCCGTGGATCCGCACCACCAGCGGGGGCAGCTCGTCGGACGAGGCGTCGACCACCTCGGACACCGGCGGGTAGAGCAGGGCGTGGGCACGCTCGCCGTCGGTGGTGGGGAACGTGATCGCCCGAGGCAGGGAGATGGCCCCCTCGGCCAGGCTGGCCGCGGAGTGCGGACAGCTGGCGCGGTGGTTGACGACGCGGGAGCTCGCGAGGTCGACGGACCAGGCCGAGGTCGGGATCGCCCCGGAGCCGCCGGCGACCGCCACCACCCGACCCAGCACGTCGAGGTGCTCGACGGACGTGAACCCTCCGGGCGGCGACGGCAGCGGGTCGAGCGACCCGGTCGCCGGGTCCCACACCTGCACGGAGTCGAGGCCGTCCCGGAGCAGGGCGAGGACGACCCGGCCGTCGTCGGTGAAGCCGTAGCGCCGGCCCCCGGAGACCCAACGCGGCTCGCCGACCTCGCCGTCCACGTCGAGCGCCGCCGCGACCAGGTCGCCGGCACCCTCGTCGGGCAGTCCTGCGGTGCCGCCGGGCAACGCTGCGGCGTCGAGGCAGCGGAGCTGCCACCAGTCGTCCGCGTCGTCGCACCACCACAACCGCCCGTCGGGCGAGAACGAAGGGAGGCACGCGGCGACCGGCCGGTCCAGTCCACGGGCCAGAGCGCCCGCCCGCCCGCCGGCGATCCGACGACGGTCCAGGAGCTGCGGCACCCCGTCCGTGTCGCCCTCATCGGGGCCGACGATCCGCCCGACCCAGACCTCGGCGGCGTCCCACGGCATGTCGGGGTGGTCCCAGCGCAGCCAGGCCAGGACGGAGCCGTCGGGCGACAACGTCGGAGCGACCGCCCAGTCCCCCTCGCGCACCAGGGTCGTCGGCGCCCCTCCGCCGACCGCGACCACGGCCAGCTCGTTCGCCGGCTCGGTCAGCGCCCCGACGACGGCTCCGGCGACGCTGTCGGTCCGGTCGACGACGTCCGATCCGGCGTGCACCTCGCGCTCGCAGATGATCCACCTGCCGGCGACCCCGTCCCGGTGGGGCGTGACCACTCCGGCGGCGTGACGCCAGCCCCTCGACGTGGGAGGCGGCGTCGTGATCGACGTCGCCGGCCCTCCGACGGAGTCGTTGGTGACGATCCCGCCGGTGAGGCCGTCGACCCAGTAGAGCCGCTCGCCGTCGGCCCACCACGAACCGCCGCCGTACTCGTTGACGCCGCTGCGGGCCGACATCTCCTCGGGGCCCTCGATGTCGCCCTCGGGCGCGTCGGCGTCGTCGGACGGGACCGAGGAGCGGCACACCACGATGCGGCCGTTCAGGTCGGGACGCTGCTCGCTCCAGCGGATGATGGTGGACCCGTCGTCGCCTCGCGCCAGACCGACCGCGGAGACACGGACGGAGCCACCGGCCGCCACCTCGGGCGACAGCGGTGACGGCCACGCCCCGTAGGGCACGACCGGCCTGGCGTCAGCTGCGTCCATCGTTCGGGTTCCTCTCCGCCCCTGCTCGTCGTCGGCCGCTGCTCGTCGTCCGTCCGGGTCGTGGCGCCGACGGTCGACTCAGCCGGTCACCAGCCGCTGGATCCTGGCGATGCCCTCCTCCAGGTCCTCGTCGCCGAGGGCGAAGGAGAAGCGGCCGTAGCCCGGTGCGTCGAACGCCTCACCGGGGACGAAGGCGACCTTGGCCGTGTCCAGGATCAGGTCCGCGAGCTCGAGGGTGGTGGACGCCGTGGACCCGCCGAGGTCCCGTCCGAGCAGACCGGTCAGGTTGGGGAACGCGTAGAAGGCGCCCTCGGGCTCGAGGCACGTGACGCCGTCGATGTCGTTGAGCATCCCGTGCATCACCCGCCGACGGCGGTCGAACGTCTCTCGCATCATCTCCACGGCGGAGAGGTCCCCGCTGACCGCGGCGAGCGCGGCGCGCTGCGACACGTTGGCGACGTTCGAGCTCAGGTGGCTCTGCAGGTTGGACACGGCCTTGACCACGTCGGACGGCCCGATCAGCCAGCCGACGCGCCACCCGGTCATCGCGTAGGTCTTGGCGACGCCGTTGAGGATGACGGTCTGGTCGGCCAGCTCGGGCACCACGGCCACGATCGAGTGGTGCTCGTGGCCGTCGTAGACGAGGTGCTCGTAGATCTCGTCGGTCAGGACCATGACGCCGTGCTCGAGGGCCCAACGGCCGATCGCCTCGATCTCGTCGCGGGGGTAGACCGCGCCGGTCGGGTTGGACGGCGACACGAAGATGAGCGCCTTGGTCCGGTCGGTGCGCGCGGCTTCCAGCTGGTCGACCGTGACGCGGAAGCCGGTCTCCTCGGTGGTGGGCAGCACGACGGGCACGCCGCCGGCCAGCCGGATCGGCTCGGGGTAGGTGGTCCAGTACGGAGCCGGCAGCAGGACCTCGTCGCCGTCGTCGACCACGGCCAGGATCGTCTCGTAGACCGCCGCCTTGCCGCCGTTGGTGACGACGACCTGCGACGGCTCGACCGACACCCCGGAGTCCCGCAGCGTCTTGGCGGCGATCGCCTCGCGCAGCTCGGGCAGACCCGGCGCCGGCGTGTAGCGGTGGTTCCGCGGGTCGCTGCAGGCCTCGACGGCTGCGGCGACGATGGCCTCGGGCGTGGCGAAGTCGGGCTCGCCGGCCCCGAAGCCGATCACCGGATCGCCGGCCGCCTTCAGGGCCTTTGCCTTGGCGTCGACCGCGAGGGTCGCGGACGGGGCGATGCCGGCGACGCGTCGGGAGATCCGACTCGTGGAGGTGGGGGCGCTCATGGCCCAGACGCTACCCGTCGCCCGGACGCCCGCCCGCCCGGGTTCCCCACACCAGTTCGGGTGGGGGTGGGGTCGGTGGGGTGCGGCAGACTGGTGCGGTGAGCACCCCCGACATCTCCCTCCCCGACGACCTCCTCCCCGCTGACGGCCGGTTCGGCTGCGGACCGTCCAAGGTCCGGGCCGACGCGATCGACATGCTGTCGGGGTCCGCTCCGCACTTCATGGGGACGTCGCACCGCCAGGCCACGGTCCGGTTCAAGGTGTCCGAGCTCCGCAACGGCCTCGCCGAGCTGTTCTCGCTCCCCGACGGCTACGAGATCCTCCTCGGCAACGGGGGCACCACCGCGTTCTGGGACGCCGCCACGTTCGGTCTGATCGACGAGCGCAGCCAGCACCTCGACTTCGGCGAGTTCAGCTCCAAGTTCGGCAAGGCCGTCGCCGCGGCACCTCACCTCGGCGAGCCGGAGATCATCCGGACCGATCCGGGCCACCACCCCATGCCCGTCCCGATGGACGGCATCGACGCGTACTGCCTGACCCACAACGAGACGTCGACCGGCGTGGCGATGCCGATCGAGCGCCCCCACGGCACCCAGGGCGACGCGCTCGTCCTCGTCGACGCCACGTCCGCTGCGGGCGGGCTGCGCTTCGACGCCGCCCAGACCGACGTCTACTACTTCGCCCCCCAGAAGTGCCTGGCCTCGGACGGCGGGCTCTGGCTGGCGGCCTGCTCGCCCGACGCCATCGAGCGGATCGAGCGCATCGCCGCGTCGGACCGCTGGATCCCCGCCTTCTTCGACCTGGGCATCGCCCTCGACAACTCGCGCAAGGACCAGACCTACAACACCCCCGCGCTCGCCACGCTGTTCCTGGCGACCGAGCAGGTCATGTGGATCCTGGAGAACGGCGGGCTGGAGTTCGCTGCCGGCCGGTGCGACCGCTCGGCGGCGATCATCTACGACTGGGCCGACGCCCACAGCCACGCCACGCCCTTCGTCACCGACCCGGCGGCCCGCTCGCACGTGGTGGCGACCATCGACTTCGACGACTCGATCGATGCCGCCACGGTGGCGGCCGTCCTCCGGGACAACGGCATCGTCGACACCGAGCCGTACCGCAAGCTCGGGCGCAACCAGCTCCGCGTGGCGCTGTTCCCGGCGATCGACCCCGAGGACATCGCCCAGCTCACCCGGTGCATCGACGCCGTGATCGAGCGCCTCGCCTGAGCGGCGGGGAGCGGCAACACCGCCTGAGCGGCGTCCGTTATCGCGGTATTAGCGGCACCTGATGCCGCAGTGATGATCCTCTGATCGATGCGCTAATCGGCCGGGATCATTCCGTGAAACAAGCCTGGTTCACCGATACGAAACAGGTGTGAAACGATCGCTCCTTACGTTCCCGCCCGGTGGACCGTGCCGGGCTGATCGACTGCGATCGAGCTGTCCGACACGGCCTCCAACACCGGAGCGGTGACGTCCGAACCTCTCGGACACCACCGCGACCGGCGGGCTGGAACTCGTGGATCACGACCTCGGACGGCACCCGGATGACGGGACGGCGCCCGGGGCGCGTGTTCGGCGCGCTCCTTCTCCCGTTGGACGGTGGCAACCCACCAGTCCGCTCGCCGCCTCCCCAGGGGCCGGCGGGCCTCCGAGAGGAGCACCGTGCTCAGTCGCAGATCCACCAAGGTCGCCGTCGGCGTCGGCATCGCGTTGTCGATGGCAGCGCTCATGGCCAACCCAGCAGCCGCCCAGGAAGAGGACCCGGTCGCCCTGGTCCAAGCGAACCTGGACAACATCTTCATCCTGGTCTCCGCCATCCTGGTGATCTTCATGCAGGCCGGGTTCGCCCTCGTCGAAGCGGGACTGACCCGGGCCAAGAGCGTGTCCAACATCATGATGAAGAACATGATGGACTTCGCCGTCGGGGTCCTCGCCTTCGCCGCCGTCGGCTTCGCCTTCGCCTTCGGAACGGGCAACTCGTTCATCGGCACGAGCGGCTGGTTCATCGGCTCCGACATCGCCGAGAACTACCTGGGTGAGAGCAGCCTCTCGATCTCCACCTTCTTCATCTTCCAGGTGGCGTTCGCCGCCACGGCGGCGACGATCGTCTCCGGCGCCATGGCCGAGCGGACCAAGTTCGTCAGCTACATGATCTACAGCTTCCTGATCAGCGCCATCGTCTACCCGATCGTGGTGCACTGGACCTGGGGCGGCGGCTGGCTCTACGAGCTCGGCTACCACGACTTCGCCGGTTCCGGCATCGTCCACATGACCGGTGGCGTGGCGGCGCTGGTCGGCGCGGCGATGCTCGGACCACGGATCGGCAAGTACGGGCCCGACGGCAAGCCGCGAGCGATCCCCGGTCACTCGATCCCCTTCGCGATCATCGGCGTGTTCATCCTCCTGGTCGGCTGGTTCGGCTTCAACCCGGGCTCCGAGCTCGCGGCCGATGCGGCGGTCACGCCGGTGGCCGTCACCACCGTCCTGGCCGGCGCGGCGGGCGCCTGCATCGCGATGTTCGTGACCTGGATCCGCAGCGGGAAGCCGGATCCGGCGATGGCCGGGAACGGCATGCTGGCCGGCCTGGTCGGCATCACCGCCGGTTGCGGCGCCGTCTACAACTGGGCGGCGGTCCTCATCGGGCTCATCGCCGGCGTCATCGTGGTGTTCGCCGTCGACTTCTTCGACAAGGTCGTGAAGGTCGACGACCCGGTGGGCGCCATCGCCGTCCACGGCGTCTGCGGCGCCTGGGGCGTGATCGCGGTCGGCCTGTTCGCGGCGACCGATGTCGAGGGCTTCTGGAAGAAGGGCCTGTTCTACGGCGGCGGGTTCGACCAGCTCGGACCGCAGCTCATCGGCGTGGTGTCGATCGCCGCCTTCGTGGCGGTGGCGATGCTCATCATCTTCGGCGGCATCAAGGCCACCGTCGGGCTCCGGGTCTCCGAGCAGGAGGAGCTCGAAGGGCTGGACATCCACGAGCACGGCTACTCGGGGTACGGCGAGGACATCCCGTTCACCGATGCCGACCTGGCCGCCTGAACGTCTCGAGTCCGCCGAGCTCGAGGCGACGGGGGGCGGGGTGCGGATTCTGGGCCGCACCCC
>JAEYSR010000107.1 GCA_023434535.1 Actinomycetes bacterium
GGCTGGACGAGATCGAGGTGTCGATCGCGCCGGTCACCCTCGGTGCCGGCAAGCCGCTGCTGCCTCGCCACGTCGAGCTGGCCACGCTGGAGGTGGAGCGGACTGTCGACTTCGTGAAGGTCCGGTACCGGGTCGGTCGCTGACCCGAGCCGCCGCACCGGTCGGGACGGAGGGGCGTCGACGGGCGCGCTGGCCGGGTCGACGGGCGCGCTGGCCGGGTCGACGAGCGCGCTGGCCGGGTCGACGAGATAGACAGGCGGCCATGACCGCTCCCTACGTCCCCGCACGACGAGCCGGCGACTGGCTGGTCCTCTCCGGCCAGATCGGGCTGGGTCCCGACGGACTCGCAGATGACTTCGACGGCCAGCTCCGCCAGGCGCTGGCGAACCTCGACGAGCTGCTGGCCGCCAACGGCGCCCGCGCCGACCAGGTCACCAAGGCGACGGTGTTCCTGACCGACATGGACGACTACGCGGCCATGAACGAGATCTACACCGGGTTCTTCGCCGAGCCCCGACCGGCGCGGACCTGCGTCGCGGTGTCGGGCCTCCCGCTCGGGGCGCTCGTCGAGATCGAGGCCTGGGTCTTCACCGGCGACGACTGAGCCCGACCGGACGGACAGACGTGCCCGGTCGGACGCTGTCCGAACTCGGGGGATTCGGTCGTGTGGTTGGTCGGATTCCCCCGAGTTCGGCGGGGCGGCGGGCGCACGGTCGAGGTGAACCGCCGTGGACGAGGTCGCCGATCGGCGTCGGGCTGGGGCAGACTGGCCGGATGATCGGTCCGGTCCTCATCGTCATCGTCCTGGTCGTCGCCCTGCCGATCGCCTTCATCATCACCGGCGGCGTGCTGGCCGTGATCCTCGGTCAGTCGCTGGCCAAGGAGGGCGAGTACCTCAACGAGGGCAGCGAGCTCATCGACCTCAACGTCTGAGCGGCTCGCCGCTCAGACGGTCCTTCCGCTCCTGGCCGCTGAGGCCCGGCTTCCGCTCCCGGCCGCTCAGGCCCGGCTTCCGCTCCCGGCCGCTCAGGCGGTGCTTCCGCTCCCGGCCGCTCAGGCCCCCCAGCGGGACTCGCCGAACTTGTAGCCCACGGAGCGGACCGTCTGGATCATGCCGGCGTGCTCCTCGCCGAGCTTGGCCCGCAGACGTCGGATGTGGACGTCCACCGTCCGGGCGCCGCCGTAGTACTCGTAGCCCCAGACCCTCGACAGCAGGATCTCCCGGGTGAACACGCGACCGGGGTTCGAGGCCAGGAACTTCAGCAGCTCGTACTCCATGTAGGTGAGGTCGAGGGGCTGGGCGTCGATGGCGGCCTGGTACGTCTCGAGGTTGAGGACCAGGGCCTCGTACTGGACCACCTCGGGTCCGAGGTCCAGTCCCGACTCCGACGCCAGCAGGTGGCGGACACGGGCCTCGAGCTCCGCCGGGTGGGCCGGCGCGACGCAGAAGTCGTCGAAGGTGTCGTGGCGACCGTCGAGGTCACCGAGTTGGGTGCCCCGGACCAGGAGCAGCAGCGGGGCGACGGCCAGGTCGCCCCGTCGCAGCGCCCTCGCCATGGCGAAGCCGCCGTCGGGCGATTCGTCGGCCGCCACGATCGCACCGGCCCAGACCCCGTCGCGCGCCGTCGACTCGTCCTTGACGGCCTGCCACGGAAGACCGGCGAGGTCGAGGACGCGGACGATGTCGGGCGGTGGCGGGTCGGGCCAGATGAGCAGGGGCTGCACGTCGCCTACCAGGTGCCCAGGTAGCGCTGGAGCTCGAAGCTGGACACGTGGGTGCGGTAGGCGCCCCACTCGGCCCGCTTGTTGCGCAGGAACCACTCGAAGATGTGCTCGCCCAGCGCGGTGTGGACCAGCTCGGACCCCTCCATCCGGTCGAGGGCCTCCGAGAGGTTGCTCGGGAGCATCGAACCGTCGCCGGGACGACGCTCCTCGAAGTTCTCGAACAGGTTGACCGTCGTCTCCTCGGGGACCTCGTAGCCCTTCTCGATGCCGGCCAGCCCTGCGGCCAGCAGCACCGAGAACGCCAGGTACGGGTTGCAGGACGGGTCCAGCGCCCGGTACTCGAGCCGGGTCCCCTGGTCCTCCTTGCCCTTCTTCGGGATGGGCACCCGGACCAGGGCGGAGCGGTTGTTGCGGGCCCACGAGATGTGCACCGGCGCCTCGAACCCGGCGACCAGCCGCTTGTACGAGTTGACCAGCTGGTTGGTCACGGCGGTCACCTCCCCGGCGTGGGTCAGGAGCCCGGCGATGAAGGACCGCGCCGTCGACGACAGGCCCACCGGGTCGGTGGCGTCGTAGAAGGCGTTGTCGTCGCCGTTCCACAGCGACAGGTGGGTGTGCATGCCCGAGCCCTGGACGCCCTCGATGGGCTTGGGCATGAACGTGGCGTGCACTCCCGAGGCCATCGCGACCTCCCGGACGATCATCCGGAGCGCCATCACGTTGTCGGCCATGGCGAGGGCGTCGGAGTAGCGCAGGTCGATCTCGTGCTGCGACGGGCCGTCCTCGTGGAACGAGTACTCGACCGGGATGCCGGTCCCCTCGAGCCGCTGGATGGTGCGGCGTCGGATGTCGGAGGTCTCGTCGTAGGTGGTGAGGTCGAAGTAGCTCGCCGAGTCGAGCGGCTGGGGCTTCGCCGGGTCATCGCTGGCCAGGTAGAAGAACTCCACCTCGGGGGCGCACATGAACTGGAAGCCGGCGTCAGCGGCCTTGGCGAGGTTGCGCTTGAGCACCTGGCGGGGGTCGCCCTCGAACGGCGTGCCGTCCAGGTTGGTGATGTCGCAGAAGATCCGGGCGGTCAGGTCCTCGCCGTCGCGGGCCGGCATGAGCTGGAAGGAGTTCGGGTCGGGGAAGGCGAGCACGTCGCTCTCCTGCACCCGGCTGAAGCCGTCGATGGCCGAGCCGTCGAACTGCACTCCCTCCTCGAAGGCGGACTCCAGCTCGACCGGCGAGATGGCCACCGACTTGAGCTGGCCGAGGACGTCGGTGAACCAGAGTCGCACGAGTCGGACCCGCCGCTCCTCGACGCTCCTCAGCACGTAGTCCTGTTGGTGATCCATAGAGCGCTCCATCTTGTCACGTGCCCGCCGCCGCCCTCCTCTGGAGCGGCGCAGCGCCGTCCCGGGTCCGGGGTGGGGCGGCCGGAGGCGGGCTGGCCCCGCGCGGTGGTACCAGCCGCGGGCGACGCCGACCCAATCGCCGTCCGCCTGTTCACACGGCGTTCACAACCGGGCAACGGGTCCGAAAACGGCCCCGGGCAGAGTCCCGGGTCGACGGCGCCGGTGGGTCCGGATCTGCCGATGCAGGTAGCAATACTTGTGAGGAGTCGTGGCCAGGTCGGCGCGACGAACGAGACGAAGGATGCGAACGTGGCGTATCGGGCTGAATACATCTGGATCGACGGGACCGAGCCGACCCCGCTCATGCGGTCCAAGACGAAGATCCTCGCCGACGGTGCCGAGCCCGGCATCTGGGGCTTCGACGGCTCGTCGACCAACCAGGCCGAGGGTTCGTCCTCGGACTGCGTGCTCCGGCCCGTCTACACGGTCCCGGATCCGCTCCGCGGTGGCAACGACGTCCTGGTGCTGTGCGAGGTCCTCCTCCCGGAGACCTTCGAGCCGCACCCGACCAACACCCGTGCCGCCTGCGTCGAGGTGGCGGAGAAGTACGCCGACTTCGAGTCGCTGTTCGGCATCGAGCAGGAGTACACGTTCTTCAAGGACGGCCGCCCGCTGGGCTGGCCGCAGGAGGGCTACTACTACCCCGCCCCGCAGGGCCCGTACTACTGCGGCGTCGGCGCCGTGGAGATCGCCGGTCGTGAGATCGTCGAGGCCCACACCACCGCGTGCATCGAGGCCGGGATCAACATCTCCGGCACCAACGCCGAGGTCATGCTCGGCCAGTGGGAGTACCAGGTGGGCCCGTCCGGCACCGTCGAGGTCGCCGACGAGCTGTGGATGTCGCGCTACCTGCTGTACCGCGTCGCCGAGGACTTCGGCGTGAACGCCTCCATCTCGGCCAAGCCGATCAAGGGCGACTGGAACGGCGCCGGCTGCCACACGAACTACTCGACCAAGCAGATGCGCGAGAACTACGACGCGATCATCGCGGCGTGCGAGGCCATCGGGGCCCCGGGCAAGGTCGAGGAGCACCTGGCGGGCTACGGCCACGGCTACGAGGAGCGCCTCACCGGTCTCCACGAGACCGCCCACTTCTCGCAGTTCCGCTACGGCGTGTCCGACCGCGGCGCCTCCATCCGCATCCCGTGGCAGGTCGCCCAGGACGGCAAGGGCTACATCGAGGACCGTCGCCCGAACGCCAACATCGACCCGTACGTCGTGACCCGCCTGATCACCAACACGGTGTGCTCGGCGGCGTCGGCCTGACCGGCTGACGGACGGACCGGACGCTCGGGCGGCGGCGACCATGAGGAGCCGCCGCC
>JAEYSR010000117.1 GCA_023434535.1 Actinomycetes bacterium
CGACCTCGTCCGTGCCGCTGTCGGTCCGGACGTCGAGGCCGCCGAAGGTCAGACCGGTCTCCAGCTCTGCGACGACGGAGTCGATGTCGTCGTCCACCGATGCCGCGGCGCCGTCGGCCGCCCGCTGGGCCAGGGCGTCCACGTCGGACAGCTCGGCCACGACGTCCGCGACCCGGTCGCCGGCCGCACCGAGCGCCTCGACGATCCGGTCGCGACCGGCCCGGGCCGCCTCGATCTGACGCCGTGCCGTGCGACGCCGCTCGGCCAGGTCCTGGAGCATCTGGCGACGCAGCTGCCGGGCCTCGTCCACCATCGTCCGACCCTCGGCCCGGGCGCGCTCGACCTCGGCGGCGGCGGCCTCCCGGGCCTCCTCCCGCAGGCGGAGCCCGTCGGCGTGGGCGGTGTCGAGCTCGATCTGCGCCGCCTCACGGATCCCGGCAGCGGCAGCCTCGGCCTCGGCGGTCCGCTCGCCCAGGATCGTCTTGGCGCTGGCGAGCAGGGAATCGTGCTCGGCCGAGGCCTCGGCCCGCACGCGGTCCGCGTGGTCCTGCGCCTCGGAGCGAAGTGCTTCGGCGTCGGCGACCGCCTGCGCGTGCAGCTCCTCCGCTCCGGCCTTGAGCGCTGCAGCCTCGTCGGTGAGAGCCGCAGCGGATGCGGCCGCGCTCTCCTCGCTCTCCTGGATCAGCCGGGCCGCGTGCTCCTCGGCGTTCGAGCGGATCTCGGTGGCGGCCTCTCGCGCCGCGGCCACGATCCGCGCCGTCTCCTCGCCGAGCACCGTCGTGATGCGCTGCTCGTCGAGCTCCCGGGACTGGTCCAGACGGCGCTCGAGCTCGTCAAGGCGGGCGACCAACCGCGCGTCGCGCTCGTGCCACGCCCGCAGGGCGTCCGCCGCTCGACCGAGGAGAGCCCGCACCTCCGAGGGCTCGAAGCCCTTGCGAGCCCGGGCGAACTCGGCCGACGCCAGCGAGCCGGGCTCGAGATCCGGAGGATCGGGCACGGGGTCGGCGGGAAGGTCGGTCATGGGCCGAATGCTACGGGTCGCCCACCGGGCGGTGGCGGACGGGGGGACGGGCCCATCGGGTCGACCGGGGACGACCCCGGCACGCCGCAGCGGATCAGCCGGGCTTCTCCACGCCGCCCGGGTGCAGGGCCTCGACCGCCTCGTCGAGGGTGGCCACGGGCACGAGGCGCACCTCGTCGCCGGCCACCTCCCGCATCTGGCGCTGCTCGTCCTCCGAGGTGGAGGCCGGGTACAGGAAGGTCGACACGCCGGCCCGCTTGACCGCCGCGACCTTCTGCACGATCCCGCCGATGGGACCGACCGAGCCGTCGGCGAGGATCTCTCCGGTCACCGCGACGTCCGTGCCGTCCGTCAGCGACTCCGGCGTCATGCGGTCCACCACGGCCAGGGCCCACGCGAGCCCGGCGGACGGGCCCGTGACGTCGCCGGAGTCGATCGCCACCTGGACGGATGACCTCACGGACGGGTCGTCCGGCTCGACCGAGACGCCCAACACGGGTCGCGCCGTGGACGGCGCCGTCGTGGTGGTGGCGTCGGGTTGTGCCGTCGTCGAGGGTGCGGTCGTCCCGGCGTCGTCGTCGGTGGGCGCGGCACCGAGCGTGATGGACTCCTGGACCGTCGACGCGTCGTCGCCCTGGCCCCGGCGGGCCGTGACCTCGACCACGTCGCCGGGCACCTTCCCCTGCAGCGCGACCTGGATGTCAGCCGGAAGGGCGACCTCGTGGCCGTCGACCGAGGTGATGACGTCACCGACACGGAGCTTGCCGACCGACCCGCCGTCCGGCGCCAGGCCGAGGACCCTGGCACCGCGCCCTGTGAACTCGGCCGGATAGCCCAGGTACTCGAGGGCGACCTTGGTGGCGATCAGCTTGGACAGGTCCATCCGCTGCTGGTTGGCCCGACGGGACGCATCCTTGCCCTCGGGCCCGTACACCTCCTCCTCGCTCTTGATCTCCACCGCGTCGTCGAGCGCACCGCGGAGCAGCGTGGCCAGAGAGGCCTGGTCGACGTACACGGTGGTGAACAGCACGTCGCCGTCGGTCTCGTAGGACGGCGCTCCGCTCACGTCGATGCGGGTCTCCGCCGGACGGACGGAGCCGGGCTGGAACAGGTAGTAGGGGGTGGGGATGAACAGGACGCCTGCGATGACCGCGAGGACGACCAGGGCCGCGCCGCCCCACACCCAACGCCGCCGACGGCGACGCCGTCCTGCGAGCTGCTCGGGGTCGCGCTGATCCGGGTCGAGCTGATCGGGCACCCCCGTTGCGGCCGTCCCGGACGCCTCGGGCGTTCCGGCTCCGGCGCCCAGCCCCGTCGCAGGGTCGACCGGGGCGACGTCGACGGGCGGGGCGGTGCCGGCGGGCTCCGCGGTCGGGTCCGACGGCGGCTCTGCAGTCGGTACGCTGGGCGGGGTCATGAGGGGGTCACCGTCATCTCGTCCTGATCGGGCCGGCACCGCCGTCCGCTCGGCGCTGGGTCCGCGGGGTCGGTCGTGCCCACTCTGATCGTCGGGCTCCTGGTGGTCGTCGTGTCGGCGGTCGGCTTCGGCCTGGCCATGTTCGGACGTCGACCACTTCCTCAGCCTGCCACGGCGGGGGTCGCGACCATCGCAGCGCCTGTGACGGCGTCCAGGGACTCGTCGGACGTCGGCCGCCGCTCGCCGGCACGACCGTCGACCGAGCCGACCGACCTCGGACGGCTCCGGGTCGACGTCCCGGCGCCGGTCCGCATCCGCTCCGCGTTCCTGCTCGGTCTGGGGGTGATCGCAGCGTCCGCGATCGTCGGCATCCTGCTGAGCGTCGCGGTCGTGGGCTTCTTCACCCTCATCGCCTGACCCGCGGCGGACGGGGCACCCACCCCCGGGCGCGGAACCGCAGGCCGGGCCCGGACGCGACCGCACGCCGGCACTCCCCGGGGGAGCACCGGCGTGCGGGCAGCGGACGGGTCGCTCAGCGGCCGAACAGGCCCCGGCGCGCCGGCTGGTCCGTCGTCGGCTGATCGG
>JAEYSR010000161.1 GCA_023434535.1 Actinomycetes bacterium
TCGTGACCGTCACGTCCACGGTGCCGGCCGTCATCACCGGTCCCGCGCTCTGCACGGTGATCTGGGTGTCGGACACCACCACCGGGGTGGTCGCCGATCGCAGCGATCCGAAGTAGACGGAGGTGGCACCGGTGAAGCCCGTGCCGGTGATCGTCACGGGCGACGGGGCGTACTTCGGCCCGCTCGACGGCGAGATCGACGTCACCGTCGGCGCGGCGACGTACGTGAACGCGTCCGGGGCCGTGCCCGTCCCTGCGGGCCCCGTGACGGCCACGTCGACGGTTCCTGCGGCACTCGCCGGGGTCACCACGGCCAGCTCCGTGTCGCTCAGGGCGATGAAGCTGACGGTCTGCACGCCGCCGAAGCTGACCGACACGGCATCGGCCAGGTTCGTCCCGGAGACGGTCACGTTCGTGCCGCCCGCCGTGGGGCCCGACGACGGGCTCACGGACGTGACGGTCGGGGCCGGGACCGTGGTCGTCGAGGTCGTCGAGGTCGTCGAGGTGGACGTGGTGGACGAGGTCGTGGACGTCGTCGGCGCCGGCGGCCGGGTCGGCAGCGGAGCCAGCACCACCCGCTTCCTGCGGAGCAGGCGCGCGTACTCGTCCACCGTCATGGTGGGCTGCCAGATGCCGTCGCGGCAGACCAACACGTAGGTGCCGTCGGTCCCTGTGGGATCGCCGCCCGGCCCGCACGGCGCCCACATCGCCACGCCCTTCTGACATGCCGGCAGGACCGCTGCGGCGAGGACGACGATCGAGAGGAGTGCGAGCCGTCGCATCCTCCTCCATCGACCGACGGAGGCGAGAAGGTGAGAGTTCCTGGCAGGGGCGGTGCCAGGAGCTCAGTCGCGCGCCATGGACGACGTCGCCCGCGAGCCCGCCGCCATGTACTGCGCGGCGCTGATCCAGGCGACGGCGACGGCGAGCCAGAGGACCGTGTCGGCCATCCAGGTGAACTCGGTCGTCCACGGCCAGACCACCAGGCTCACGGAGCTGAACTGCAGGAACGTCTTGAACTTGGCCACGTTGGAGGCCTGGACGGCCAGGCCTCGACGTCCCCAGTAGCTGCGGAACGCCGAGATCACCGCCTCCCGGAGCGTGATGAGCACGACGGGGATCCAGAGGAACCGACCGGCGAGGACCATCGCCCACAGCCCGCCCAGAGCCAGGACCTTGTCCGCGAGCGGGTCGAGGAACGCCCCGGACCGGGTGGTCCCCTGGCGTCGGGCCAGGTAGCCGTCCAGGCTGTCGGACGCCGTGATCGCCACCCACAGGACGAAGAGGAACCAACCCGACTGGTCCTGGTAGATCAGGACGAACGCCACCGGGGCCAGCAGCAGCCGGACGACGGTGATGGCGTTCGCCGGCGTCAGGAGCGCGCTGGGCCCGAAGGTCGTGGCCGCCCGCTCGGATCCGGGTGCCGGGCCGGAGTCGGGCGACAGGTCGGCCGTCACCGGATCGGCCCCGCCGATGTGGGGGCGGCGACCGGGGACGCCGTCAGGTCGGGACCCGCCGCCGCCGTCACCTCGACGAGGTGGAGCTCGCCGACCTCCAGCGTCGACGGCACCTCGATGATCCCGTCGATCTCCGGGGCCTCCCGGTGGGACCGGGCCACACCGGGCTCGTCGACCAGGACCACCGTCCGCTCCCCCACCAGCGCGTCGCGCCGCTGGCCGGTGATGCGGTCCTGCAGCTCCCGCAGCTCGGCGAGTCGGTCCGCGACGAGCCCGTCGGGGACGTGGCCGTCGAGGTCGGCGGCGTAGGTCCCCTCCTCGTCCGAGTAGGAGAAGAAGCCGCACCAGTCGAGCTGCGCGGCCTCGACGAAGTCGATCAGCTGGTCGTGGTCCTCCTCGGTCTCCCCGGGGTAGCCCACGATGAAGTTGGACCGGAACGCCGCGTCGGGGCGCTTCGTGCGGATCGCGTCGATCCGGGACAGGAAGCGCGCCCCGTCGCCCCACCGTCGCATCCGCCGCACCAGCGGCGCGCTGACGTGCTGCAGGGACAGGTCGAAGTACGGCACGGGGCCGATCGCGATGAGCTCCACGAGCTCATCGGTCAGCTCGGACGGGTAGAGGTACAGCAGGCGGACCCGGTCGACCTCGGCGGCCACCGCCCTCACCAGCTCGGCGATCGGCGTGGTCCCCGTCGGAGCGGGCACGCGACCGTCGCCGGTCCGGTCCCGGCCGTAGGCGGCGAGGTCCTGGGCCACCAGCACGACCTCCCGGACCTGGAGCGCCGCGACCTCGTCCAGCACCGAATCGACGGACCGGGAACGCTGCGGACCGCGGAAGCTCGGGATCGCACAGAACCCGCAGGCCTTGTCGCAGCCCTCCGCCACCTTGACGTAGGCCCACGGTCGCTCCGAGCGGGGTCGGGGCAGGTTCAGCAGGTCCAGCGACGGGACGGCGGACTCCTGTGTCCCGACGGGCCCGGCCGGCTTCCGACCGAGCGTCACCGGCACGCCGAAGCCAGCGAACGCGTCCACCTCGGGCAGGGCACGGGCCAGCTCGTCGCCGTAGCGCTCCGCCATGCAGCCCGTGACCACCAGCTCGGCGCCGTCGGCCTTGCGGTCCTCCAGCGCCAGGATCGTGGCGACGCTCTCCTCCCGCGCCTCGCCGACGAACGCGCACGTGTTCACAACGACCAGGTCCGCGTCCTCGGCGGAACCCGCCGGGACCATGCCGTCCGCGGCCAGGGTTCCGACGAGCTTGTCGGAGTCGACCTGGTTCTTGGGGCAGCCGAGGGTCTCGACCCAGTACGTACGGGGCACCTGGGCAGGGTACCGGCGCGACCGCGCCCGCCCGAGACAGGCCGCGAACCGATCGGCCACCCACCCGGCGACCGGTCGGCGAGCCGGAGCCCCGGCTACTGGTCGGCGAGCCGGAGCCCCGGCGACTGGTCGGCGAGCCGGAGCCCCGGCTACTGGTTGGCGAGCCGGAGCCCCGGCCGCGGCCACTCGCCGGACATCAGGCGTCCGGTGGCCGATGTCGTCACGAACGCGGTGCTGAGAGCGGGCCCGCCGAAGCAGATGTTGGTCACCAGGGCGTCGTCGACCGGGTGGTGCTCGACGGCGGACCCGTCGGGCGAGACGGCGGTGATCCCACCGTTCACGAGGGTGCCGACGCAGACCCAGCCGTCGCCGTCGACCGCCAGCGAGTCGAGCAGCTGGTGACCGGGCAGGCCCAGCAGGAGCTCGCCGTGCGGCTCCAGCAGTCCCGAGCCCACGGCGACCCCGGGTTCGGGGACGCTCCAGCTCCACACCCGGCCGGTGTGGGTCTCGGCCACGTACACCCGGTCGCCCGACGGGGACAGGCCGACGCCGTTCGGTGCGTCCAGCGGGAAGATCACCTCCCGGATCGACGACCCGTCGGCGGTCGCGTAGAAGACGCCCGTGCGGTCGTTGGTCCGCTCCAGCCGGACGCCGTGGTCGGTGAACCAGAAGCCGCCCGAGCCGTCGAACACGAGGTCGTTGGGCGCCCGCAGCGGTCGGCCGTCGCACTCGGTGTACACGGTCTCCACCGACCCGCTCGCCAGGTCGACCTTCTGGATGCTCCCGCCGGTCCACGACGGAGGGACGGGACCGGGCACCAGCATGCCGCCCAGGTCGATGAACTCGAAGCAGCCGCCGTTGTTCGTGATCCACGCCGATCCGTCGGGCCCGATCGCCGCGCCGTTCGGTCCTCCACCGCAGTCCGCCACCACGTCGACGGCCCCGTCGGGCGACACCCGGCTCAGGGTCCCGCGTTCGATCTCGACGAGCAGCACCGACCCGTCGTCCATCGCCACCGGGCCCTCGGGGAACCGCAGGCCCGTCGCGACCGTGCTCCAGTCGGTCGCGACCGTCGTCGCCTCACCCATGCCCTACCCCCTGGTCGACGTCGGGCGACCCCCGCCCGACCCGCGCACCGTACCGCTGCGTGCCCATCGAACCGGGACGGACTCGACGCATCGAGCGACTCACCCCTCGAACGACTCACCCATCGAACGACAGCCTCTTGTGGGAGCCGTCGCAGAACGGCTTGTTGCCCGACCCTCCGCAGCGGCACAGGAACGTCCGGTCGTCGGTCGACAGGACGTTCCCGTCGGCGTCGACCACGCTGACCGGACCGACCACGGCGAGCGGCCCTCCCCGCTTGACGTTGACGACGACGGGTGCGCCGTCGCCGGACGCGGCGTCCTCGTCCTCCCGCGCCGCACCCGGACCGGGCACCCCACCGTCGGTCCGGGTGTAGGTGAGCGCCCGACTCGGGCACGTGTCCACCGTCGCGGCCAGGGCGTCCGCGGACGCACGGTCCGGACGGATCCACGGACGGGCGTCGCGGTCGAACACGTCGGGAAGGCCGTCGACGCAGCGCTGGGAGTGGATGCAGCGAGCCGAGCGCCAGTGCACGACGATCCCGTCGGCGGCGTAGTCCTTGGACGGCATCGGTCCTCCTCGGGTGCACCGAGCCCTGGGACGTCGGCAGCGGATCGGGTCAGGGCTCCCAGAATGCCGCGACGAGGTCCACCCGACCGGACGGGCGCAGCGGCGTGCCCTCGGACAGGTGGTGGGCCCGGGCGTCATCGGCCAGGTGGGAGGGCAGCGAGCCGTCGGAGCGCACGACCCGCCACCACGGGACCGCGCCGCCGTCGCGGGCCATGACCGCCCCGACCTGGCGGGGTCCGCCGCCCACCGTCGGCGCCACGGCATCGGCGATGGCCCCGTACGTCGTCACGCGTCCCGGAGGAACGCGCTCCGCGACCTGCAGGACGGCCTCGGCGAACGCCTCGGGATCGACCCGGCCGGAACCGGACCGGCCGGGACCGAACCGACGTGCTCCGACGATCAGAGGGCCCCGGACTCGATCATGTTGTCGAGGTCCTCGGGCGTCATGAGGACGTCACGGGCCTTCGAGCCCTCCGACGGTCCGACCACGCCCTGCTCCTCGAGGAGGTCCATGAGGCGACCCGCGCGGGCGAAACCCACCTTGAGCTTCCGCTGCAGCATGGACGTCGAGCCCAGCTGGCTGCGCACGACGAGCTCCATGGCCTGGGCGAGGAGCTCGTCGTCGCCGCCTCCCGTCGTGCCGGCACCGGCCGGGCCTCCGGAGTCCTCCGTGCCCTGGACGTCGGACACGTACTGCGACTCCACGTCGGGGGCCTGCCGGCGCCAGGACGAGACGATCGAGTGGACCTCGGACTCCTCCACCCAGGCACCCTGGATGCGCTCGGGAGCGCTGGAACCGCCCTCGAGGAGGAGCATGTCGCCCCGGCCGACCAGTCGTTCGGCGCCGCCCTGGTCGAGGATGACCTTCGAGTCGGTGGCCGACGCCACGGCGAACGCCAGGCGGGCCGGCACGTTGGCCTTGATGACGCCGGTGATCACGTTGACCGAGGGTCGCTGCGTGGCGATCACGAGGTGCAGGCCGACGGCCCGGGCCATCTGGGCGATGCGGCAGATCGACTCCTCCACGTCGCGGGGCGCCACCATCATCAGGTCGGCGAGCTCGTCGACCACGATCAGGATGAACGGGAGGCGCTCGTAGGTGCGGTCCTCCCCCAGCTCGGGCTGCAGCTCTCCCTTGTCGAACTTGGCGTTGTAGCCGGTGATGTCGCGCACGCCGACCTCGGACAGGAGGTCGTAGCGCCGCTCCATCTCCTTGACCGCCCAGTTCAGGGCGTTCGCCGCCTTCTTGGGGTTGGCGACGACCTGGGTGAGCAGGTGCGGGATGCGGTTGTACTGCGTGAGCTCGACCCGCTTGGGGTCGATCAGGAGCATGCGGACCTGCTCCGGCGTGGCCCTCATCATCACGGAGGTGATGATCGAGTTGATGCAGCTCGACTTGCCGGCGCCCGTCTGACCCGCGATCAACAGGTGGGGCATGGTGGCCAGGTTCATCAGCTTGGCCTTGCCGTTGATGTCCCGGCCGACGGCGACCTGCAGCGGATGGGTGGCCTGGCGGGCCTCCTCGGACGTGAGGATGTCGCCCAGGTTCACGACCACGCGATCGGCGTTGGGGACCTCCACGCCGATGGCCTGGCGGCCCGGGATCGGGGCGAGGATGCGCACGTCGGGCGACGCCATCGCGTACGCGATGTCCTTGTTCAGCGAAGTCACCCTGGCCACCTTCACGCCGGTTCCCAGCTCCAGCTCGTAGCGGGTGACGGTGGGACCCACGGTCATGCCGACGATGCGGGTCTGGACGCCGTGCTCGGCCAGGGCGGCCACCAGGACGTCGCCGCGGGCGGCCACCGCCTTGGTGTCGACGTCGCGTCGACCCGACAGGCTGAGCAGCTTGACCGGGGGCAGGCGCCACGGCGAGCCGGCCACACCCGGCGGGAGCTCGATCTCGAGCTGGGTCGGGTCGACCTCGGTGGCGGCCACCACGACCTCGGGGCTCGACGGCGCCTTCTTGGCCCGGGTCCGCTTGGGCTTGGGGGGTGCGTCGACGTCCTGGTCGTAGAGGACCGCGGTCGGCTCGTCCACGCCGGAGACGGCCTGGTCGTCGTCCGCCGGGGGCCCGACCCGGAACAGGTCCGACAGCCAGGCGGCGAGGCGGTGCCACGCCGGAGCGGCACCACGACCGATGTCGTGGGCGACCTGACGCAGGGAGCGCCCGGTGAGGAGGCTGGCGGAGAGCAGGGCGACCACGACGAGGACCGCGAGCGCGCCCCACCGTCCGACGACCCGTTCGAACCCGCCGGCGACTCCGGCGCCGACGAGCCCACCGGCGCCGGCGTAGGCGTCGAGGCCGTCGGACTCCACCGATGCGCCCTCGCCCAGCGCGATGTCGAGCAGCCCCAGCGCGGTGAGCGTGGCGAGGACCGCGCCGAGCGCCCTGCGCAGGCGTGCGACCTGCCGGGCGTGGGGATCGGTCCGGTCGGGGTCGTACTCGTCGGGAGCGACGTCCCGGTGGTCGACGGTCAGGTCGACGTCGGTCCTGCGGGGCCCGACGATGACGAGGACGCCCACCGCGACGAGCGCCGGCGGAAGGAGGACGTCCAGGCGGCCGACGAGGCCGGACGCGAACGAGGCGAGCCCGGAACCGAGGGGGCCTGCCGCTCCGGCGTAGATCCCGATGGCGGCGACGACGCCGACGAGCACCAGCACGAGCCCTGCGACGTCGTGGCCGTGACCGTCGAACAGCACCCCCAGACCCGGGGTCTGACGCGGCTCCGGACGGGAGCGCGACGAGCTGCGACCCGACCCGCTGCGGGTCGACCCCTTGGAGCTCGACCGGGTCGACGGACGCGAGGACGCGCCCTTGCGGGTCGACGGGCGCGAACCCTTCGAGGTGGACCTGGTCGTTCCGGTGCTCCGCCGTGTCGCGGACGTCTGCTTGCTCGCCACAGTGCCCGTCACGCTACCCACCGTGGGCGACACTCTGGCGGAGCGTCGCCCACAACCACCCGTTCCGACGGGGCGCTCGCCTCTCGTCGCCCGGTGCCGGAGCGCCGTTCGGGGCGCCACAGCGGGGACGTCGGGACCGGGAGGGCGCAGGGTGTCGACAAGAGCCCTAAGCGCGCTTAGGGTATGTCCATGCTGGTCAGCGAGATCCCCGCCCTCCGGGACCACTGGTACCCGGTCGCCTACGCCGAGGACGTCACCACGGAGCCGAAGCCGGTGCGCATCTTCGGCGAGCGCCACGTGGTGTGGCGGCCGTCGCCGGGCGCGGCTCCGGTCGCCGCGGTCGACCGCTGCCCGCACCGTGCCGCCCGCCTCTCCCAGGGCTGGGTCGAGGACGGGACGCTGGTGTGCCCGTACCACGGGTGGCGCTACGACACCGACGGCCGCTGCACCGACATCCCGGCCGCCGATCCCGGCGTGCCGGCGCCGCCCAGGGCGTGCCTCCGCACCGACGCCGCGGAGGAGCGCTACGGCCTGGTCTGGATCTGCGTCGGTGACCCCTCGAAGGGGATCCCGCGCCTCGGCGAGGCCGACGACGAGGAGGGCTACACCCTCATCCACGAGCTCATGGAGGTCTGGTCCGCGTCGGCGCCCCGGATCGTCGACAACGCGCTCGACGTGAGCCACGTGGCCTTCGTGCACCGCAACTCGGTCGGGTCCTCGGCCAACCCCCGCCTGTCGGACTACACCGTCGAGCGGGACGGCCTCCGGCTCCGGTTCGAGGTGTCCTACGTCGCGGCGGTCCCCGAGCTGCAGAAGCTCAACACCGGGATCACCTCCGACCTGACGAGCCGGTCCACGGAGGCCGAGCTCGTGGACCCGCTCGTGTTCCGGGGCAAGCTCACCTACCACGAGAACGGCCTCGAGCACGTCCTCTACAAGACGGCGACCCCGATCGACGACCACACCACGCTGTTCTGCCAGTTCATCGCCCGCAACGACCACCCCAGCCCCGACCGCTGGGAGGACATCGCCGCCATGGACCGCCAGGTGCAGGCCGAGGACCGAGCCCTCCTGGAGGAGATCGAGTCGGACTTCTCCGTCGACGTCACCTCCGAGGTGCACATCAAGGCGGACCGGATGACCCTCGAGTACCGCCGGGTCCTCGGCGAGCTCGCCTCGCTCCCCCGCCGGCCGCACGCCGTCGCACCCGACGGGTCGACGGCCGTGGACCTCCCCGGCGAGCAGGCGGGCTGAGGCGGTGGACGTCGCCATCCAGACCCCTCCGGAGCACACCTCGTACGCCGCTCTGCTCGACGTGTGGCAGGCCGCCGACGAGCTCGGGTTCGCCGGGGCCTACACCTTCGACCACCTGGTGCCGCTCAACGACGGGCCGAGCGGTCCGGACCCGACCGGCATCCCCGACGGCCCGCAGCTCGAGGGCTGGACCACGCTCACCGCGCTCGCCGCCCACACCTCGCGGATGGAGGTCGGGACGCTCGTCACCGGCGTCACGTACCGGCACCCGTCGATCCTGGCCAAGATGGCCGTCACCCTCGACCACGTCACCGGCGGACGCGTCGTCCTGGGGATCGGAGCGGCGTGGCACGAGGCCGAGCACGATCGGTACGGGATCGACTTCCCGCCGGTCGGCGAGCGCGTGGAGCGGCTCGGCGAGGCCATCGAGGTGTTCCGGCACCTCTGCGCGGCGGGCGCAGACGACACCACCGCCTCGTACGAGGGCCGCCACTACCGGCTGCGCGACGCACCGTTCGACCCCGGTCCGGTCCGACCCGGCGGGATCCCGGTGCTGGTGGGCGGCAGCGGACCCCGCGTCCTCCGCCTCGTCGCCCGCGCCGCCGATCGCTACAACGGTTTCTGGGCGCCGTGGGAGTGGGCGGAGGTCAACCGCCGCATGGACCTCCTGCTCGCCGACCAGGGCCGCTCGACCGACTCGCTCGCCCGCACGGCGTTCGTGTTCGGCGAGCTGTCCGGCGACGCCGCGGCGGAGGATGCCCTGGTCGCGCACTTCGCGCGCCAACGCGGCGGGACCGACGAGGAGATCCGGTCCCGGATCCTGGTCGGCGATCCCGACTCGATGGTGGAGGTCCTGCGGTCCTACGCGGACGCCGGCGTCGACAGCGTGATCGTCAACCTCCGCTCCCCCGTGTCGGTCGAAGGCCTCGAGCGCGTCGCGACCGAGGTCCTCCCCGCCCTGTCCACCCACGCCTCCGTCCCGACCTGATCCCCCCACCCCACCGTCGCCCTCACAGCCCCCTCGACCCCCGACCATCGGAGCACCCCGTGACCACCCCCCTGCCCTCGACCTCGACCGACGACATCGAGCTCCCGCCGCCCTCGGCGTGGCTGACCGAACGGCACATGCGCCTGGGAGACGGCACCTTCCCGCACCTCGGGATCACCGACGGCGACGTCGCCCCCGTCGCCCTCCTGTCGGGCAGCCCCGACCGCGTCGAGCTGATGGCGTCGATGCTGGACGACGTCCGCCAGGTCGGCGCGCGCCGCGGCTACTCCGTCTTCACCGGCACAGGGGCGAACGGTCCCGTGACGGTGGCGACCAGCGGCGTCGGCGGACCGTCCATGTCGATCGCCCTCGAGGAGCTCGCGGCGTGCGGCACCCGCACCTTCGTCCGGGTGGGGAGCTGCGCGTCGATCAGCCCGTCGATGGGGGTCGGCGGGATCGCGATCGCCCACGGAGCGGTGTGCGACGAGGGCACGTCCCGCTACTACGCCCCGCCCGGGTACCCCGCCGTCGCCACGCCCCGGGTCCTCGACGCCCTGCGCCGGGCCGCCCTGGACGAGGCGGTCGACACCCACGTCGGCCTGACCCGCACCACCGACAGCTTCTACGAGGGCGAGCGGACCGAGGAGCTGATCGGCACCTGGGCGGCCCGCCGGGTCCTCGCCTTCGAGATGGAGACCTCCGCCCTGTTCACCATCGCCGGGGTCATGGGCTGGGAGGCGGGCTCGATCATCTGCGCAGGCAGCAACCTGCTGACCGGCGAGGCGACCTACCGGGGCCAGTCCATCGACGCCTACCAGACCGGCCAGGCGGACATGCTGCGAGTGGCGCTGGCCGCCGCCGCGCTGCTCAACGGCTGAGGCCGGAGCGGCGAGGCCCGGCGGTCGCGCTCCGTCCCCACCGCACCTGCGACACTGTGGGGATGGAGCGGGCACCCACCATCGGAACCACGACCGACGGCGGTGCTCCGAGCTTCCCCGAGCGGACGGCCTGGGACCGACCCGGGTTCCTGCTGTGGCACGCCACGCTCCGGTGGCAGCGCGAGGTCGCCGAGGCGCTCAAGCCACTCGAGCTCACCCACGTGCAGTTCGTCCTGCTCGCCGGAACGGCGTGGCTCACCACCCACGTCGGCCCACCGAGCCAACGCGAGCTCGCCGATCACGCCGGAACCGACGCCATGATGACCTCGCAGGTCGTGCGGGCGCTCGAGAAGAGACGTCTGATGGCCCGGACCGACGACCCGTCCGACGCCCGGGTGAAGCGCCTCCGCTGCACGCCGAAGGGCAGGGCGCTGGCGCAGCGGGCCGTCGCCGAGGTGCAGGGCGTCGACGACCGCTTCTTCGGCCCCGAGCACTCCCGTGCGGGGACGGTCGAGGTGCTCCGGGCGCTCGCCGGCCGCGACGCCGACGGAGCGCCCAGCTGACGCCCGGATCCAGACCGGCCTGATTCAGACCGGCCTGATTCAGACCGGCTCGGGCTCGCGCTCCGGAGGGCTCTCCAGCTCGCCGTCGACCGGATCGTCCTCACCCGGGTTCGAGTGCTCCAGGGTCCCCTCGACGTTCACGTGGGGAAGGATGCGGTCCAGCCACTTGGGCAGCCACCAGTTGCGGTCGCCGAGCAGCTCCATGGTGGCCGGCACCAGGAGCATCCGGACCACGGTGGCGTCCAGGAACACCGCCAGCGCCAGTCCGAAGCCGAACAGCTTGATCGTCCTCATCGGCTCGCCCAGGAACGAACCGAACACGAACACCATGATCGCCGCGGCCGCCGTGATGACCCGAGCCGTCGCGGCGAGGCCGTCGGCGACGGACTCCTTCGCATCGCCGGTGCGCACCCACTCCTCGCGGATCCTCGACAGCAGGAAGACCTCGTAGTCCATGGACAGGCCGAACACGATGGCGAACAGCATCATCGGCATGAACGGCTCGATCGGAGCAGGTTCGACCCCGAACAGGTCCTTGGCCCAGCCCCACTGGAAGATCGCCACCAGCACGCCGTAGGCGGCGCCGATCGACAGGAGGTTCATCACCACCGCCTTGAGCGGCACGAGGAGCGACCGGAACACGATCATCAGCAGGATGAAGCTCAGCGTGAGCACGGCGGCGAAGAACAGCAGCAGGCGCTCCGCCAGGAAGGCGGTGAAGTCGACGGTGACGGCCACGAACCCGGTGACCAGCGCCTCGACACCGGTGCCCTTCTCGGCCGCCGGCAGCACGTCGTCGCGCAGGTGGTGAACCAGGTCGGTCGTGTCCTGGTCCTGGGGTGCCGTGGTCGGGATGACGAACCAGCGCACGGCCGTCGGGTCCGCGGGGTCGTTCGGCACCGCCGGGGAGGCGAAGGCGACGCCCGGCGTGCCCTGGAGGGCCTCGGTGATGGGCGCGAGCTCGTCCGCCGACGTCCCCGCCGGCAGGTCCGCCACCACGATCAGCGGCCCGTTGTAGCCGGCACCGAAGCCCTCGGCGATGAGGTCGTAGGCCTCGCGGGTGGTGGTGCCGGCCGGGTCGTTGCCCTCGTCGGGGAAGCCGAGCTGGAGGCCGAAGGTGGGGATCGTCAGGACCACGAGGAACGCCGTGGCGCCGAGCGCCATCGCCCAGGGGTGGGCCTGGACCAGCCGCGACCACTTGTAGGCGGTCGTCTCGCGCAGCGGCTTGGGCTCACGACGTGGGACCTCCCGTCGCGCCGGCTCCCAGAAGAGGCCTGCAATCGTGCCGACGACGAGCACCACCAGTGCGGCGATGAATGCTCCGGCGGCGAGCGGCTGGATCTTGAGGCCCGCACCCAGGAGGCCGAGCGCCACCAGTCCGGCGGCGATCAGCCCGCGCCAGCGGGTGCGCTCGACGCGGGTGCCGGCGAAGCCGAGCAGGGCCGGCAGCAGCGTGAGCGACGCCACCATCGTCACCGCGACCACCGTCGCGGCGCCGATTCCGAGGCCCTGGACGAAGCTGACGCCCATGAGGAGCATGCCGAGCAGCGAGATCACCACCGTCAGGCCGGCGAAGGTGACCGCCCGACCGGACGTGTCGATCGCGATGGCGATCGACTCCTCGACCGTGTGGCCGAGCCGCAGCTGCTCGCGGTAGCGGGTGACGATGAACAGCGCGTAGTCGATGCCCACGCCCAGGCCGATCATCACGCCGAGCGTGGTGGCGAAGTCGGGCATCGTCACCACGTTCGACAGGATCGTCAGCAGGATCGAGCCTACGCCGAAGCCACCGAGGGCGACGCCGATCGGCAGACCCATGGCCAGCACGGAGCCGAACGCGACGATCAGGATCACGATCGCGAACGCCAGGCCGAGCAGCTCGGACTCGGGTGGCTCGAACTCCCCGAACATCTGACCGCCGAAGGCGATGTCGACGCCGTCGATCGACGGGGCCATGTCACGGATGTCGGACCCGAGCTCCTGCGCGTCCTCCTGGTCGAGGTCGCCCGGGACCTCGAGGTTGGCGAACGCGATCGTCCCCTCCACACCGTCGCGGCTGGAGACCTGCCCGGCCCCCGTCGGAGTGAACGGGCTCTCGACCGTCACACCGTCCTTCTGCGCGACCTCGTCGAGGAAGGAGTTGATCTCGGACTTCTCGGCGTCGGAGAACCCGTCGTCGGACCGGAACACGATCTTGCCCGGCTGCCCGGCTCCCGCTCCGGCGAACTCCCGCTCCAGCAGGTCCATGCCCTGCTTGGACTCGACGTCGGGCAGGTTGAACTCCGACTTGAACGCGCTGCCCAGTGAGCCGCTCAACATCCCGCCGCCGATGATCACGAGGATCCAGGCGACCAGCACCACCCACCGCCGTCGGTAGCACCACGCCCCGAGTCGTCCGAACACTGCGAGTCCCTTCCGGCCCGAACGATCGACCGCAGCGATGCGGTGCCGGACCCAGATCCCGCTCAGTCTGCAGCGCGCTCGCGACCGCGAGCACCCCTGACGCGAGTGACATCCGTCGCAGCTTGCCGACCGGCCGGTCAGGAGCCGAACGACCGCTCGGCGAGGGACGGTCGCAGGCTCCTGCTCCCGCTCCCAGCCGCTCGGGCTCAGGCCTCGAGGACGACCGGCACGATCATCGGCCGACGTCGGGTCCGGTCCGACACGAAGCCGCCCGCCGCCTTGCGCACGAGCTTCTCCAGCCGGGACAGCTCCGCCCCCTCGGCCAGGCCGCCTTCGACGGCGTTCCGAACCCGCTCGGCCAGCTCGCCGAGCAGCTCGCCGGACTCGGCCTCGTACACCCAACCGCGCGTGGTGATCTGCGGGCCGGCGACGATCTTCTTGCGGGCCCGGTCCACGCAGACGATGGCCGACACCACGCCCTCGTCGGCCAGCACACGCCGGTCGGCCAGCACGCCGGTGCCCACGTCGCCGACCGTGCCGTGGACGTAGATGTAGTCGGCCGGGATCCGCCCGACCTCCCGCAACCCGTCGTCGTCGAGCACCAGGCGGTCGCCGTCCTCGGCCACCAGGATGTGGTCGTGCGGCGTGCCCATGGTCTCGGCCAGCCGGGCGTGCGCGACCAGGTGGTGGTACTCGCCGTGCACCGGGACGAACCACTCGGGCTTGAGGATCGACTGGTAGAGCTTCAGCTCCTCCGCCTTGGCGTGACCGGTGGCGTGGACGTCGGACACACCCGAGTGGATGACCTCGACGCCCTGGCGGAACAGGTTGTCGATCACCTTGGTGACCGCGTTCTCGTTGCCCGGGATCGGGTGGCTCGACAGGATCACCGTGTCGTCGGGGTGCAGCTTGAGCCAGCGGTTCTCCTGGCCGGCGAGCAGCGTGAGCGCCGACATCGGCTCGCCCTGCGAGCCGGTGCACAGCACGAGGACCTTCCCGGGCGGGTGGCGGTCGACGTCCTCGACGTCGATCAGCGACGAGTCGGGGATGTGCAGGAGGCCCATCTCCCGGGCCATCGAGATGTTGCGCCGCATGGACCGACCGAGCGGGGCGATCACCCGACCCGACTCCACGGCCGCGTTCGCCAGCTGCTGGATGCGATGGATGTGGCTGGCGAAGCAGGCGACGATGACCCGCCTGCCCCGCTGCTCGTACATCAGCTGGTGCAGGACGCGACCGACCTCGCTCTCCGAGCGTGAATGCCCGCGCTGGTCGGCGTTGGTCGAGTCGGCCAGAAGCAGCCGGATGCCCTCGCCGTCGGCGAGGGCGCCGAGGCGCGACAGGTTGGTCAGGCGGCCGTCGACCGGGGTGAGGTCGAGCTTGAAGTCGCCGGAGTGGACGATCGTGCCCTGGGGCGTGTGGAACGCCGTCGCCATGGCCTGCGGCACCGAGTGGGTGGTGGGGATGAACTCGACCTCGAAGGGGCCGATCTCCCACGTGTCGCCGTCCGCCGCGATGCACAGCTCGGTCCGACCGAGCAGACCGGACTCCTCGATCCGGCTCCGGGCCAGCCCGAGCGTGAGCTCGGAGCCGAACACCGGGAAGCTCGCCTCCCGCAGCAGGTACGACAGGCCGCCGACGTGGTCCTCGTGGCCGTGGGTGGCGATGCAACCGACGATGTCGTCGGAGCGCTCGAGGAGCCACGTGAAGTCGGGCAGGACCAGGTCGATGCCCAACATGTCGTTGTCGGGGAACATGAGCCCGCAGTCGATGAGCAGGATCTGGCCCTCGAGCTCGAGCGCTGCGCAGTTGCGGCCGATCTCGCCGAGACCGCCGAGGAACGTGACGTGGACCGGGGCCGCCATCAGGAGAGCCCGTCCAGCACCAGGCGGGCTCGCTCCTCGAGACCGTCGGGCGGTGGGCCCATCGGCGGACGGCACTCGCCCACCTTCAGTCCGAGGACTCGCAACATGGTCTTGGTCGGGACGGGGTTCACGGCGTCGGGGCTGCTCTCGTAGTCGTAGGAGGCGAGGAGGCCGGCGTTGATGCGGCGGGCCGCGACCACGTCGCCCTTCTCGAAGGCATCGATCATCTCGCCCATCTGGCGGCCGACCCAGTGCGACGCCACCGAGATCACGCCGACGGCTCCGACCGCCAGGAGAGGCAGCGTGAACGCGTCGTCGCCGCTGTAGACCTCGAACCCGGACGGCGCCTGGGCGATCAGCCGGGCGGTCTCGGTCGGGTCCCCGGAGGCGTCCTTGACCGCGACGATGTTCGCCACGTCGTGGGCCAGGCCGAGCATGGTGTCGGTGTCGATCTTGCGACCGGTGCGGACGGGGATGTCGTACAGGATCACCGGCAGGTCCGTGGCCGCGGCGACCGCCCTGAAGTGCGCGTCCAGCCCGGCCTGCGACGGCCGGTTGTAGTACGGCGTCACCGACAGGATCGCGTCCACGCCGAGCTCGCTCGCCCGTCGGGTCTGCTCGACCGCCGTGGCGGTCGAGTTCGATCCGGCGCCGGCGATCACCGGGACCGACACCGCCGAGCGCACGGTGCGGAACAGCACCAGCTCCTCCGACTCGGTCAGCGTCGGGCTCTCCCCGGTGGTCCCGCACAGGACGAGGCCGTCCGAGCCGTTCTCCACCAGCCAGCTGGCGAGCTCGGCGGCGGCGTCGAGGTCCAGCTCTCCTCGTTCGTCGAAGGGCGTGACCATGGCGGTGATGACGCGTCCGAAGGTCGCGGTCATGGGACATCTCCGTTCCGGGGTGCGCCCTGCGGCGGGCGGCTCGTGTCGTCGGGGATCGTCGGCGTGTAGGCCGGGATCGGTTCTCTGGTGCGCTCGTGTCCGAGCACGGTGAGCAGGTGCTCGTGCAGCTCGAACCACACGCCGTGGTACGAGCTCGACGTTGCACCGCTCAGCCACTCGGTCCGGCCCGCCGCCACGTGGAGGTGGGCGTCGGTCAGGCGGGGGCCGTAGCCGGAGAAGCGGCCGAGTGCGGCGGACAGCGCGTCGGTGACCCGCATGGCCGCCGGGTGGAGCTCGTCCAGCCGGCGCAGGACTGCGGCGTCGCGCAACGGGTCGGAGTGGTCGTTCGGGACGTGCTCGCCGCCCTGGTCGACCACCTGCCAATCGGTGCAGATGGACAGGAGCTCCGCGTTGAGCGGGAGGAAGTCGAGGTAGGCGTCGGTCACCGCGGCACGGGCCCCGGCCGCGTCCATCTCGGCGACCAGCAGCTCCTGGCCGTGGCGCCGACCCGTCGCCGTCAGGGTCCACCCGTCGATGCGTCCGCTCCGATGCTGCACCAGCCGATGCGACTCGGACTCCGACAGCAGCCGCTCGACGACGTCGGGCGGGGTCCCGGTGGCCTCCGCCACCGCCTCGGTCGTGGCGAACGCCCTCAGCCGCAGCAGCAGCAGGATCGTGGCCAGGTCGGACATCGGCGCCAGGCTACTGGAGGGCCCCCGACACCCCGGGACGGGTTCCCCGCCGCTCAGGCGAGTACTCCCGCTCCCCGCCGCTCAGGCGAGTACTCCCGCTCCTCGCCGCTCAGGCGAGTGCTCCCGCTCCCCGCCGCTCAGGCGGTGCGCTGGTCCTCGTCGGTCAGGGCGAAGCTCTCGTACTCCTCGCCCGTGTCGACCCAGTCCTCGAACTGGATCACGCCGATCTCCTCGAAGCGGCGACGCAGCCACGCGTCGTTGCGGTCGAGCAGGCCCAGCTTCTTGCAGTTCGGGACGATCTTGGAGAACAGCATCATCTGGAACATCTGGCGGGTCGGGGTGAGCATGACCGCCTCGATCGCGTCCTTGACCGGGACGCCCATCCGCTCCCAGACCTCCTGCTGGAGGAAGCGGTCGCGCATGCGCACCGCGGCCTCGAAGGCGAACTGCTGGCGCTCCAGGATCTCGGCGTCGGACAGGCCCGCGTAGTACTCCTGCAGCGACAGCACGCCGAAGGCCACGTGGCGGGCCTCGTCGCTCATCACGTAGCGCAGCAGCTTCTTGAGCAGGGGCTCGGTGGTCATCTGGTGCATGAAGCCGAAGGCGGCCAGCGCCAGGCCCTCGACCATGATCTGCATGCCCAGGTAGGTCATGTCCCAGCGGCTGTCGGTCACGATGTCGTCGAGCAGCAGCTTGAGGTGGGCGTTGACCGGGTAGTAGCCGCTGAGCTTGGTGTCGAGGTACTTGGCGAAGACCTCGACGTGGCGGGCCTCGTCCATCACCTGGGTCGACGCGTAGTACTTGGCGTCGATCCACGGCACGGTCTCGACGATCTTGGCGGTGCAGATGAGTGCGCCCTGCTCACCGTGCATGAACTGGCTCAGCATCCAGTTCTGGCTCTCCAGGCCGAGCTGCATCCACTGCTTCTCGTCCCAGTGCTCGAACGGCGTGCCGGTGACGTCGAAGTCGGCCAGCCCGAGGGCGCCCGCGCCGTTGCCGCCGTTGTTCTGCTGGGCGTTGGCGATGACCACCGCCTCCTGGTCCACCTCGGTGTCCCAGGGCAGGTCGGTCTCGCCGTTCCACATGGAGACCTTGGCCTTCTCGTACAGCTTGTCGAGCGCCGGGCGAGCACCCTTCTCGTAGTCCCAGGTGAAGATCGCCTCGGCGTTCTGGCGCACTGTCGAGATGGTCTCACCCCGGTCGATGGTCGACACGGCGAGGATCGCCTCCAGGTCGTCGACGTCGGCTCGGCCGATGATCTCCTCGTTGATGCTCATGTCGGTGGCTCCAGTCGGGTGTGGCGAATCGGTGGGTGTGGTGACGGACGTGTCAGGCCGCGGGCGTCAGTCCCGGGATCAGGTAGGTGGCGACGAGACGACGGGCCGTCCCCTCGTCCGCCGGGTCGAGCTCGTCGGAGGGCGACTCCAGGTGCGACACCACGATGCGGGCGCCCCACATGGCGACGTGGCTGGCGTCCTCGGGCGAGAGGAAGCGCAGCAGCGACGGCCCGAACGCCGCGCCGGCCAGGAGGAAGATCGGGTCGAGGCGGTCGAACGCGAGGTACTTCTCGACCGTCTCCGGCTCGTGCTCGCGGATGTAGCCCAGGGCCTCGTGGTCGCGCAGCTGGGTGACGGCGAAGCTGATGGCCCGGGCGAGGACGGACTCGAGGTCCTCCAGCGCGTCGAGCTGCTCGCGCAGGTCGGCCACCAGGCGGTTGATCTCACGGGCCAGCCCCAGCTGGAGGATCGCCGACTTGCCGCCAGGGAACAGCCGGTAGACCGTGGCCCTGGACATGCCGGCCGTGCGGGCGACGTCCTCGACGGTGGTCTTGGCCATGCCCCATCGGGCGATGCACTCGAAGAGCGCCTCGACGACCCGCTCCTCGGAGCTGCCCGGCACCACCTGGGACCCGAGCTGCACCAGCAGCGCCCGCTGCGCCGCGACGCGCTCGTCGGGAGAGCCGGAACCGGCATCCTCCGTGAGACGCCCCCCGGCGACCGCTGTCATGGGTGGAACACTAAGACCAGATCTGTCTCACCGCTACCCACCTCTGATGTGACTCAGTTCACAGCTGGGGCCGGTCCTCACCGGCGGGAACCACGATGCCCCCGAGGAACTGCGTGCGGACGAGCCGCCTCGTCTGCTCCTCGTCGGCGAGGTCCCACCCCGCCGGGCTGCCGAGGTACGAGAGCATGAGCCGGGTGAGGTAGTCGGCGGCCTCGACGGTGTCGATCCCCGGTCGCACCCGGCCCGCCGCCTTCTCCTCGTCGAGCATCTCGGCCGCGTAGTCGCGGATGACCTGGTGGACGATCGACTCGCTCGGTCGCAACGCGCTCACCAGCTCGTCCAGATCGGGCTCCAGCAGGTTGGCCATGATGCTGCTGCGACGGATGAGCTTGGTCCCGATCACGAGGCCCGCCACCAACCGGTCCTCGATCGTCGGCAGGTCGTCGACGGCGAGGGCGAGGCGCCGCCAGAAGCGGGCGACCTCCCACGTCGCCGTCTCCGACACGAGCTGCGCCCGCCCGCCCGGGAAGTGGCGGTAGAGGGTCGTGCGCGACAGCTCGGCCTCGACGGCGACCGCCTCCATGGACACGTTGCGGACCCCGTCGCGCTCCACGCACCGGATCGCGGCGGCCATGATGCGCTCACGGGGCCCCGCCTGCTCGCCGTCGGCGGATCCTCCCGCCGGACGGTCAACCATGTCCGGCTTCGACGCCGCTCGGATCCACGAGGACGTCGTCGTCGGGGGTCTGGTCGCCCCGGGCGCGGTTGCGGGCCACCCGCCGGAGGACCAGCGGGTAGCCGACCGCGGCGATCGTCGCGAAGATCCACCACTGCACCATGTAGGAGAAGTTGGTCTCGGGCGTCGGGATGTCGAGCTTGACCGGGTCGGGCAGGCCGTCGGTCGACGCCGGCTGCGGCGGGTCCTGGCCGTCCAGGACGACGTACACCGGCTCGAAGGGCGCTGCCACCTGCTGGTCCAGTCGTGCCACGTCCGCACGGGCCAGGCTCCGGAGGGTGCCCTCGGTCGGGTCGGTGCCCCCGAAGGTCCCCTGGGACTGGCTGCGCTGCACCAGCCCCGTCACCGTCACCTCGCCGGTGGGCGGCTCCGAACCCGGGAACGGCGGAGCAGGGGGGTCGACGTCCAGCGGCACCCACCCGCGGACCACCGCGACGGCGGTGCCGTCGGCCTGGACGAGCGGCGTCAGCACCCAGGCGCCCGGAGCACCCGACTGGCTGCGGTTCCGGACCATCACCTCGCCGGCCGCGTCGTAGGTCCCGGTGACGGTGACCCGCCGGAACTCCACCGACTCGGGCACCTCATCGGGCGCCGTCTCCGAGTCCACTCCCCCGTCGGCCAGCGCCTCGTCGAGCGGGACCGGCGTGCTCGCCGCCTGCTCGGCCAGGGCGTCGGACTTGGCGCGCTCGTCGATCCAGCGCTGGCGCTGCCAGAAGCCCAGACCGATCATGAGCACCACGGCGAGGACGACCAGCACGTGGCTCACGATCCACGCCGGTCGGCGCAGGAAGTCGTACATCGGCCCGGACGTTAGGACCGGCCGACAGCCCCGACCATTCGGCGACCACGGCCCTCGGACGCCGACCCGGGGCGCGGGAGCAGCCCGCTCAGAGCGAGATGTCGGCGACGACACCCGCGTGGTCCGACGCCCACACGCCGTCGACGTCCCGATCGCCCATCAGACCGACGGCGTGCACCTCGGGGAGCGGGCCCGTCGGCGTCGGGCCGGCCAGGAGCGCGTCGATGCGACACGACGGCTCCCTCGTCGCCCGGACATGGGGGTTGGCCCGGTCCCAGGTCCAGCCGGGTCCGCCGCCGTCGGCGAACCGCCACAGGTCCATCAGGACGAACCCCTCCACCACCGGAGTCGTCTTGTGTCCGCACAGGAGGCGGACCTCGTCGGAGTCGGGCTCGGCGTTCAGGTCGCCGGCGACGAGGGTGGTCTCGTCGCCGGCCCGGCGCGAGCCGAGCGACGTGGCGACGGCGCGCACCTGCTCGACCCGTCGGGCGGAGTCGAGCGGCGACGACGACAGCTGCGTCGACACGACCCTCACCGGTCCGTCGGGCGACTCGATGCGGGCCTGGAGAGCGGTGCGCACCTCGGCGGCACCCGGGGCGACCGGGAGCTCGTCGAGGTGGACGTCGACCGCCGGCCACCGCGACAGGACGACGTTCTCCACGGTGATCGGCGAACTGACCCGGTCGCTCCACCACACCGATCCGAGCGGAGCGGACCGGACGGCCACGAGACCCGTGGCGGCCGCCAGCTCCTCGGCCGCGTCGACGCCACCGCCGCAGCGGACCTCCTGGAGGCAGACGACGTCGGGGGCCGTGCGCACGAGCTCCGTGCACGCGGCGTCGAGCCGTCGGACCCACTCCGGTCCGACGGCCCACAGGTTCCAGGTCGCCCAGCGCAGCACGGCGTCAGCCAGGGAACGGTCGGCCCGGGGACCGCCGCTCGTTCAGGAGTCGGCCGCCGTCGGCAGGGTGTGGTGGGCGAACTTGTCGCGCAGGTCCTTCTTGGAGAACTTGCCGACGCTGGTCTTCGGCACCTCGTCGATGAAGACGACGTCGTCGGGCAGCCACCACTTGGCGACCCGACCGTCGAGGAACTCGACGACCTCCTCCTTGGTCAGCTGCTCCCCCGGTCGGACGACCACGCACGCCAGCGGCCGCTCCGACCACCGGGGGTGCGGGAGCCCGATCACGGCGGCCTCCGCGACCTTGGGGTGGGCCATGATCTCGTTCTCCAGCTCGACGGAGCTGATCCACTCTCCGCCGGACTTCACGACGTCCTTGGTGCGGTCGACGATCCGCACGTAGCCCTCGGGGGTGATCACCGCGACGTCACCGGTCTTGAGCCATCCGTCCTCGGTGAAGGACTCCGGTGACCGCGCGTCGTCGTAGTAGCCGGCGGCGATCCACGGGCCGGCGGCCTGCAGCTCGCCACGGCTGACGCCGTCCCACGGCAGCTCCTCGCCGGTCGCCTGGTCCGCGATCCTCAGGTCGACGCCGAGCAGCGCCCGGCCCTGGGTCGAGCGGACGTCGGCCAGCTCGTCCTCGGGGAGCCCGACCAGGGCCGAGGTGATGGTGGCGACCGACGCCACCGGGCTGGTCTCGGTCATGCCCCACGCCTGCAGGATCGGAAGGCCGATCTGCGCCCGGTACGCCTCCGACAGCGCCTTCGGAACAGCCGAGCCGCCGCACGGGATCGCCCGCAGCGAGCTGGTGTCGCGCCCCTCCAGCTCGGGGAGGACGCCCATCCAGATCGTCGGGACGCCGGCCGCCAGGGTGACCCGCTCCGACTCGATCATCTCGGCCAGCTTGGCCGGCACCATGTTCGGGCCGGGCATCACGAGCTTGGCCCCCGACGCCACGCCCGCATGGGCGAGGCCCCACGCGTTGGCGTGGAACATCGGCACGACCGGCAGGACGACGTCGCTCTCGGTGACGCCGACGGAGTCGGCGAGCATCACGCCCATCGTGTGCAGGAACGTGGACCGGTGGGTGTAGACGACGCCCTTGGGGTTCCCGGTGGTGCCCGACGTGTAGCACATGGACGCAGCGCGCCACTCGTCGTCGACGGTGAACTCGGCGGGGGTCGCGGCGGCGATCAGCTGCTCGTAGTCCAGCAGCTCGACGCCGTCGGGATCGGGGGCCTGCCCGCCGTCCTCCATGACGACCAGGTGGCGCACCGTCTCGAACGTGGGGAGCAGCGGTGCCAGCAGGCCGAGGAGGGACCGGTCGACGAAGATCACCTCGTCCTCGGCGTGGTTCACGATATAGGTGACCTGCTCGGGGAACAGCCGGATGTTCAGCGTGTGGAGGACGCGCCCCGAGCACGGCGCCCCGAAGTACAGCTCGAGGTGCCGACCGGTGTTCCACGCGAACGTCGCCACACGACCCTCCGGCGAGATGCCGAGGTCATCGAGGGCGCCGGCGAGCCGCCGCGTCCGCGCCGCCCACTCCGCGTAGGTGGTCCGCTCCATCCCGGTCGCGGTCGCCGTCACCACCTCCTTGGCCGGAGCGAGCCTCTCGGCGCGCTCGAAGATGTGGTTGAGCGTCAACGGACGGTCCTGCATCGTGCCCTGCACGTTTCCCCCTTGTGACCGGCCCGGAGGGGCCGGTGGATCGGCGATCGTCTCGGCGGGGACGGCCCCTCCCCGGGCGCCACCACCTGTAGGGTCGAGCGTAGGCCGAGCGCAGCGTCCGCGACGGCGGAACCCTCCCACCGACGCCTCCGTCCCCATGTCCGACGCCGCTCCCGCCCTCCCGCCCGACCACCCGACCCATCCCCGGTGGCTGCTGCCGTCGCTGACCGCCGGCATCATCGCCCTGGTCGTGGCGTCGAACCTCGGCAACGTGGTGTGGGCGAGCTGGGCCGAGGACCGCCCGCTCGGCCTGCTGGCCCTCAACTCGTCGAACAAGTACCTGCTCATCACCTCGATCAGCCTCGACGCGGTGCCGATGGTCGTCGTGGCCACCCTGCGGCTGCTCGCCCCCGACCCGATCTTCTTCGCGATGGGCTGGCTCTACGGCGACCGGGCGCTGCACTGGGCCCGCCGGACGTTCCCGGGCAGCACCCAGCTGCTGGACCAGGTCCACCAGGACCCGCGGCTGGTGCACAAGGTCCTGAACGTCCTGGTCGTCGTCGCCCCGAACAACGTGGTCTGCCTGGTCGCCGGCGTCGTCCGCTTCCCGATCAGGCGGTTCATCGTGCTCAACGTGGTCGGCACCGTCGGCCGGGTGCTCCTGATGCGGTGGATCGGCCTGTTCTTCGAGGACCAGATCGAGGACGTCCTCGACATCGTCAACCGCTACCAGACCTGGTTGATCTGGGGCTCCGTGGCGGCCGTGGCCGCCGTGGTCATCTGGCAGGTCGTGTCGGACCGCGGCCTGGTCGGCGGGCTCGAGGAGCTCGAGGACGAGCTCGGCGACGACTGATCCACCCGTTCGGTGGGCCGGCCGGTCAGCTGCGCAGGTCGAGCAGGGCGTCGAGACCCACGGTCACCCCGGGACGCTCACCGACGCGGCGCACGGCCAGGAGGACTCCCGGCATGAAGCTCGTCCGGTCGATGGAGTCGTGACGGAGGCTGAGCGTCTGGCCCGCAGTGCCGAGCAGCACCTCCTGGTGGGCGACGAGGCCCCGCAGGCGGACGGAGTGGAGGCGGATGTCGGCCGGCCCGACGCCACCACGGGCGCCGGCCACCACCTCCGACGTGGTCGGGTCCGCCGTCCAGTCCTTGGACGCCTCCGCCATGAGCTGCGCCGTGTGCAGGGCCGTGCCCGACGGTGCGTCGACCTTGTTCTCGTGGTGCAGCTCGATGATCTCGGCGGAGTCGAAGTACGGGGCGGCGATCGCGGCGAAGTGCATCATCAGGACCGCACCGATCGCGAAGTTCGGGGCGATGACGCAGTTCGACCGGGTGAACCGGGAGCGGAACAGCTCCAGGTCGTCGTCGCTGAACCCGGTGGTGCCGACCACGGCGTGCACGCCGTTGTCCGCGCACCACACCAGGTTGTCGACCGCGGCGGCGCGCTCCGTGAAGTCGACCACCACCTCGGCTCCCGACCGCTCGAACGCCACCGCCGAGCGCGACAGCTTGATCTCGGCGTCCACCCCGGTGACCGTCCGCAGGTCGATGCCCGAGTAGCTCGGATCGACGGCGGCGACGAGGGACAGCTCGGGGTCGTCGTGCACCGCCTGGCACACGGTGGCGCCCATGCGACCGCCCGCACCGAACACGCCGACCTTGATCACGGGACCGTCCTCACGTGACGGAGCGTAGTTCCAGTCCCGCCGGCCTCATCCACCCGGCTGCTCGAACAGGTCCTTGCGCGGCTCGTCCAGGAACACCGGGTCCTCGTCGCGGTCGAAGGCCCGGATGGCCGTCGGCAGGTTGTCGGTGAACCCGGCCATCAGCTGGTTGCGGTCCTCGAACTCGATCGCCGCGTCGAGGCTGTTGATCTCCAGCTCGACCCACATCGACTGCTTGGTGGCCTCCAGGCCGTGGTGGGAGTAGCGGACCATGTCGGCCGCCATCGACAGCGCCTCGTCGACGACGTCGCCGGGGGCGACCACGCGCGACACCAGACCCATGCGCAGCGCCTCCGCGGCGTCGATGCGCCGACCGGTCAGCATGATGTCGTTGGCGTTGGCCGCCCCGATCAGCCGGGGCAGCAGCCAGCCGGCCCCCATCTCGGCGGACGTCAGCCCGTTCACGATCCCCGTCGCGTTGAACATGGCGGTCTCGTCCGCGATGCGCAGGTCGGCCCCGAGCGCCAGGCACATCCCGCCGCCGTACGCCGGCCCGTTGACCGCGGCGATCACCGGCTGCGGGATCGACCGGAGCCGACGGGTGAGCTGCGAGTAGATGCGCATCGAGCGGCTGGCGATCCGATGGACCGACAGGCCGTCGATGTTCGGGATGATGCCGTAGTCCTTGAGGTCGAGCCCCGAGCAGAAGGCTCGCCCCTCCCCCGTCAGCACCACGACGCGACACGCGTTGTCACGGGCGACGGTTGCGAGGACGTCGTCGAGCTCGACGGCCAGGTCGATCGAGAGCGCGTTCAGTCGTTCGGGTCGATCCAGGCGCACGACTGTCACGTGGTCGTTCGCCGCTTCGGCGCGGACAAGGCTCATCGGGACCCCCTGATCGGACGAGCGGCGCCCGCTCGACGTGCCCAGGTACCGACCGCACCCGGCGGGGCCGTACCGTACCGGTCATGGATCGACGGTCCGACCGCCCGACGGGCGACGCCGAGGAGCAGCACGCCGGTGACGGCGGGGCCGGGGCGCTCCTGCTGCGCGTCAGCGGGCCGGACCACCCGGGGATCACCGCCGATCTGATGACGCTGCTCGAGCTGTCGGGCGTCGAGGTCCAGGACGTCGAGCAGGTCCTCGTGCGCGGTCACCTGACCCTGGCCGTCGCCCTGTCGGACCCGGGCGACGGCGGCGCCGCCCTGCGGGAGCTGCTCGACCAGCTCGCCCGCAGCCGCCACGTGGCCGTCGACCTGGTCCCTGCGCCCGCACCTCGGTCGGCCCACGAGGGCGTCGAGGCGGTCACCGTGCTCGGCCACGAGCTCGAGACCCCGCTGTCGCCCGCCGAGATCGGTGCGATCGCCGGCGGCATCAACGCCGCCGGGGGCAACATCGACCGGATCGTCCGCCTCGCCCGCTACCCCGTGTACGCCTACGAGTTCCGCGTCACCGGGGCGGACGCGACCTCGCTGGCCAAGCACCTCGGGGAGGCCGCCGCCGCGCACCGCCTCGACGTGGCGCTGCAGCCCGCTGGGCTGGAGCGACGGGCCAAGCGCCTGGTGGTGCTCGACGTCGACTCGACCCTGATCCAGGACGAGGTGATCGAGCTCCTGGCCGATGAGGCCGGCTGCAGGGACGAGGTCCGCGAGGTCACCGAACGGGCCATGGCCGGCGAGCTCGACTTCACCGCGGCGCTGCGCGAGCGCGTCAGCCGCCTGGAGGGCCTGGACGTCGCCGCTCTGGAGCGGGCGCGGTCGCGCATGACCCTGACGCCGGGAGCGCGGACGTTCGTCCGCACGCTCAAGCGCCTGGGCTACACGGTCGGCATCGTGTCGGGCGGCTTCACCCACTTCACCGACCACCTGGCCGTGGAGCTCGGGCTCGACCACGCCCGGGCCAACGAGCTCGAGGTGGTCGGCGGCAGGCTCACCGGCCGGGTGCTCGGCGACGTGGTGGACCGCGGGGCCAAGGCTCGGTTCCTGCGCTCGTTCGCGGACGCCGAGGGGATCCCGCTCAGCCAGACCGTCGCGGTCGGCGACGGGGCCAACGACCTGGACATGCTGGCCGCCGCCGGGCTCGGCATCGCCTTCAACGCCAAGCCGCTGGTGCAGGAGGCGGCCGACACGACCGTCAACGTGCCGTACCTCGACGCCATCCTCTTCGTGCTCGGGGTGACCCGCGACGAGGTCGAGCGGGCCGACACCGCGGCGCCGGACTGACCGACCGAAGCGGACGGTCCGAGGGCCGGAGCGGACGGGTCGACGGCCCGGCGCGAGCGGTCAGCCCGGCCCGACGGTGGACATGACCCGGGGCGATCCGAGGACCCGCCGGGCGACCCGGAGCACGTCCTCGGAGGTCACGGCCTCCAGCCGGGCGAGCTGCACGTCGATCGGGATCACCCCGCCCCGCATGATCTCGGTCATCCCCAGGCGGGTCATGCGGGAGCCGACGTCCTCGTAGCTCATGAGGTAGGCGCCGCGCAGCGACCCCTTGGCCCGGGCCAGCTCCTCGCGGCTGATCCCGTGGGCGACGACGTCGTCGATGATCGAGTCCACGACCTGGACGAGCTCGTCCACCTTCCCGGCCGCGGTCGCGCAGTGCACGGTCAACGCGCCGGTGTCGACGTGGTGGCTCACGCCCGACGAGATCGAGTACGTCAGGCCACGGTCCTCGCGGACGTCCTGGAAGAGCCGGCTCGACGGACCCGATCCGAACACGTGGTTCAGCAGCGCGAGCGCGTAGCGGTCGTCGTCGTGCACCGACAGAGCCCGCCAGCCGAGGGCGAGGTGCACGCTCTCGACCGGTCGAGCGGTCATGGCCTCGGCCAGCATCCGGTCGCCCGGAGCGGTGCGCTCCGGCGCGACGCCGGGCGCCCTGTCACCGAAGCGGTGGGCCACCTCTTCCACCAGGATCTCGTGGTCGATGTCCCCGGCGGCCGCCACGACGATGTTCGCCGGCGTGTACCAGTGCTCGAAGAACTCCGCGACGTCGTCGCGGCGCAGGCCGTCGATGGACTCGACCGACCCGAGGACCTCTCGGCCCAGCGGGTGGTCCGGGAACAGGCACTCGAACAGCTTGACCGACGCGACGTCGTCGGGATCGTCGTCGGCGGCGGCGAGCTCCTCGAGGATGACCTCGCGCTCGCCGTCGAACTCCCACTCCCGCAGCGCAGGGCGCTGGACCACGTCCAGCAGGAGGTCGATGCCGATGTGGGCCTCCGCCGCCGGCATCCTGGCGTAGTAGGCCGTGTGCTCGTTGGCGGTGAAGGCGTTCATGTCGCCGCCGACGCCGTCGATCGCGATGGCGATCGACTTGGCGTCACGGCCGTCGGTGCCCTTGAACAGCAGGTGCTCCAGGAAGTGCGACGCACCCGACAGCTCGTCGCTCTCGTCGCGACCGCCGACGCCGACCCACACCGAGGCCGCCACCGACCGCGAGGTCGGGAGGCGGTCGGTCACGACGCGGAGGCCGTTGGGCAGGACCGTGCGACGGACGTGCTCGTCGGGCGACGGGATGGAGCTCCCACCGCCCGACGACGCTGACGTCGAGACGTCCGTCACCGGCGACGCTGACCGCCGCCGCTGCGGCCTCGGCCGCCGCGGTCGCGGCCACCTCGGTCGCCGCCGCGGCCGCCACCGCCACCCGAGCGGGTGGCGGCGGGACCCAGGTCGCCGTACTCCTCGCGGAGCTCAGCGTCGAAGGTGTCGCCGAAGTTCAGCTCCCGGACCTGGGAGCTGCTGCTGGAACCGGTGTCGGCGCCGTCGGTGCCGTCGCCGGCACCGTCACTCGCTTTTGGGGAGTCACCGCTTCCGGCCAGCTCGCCGACCGGGGACAGCGAGATCTTGCCGTTCGGGTCGATGTCGTCGACCTTGACGGTGATCGCATCGCCGAGCGACACGACGTCCTCGACCTTGTCGATGCGCTTCCCGCCACCGAGCTTGGAGATGTGGACCAGTCCGTCGCGGCCCGGGAGGATGTTCACGAACGCACCGAACTTGGTGATGTTCACGACGCGACCGTCGTAGGTCGCTCCCACGTCCGCGGTCGGCGGGTCGAGGATCAGCTTGATCTGACGCTCGGCCTCGGCGACGGCACCGCCGTCGACGGCAGCGATGGACACGATGCCCACGAGGCCGTCGTCGTCGACGCTGATGTTGGCGCCGGTCTCGCCCTGGATCGAGTTGATGACCTTGCCCTTGGGGCCGATGACCTCACCGATCTTGTCGGCCGGGATCTCGAAGCTGATGATCTTCGGGGCCGTCTCGTTGACCTCGGGCCGGGGCTCGGCGATCGCGCCGGTCATGACCTCGAGGATCTGGAGGCGGGCCTCCTTGGCCTGCTCGAGAGCGGCGGCGAGCACGTCGGCCGGGATGCCGTCGATCTTGGTGTCGAGCTGGAGAGCGGTCACGGCGTCGGCCGTGCCGGCCACCTTGAAGTCCATGTCGCCGAACGCGTCCTCGGCACCGAGGATGTCGGTCAGCGTGGCGTACTCGCCGTCCGCGAACACGAGGCCCATGGCGATGCCCGCGACGGGCGCCTTGATCGGGACGCCGGCGTCCATGAGGGACAGCGTGGAACCGCAGACCGAGGCCATCGAGGTCGAGCCGTTCGAGGACAGCACCTCCGACACCAGACGGATGGTGTAGGGGAACTCCTCCAGCGACGGGACCACCGGGAACACGGCGCGCTCGGCGAGCGCTCCGTGGCCGATCTCGCGGCGCTTCGGGCCACGCATGAACCCGGTCTCACCCGTCGAGAACGGCGGGAAGTTGTAGTGGTGGAGGTAGCGCTTCTTGGTGATCGGGTCGATGCCGTCGATCATCTGGTCCATCTTCGCCATGCCGAGCGTGCAGATGTTGAGCACCTGCGTCTCGCCACGCTGGAACAGACCCGAGCCGTGGGCGGTCGGCAGGACGCCGACCTCGGCGCTCAGCGGGCGGAGGTCCTTCAGGCCGCGACCGTCGATGCGCTGACCGTCCTTGACGATGCGGGTGCGCACCGTGTTCTTGGACAGCGAACGCACGGCGTTCTTGACCTGCTTGACGGCCAGCGCCTGGGCGGAGGCCTCGTCCTCGCCGTCGGACACGGCGTCGGTCACCAGGTCCGGGACGATGCGCTCGAGCAGCTCGGAGCGCAGGGCGTCCTCGGCGGCGGAGCGCTCTGCCTTGTCGGCGATCTGCATGATCTCACCCATGCGCTCGCCACCCAGGCTGGACACCCGCGAGTAGATGTCGTCGGTGTAGTCGACCTGGACGTCGAAGGACATCGTCGGCTTGCTGCCGGCGGCCTCGACCAGCTCGCGCTGCAGGGCGATCGCCGCCTTGATGTACTGCTTGCACTCCTCGAGCGCGGTCGCCAGCGCGGCCTCGTCGACCTTGGGGGCACCGTCCTCGTAGTACTCGAAGGACTTCTCGGTGCCGCCGGCCTCGACCATCATGACGGCGACGTCGCCGTCCTCGAGCTCACGGCCGGCCACGACGATCTCGAAGGTGGAGTCGTCGCTCTCCTGGTAGGTGGGATGTGCGATCCACTCGCCGTCGGTGGTGTATGCCAGGCGCACGGCGCCGATCGGCCCCTCGAACGGGACGTCGGACAGCATCAGCGCAGCCGAGGCGGCGTTGATGGCCAGCACGTCGTAGGGGTTCTCCATGTCGGCGCCCATGACGGTGCCGACGATGTGGACCTCGTTGCGGAAGCCGGCGGGGAACGACGGCCGCAGCGGGCGGTCGATCAGGCGGCAGGTGAGGATGGCGGACTCGGGAGCCCGGCCCTCACGACGGAAGAACGAGCCGGGGATCTTGCCCGCGGCGTACATGCGCTCCTCGATGTCGACCGTCAGCGGGAAGAAGTCGATCCCCTCGCGGACGTGCTTGGCGGCGGTGGCGGTGACGAGGATGCGCGTGTCGCCCATCCCGGCCATGACGGCCCCGCCGGCGAGACCGGCGAGCTTGCCGGTCTCGAACGAGACGATCTTGTCGTCGCTGTTCTGTCCGGCGCTCGCGATCGGCGCGGCGACGCGTGTGGGTTCGGCCATGTGGCCCTCCTTCTGCAGCCCCGTTCAGGGCTGCGTTCGGTGCGGCGGGGCCAGTTCCCAGTGGTCGAACCCCGGATCGTGACTCCCCCAGATCCTCGGGTGGGACGCAGATCGGGCCCGGGCAGCCGTGCGGCTGGGTCCCGGGCGGGCCGCTGGTGGGCCGCTGCTCCCGAGGGATCCGGCCGGAGCGGCCGGAGGTCGGCAACCGGTAACTGACCGGCCTGCCGCGTTGTGTTGCCCACAAGCTACCCGACTTCTGCCCCTGCGACGCGAACACCCCCTCAGGAACGCTCCTGAGGGGGTGTCCGAGAACCTTCGGCAGACGGGCTGGTCGTCGGGCGACCACGGCGTCTGCCAGAACCGTGCGCGGGCTCCTAGCGTCGCAGGCCGAGCTCAGCGATGACCGTGCGGTAGCGCTCGACGTCGTTGTTCTTCAGGTAGTCGAGGAAGCGGCGGCGCTTGCCGACCAGCATCAGGAGGCCACGACGGGAGTGGTGGTCCTTCTTGTGCACCTTCAGGTGGTCGGTCAGGTGGTTGATGCGATCGGTCAGCAGCGCGATCTGGACCTCGGGGGAACCCGTGTCCGTGTCGTGCTTGCGGAACTTCGCGATCGTGTCGCCCTTGGGCGGGAGGTTGGTGGGCTCCCTGTTGGTCATGTTCGTGCTCTCCTGGGTGTCGGACCCTGCTCCGGCGAACCGTCGGTGAGGGCCAGGACGCCGCCGGTGGCTGCGAACGAGCCCGCCGCGGGGACGGGAGCGGTCCCCGACGTTCGTCGGGGACCCGACACGCTACCAGTCAGCCCGCACCGTCGACCACCGCGTCGGCGTCGACGGCATCGGAGTCGCCGGAATCGGCTTCGTGGCGCGGATGCTCGACGCGCCACCGGAACCGGGGCTTGCGGTGGCGGCCGACGACCTTGCGGCGCTCGTCGGTCGGGTCCAGGTCGAACACCCGGGCCTCCGGGGCGTAGCAGGCCCGTCGGATCTGCTCGACGCTCGGCGTGCGGGTCCGCACCCCGGCGTCGGCGAGCGAGCGACGGATGCCGTCGCCCAGGGGGCCGTCCAGCATCTCGGCGATCACGGCGGGAAGGGTCTCGGGATCGGTCAGGGGCCAGGAGTGGCCGGCGCGCTCGATCGTGACGAGGGTGCCCTCGGTCCGGCGGACGGCATCGGCCGAGGTGCGGTGCGGCACCGCGATGTCCCGGCTGCCGTGCATCGCGATCACCGGGACGTCGCCGTCCTTCACCGCGTCCAGGGCGTAGCGGCTGGAGCGGGTCCGCAGGATCGACATCATCGGACCCATCAACCGCCATGGCTGCAGCACGTGGCCGGCGACGTTCGGGACGGCCAGGCGCATCAGTTTGAACGCCTGGCGGGGGTCGCTGAACGCAGGAGCCACCGTGAACGAGTCGAGCACCAGCAGCGCTCCGACCATGCCGAGCAGCGGCGGAGCGACCCGGAACAGGTACACCATCCGGTCCCAGGTGTCGCCGACGATGGCGTCGATGAGGATCACGGCCATGGTGCGCTCGGGCCACTTGGCCGCGAGCCGTGTGACCAGCTGACCTCCCATGGAGTGCCCGGCGAGCACGAAGCGCTCGATGCCGAGCTCGTCGATGCACCGACCGAGCAGGTCTGCGTAGTCGTTCATGGACTGGCCCGACAGCGGCAGGCCCTGCGTCGCGCCGTGGCCGGCGGTGTCGATCGCGATCACCCGGAAGCCCATACCGACCAGCCGCGACAGCGACTGGGCGTAGAGGAAGCCCTCGGCGGAGAACCCGTGGACGACCACCAGCGGCACGCCCTCCCCGGCGACCGTGATGCCGACCTGGTGCCCGTCCGCCAGCGTCACCTCGTGGCGGGCCAGCCGCGGGACCTCGACGGCGCCGGGCGCGACGGGCTCGTCGCGGATCGGCCCTTCGATCGGATCGATGATCTCGCTGGCGTCGATGTGGCTCATGGGTGCGGGTGGCGCCGCGTTCGCGACGGCGGGACCACGGTACCGAATGGCGCTCGGAATTCGGCGCTCCTGCAGCGACGGCGCCGCCGAGCTCTCGATCGGCGCAGGCCGACCGGATCAGCGCAGGTTGAGGAGGCGGGCCGCCTCGTCGCAGTCGACGCGGAGCTGCGTGGTCAGCTCCTCGACGGACGCGAACCGGGCGTCGGGCCGGATGCGGTGCGTGAAGCGGACCGCGGTGTCCTCGCCGTACAGGTCGCCGGCGAAGTCGAGGGCGTGGACCTCGAGCAGCGTCATGGCGCGGTCGTCGTAGAACGTCGGCCGCTTGCCGACGTAGATCGCGGAGGGCAGGACCTGCCCGGTCGCACGGAGCTCGAGCTCACCGGCGTAGATGCCGTCGGCCGGCATCAGCATCTCCTGCGGGATCGCCACGTTGGCGGTCGGGAAGCCCAGCGTCCGCCCCCGGGCGTCTCCGTGGGTGACCGGGCCGCGCATCTCGTGCGGCCGACCGAGCATGGCGTTGGCGTCGGACAACCGGCCCTCGATCAGCGCCCTGCGGATCGCCGTGGACGAGACCTGGGCGTCGTCGCGTGCGGCCTGGCCGTCGGGACCGACCAGCTTGTGGCCGTGCACCGCGAACCCCATCGACGATCCGAGCTCCTCCAGGAGGGCGACGTTGCCGCGCCGGCGGTGCCCGAAGTGGAAGTCCTCCCCCACCACGACCTGGCGGGCGTTGAGGCAGTCCACCAGCACCGACGTGACGAAGTCCTCCGCGGACTCGGCCGCTCGGGTCCGGTCGAAGCCGATCACGTACGCGTAGTCCACCCCGGTCCCGGCGAGGAGCTCGAGCTTCTGGTCGAGGTCGGTCAGGAGCAGAGGGGCCGAATCCGGTCGGATCACCTGCGCCGGATGTCGATCGAAGGTGACGACCGCGGAGCGGTGACCCCGGGCCTCGGCGGCCTCCCGCACGGCTCGGATCACCGCTCGGTGGCCGAGGTGGACGCCGTCGTACGCGCCGATCGTGATCACCGTGCCCTCGGGCGGGCGGGGGCACCCGTCGGCGTCGCTGATGATCTCCACGTCGGCGAGGCTACAAGCGCGCCGACCGAGCGACCCCCACCGGAGGACGGCTCAGGACAGGACGACGGCCGGCTTGACCGTGGTCCCGCGATGGGCCTGGTACACGGCCAGCAGCGTTCCGCCCCCGGCGGACAGGACCGCCCACGGACCCGGGTCGTCGGCGTCGAGCCCCAACCGGTCGCGCTCGAGCACCTTGCCGTAGCCCACGTCGATCGCGGTCGCGTCATCGGCCTCGATCGAGCCGAGGACCCGGGAGATCCCCGTCGGAGGGATCAGCCCGTCGGGCCCGACGTCGTCCAGCGGCACGGCGTCGGCGAGGTCGAACGGTCCGACGGCAGTGCGGCGGAGGCCGACCAGATGTGCGCCGCTGCCCAGGGCGTGCCCGGCATCGGCGGCCAGGACCCGGACGTAGGTCCCGGCGGAGCAGTCGATCGTCGCCCTGAACACCGTCGGGTCGTCGGTCGACACGACGTCGAAGCGATCCACGGTGACGGGGACCGGTGCCCGCTCGACGACCTCGCCCCGACGAGCCATCTCGTGGAGCCGCACTCCGTCGACCTTCTTGGCCGACACCATCGGTGGGACCTGCAGGAGCTGACCGGTCAGATCGGCGGCGGCGTGGCGCACCCGGGCCAGGTCGGGTGGGTCGACGTCGTGGGTGACGGTGACCTGTCCGTCGGCGTCCAGCGAGTCCGTCTCGACCCCGAATCGGATCAGCGCCTCGTAGGTCTTGGGCTGGCCGCTGAGGAACGTGAGCAGCTTGGTCGCGCGACCGACCCCGAGGACGAGCACGCCGGTCGCCATGGGGTCGAGCGTGCCCGAGTGGCCGACCTTGCGGGTCCCGAGCAGCTTGCGGCACCGGGCGACCACGTCGTGGCTCGTCCATCCGGACGGCTTGTCCACGACGCAGAGCCCGATCGGCCCCGCGTCATCGCTCATGGGGCGTCGTCGTCGGCCGCGTCGTCGGCGTCGACCGGCTGCTCGTCGGTCCCCATGTCGCGCAGGATCTCGTCGACGCGGAGCGCCGAGCGCAGCACGTCGTCGTGGCGGAAGGTGATCTGAGGCGTCTTGCGAGCCCGCACCTCGCGGTTCACGACCTGCTGGACCTTCCACCGCTGGTCCTCCAGGGCGGCGGCGACCTCGTCCAACCGGCCGTCGTCCTCGGCGATCAGGGAGGACCAGAAGACGTCCGCGTGCTCCAGCGATCCGTCGACGGTGGCGTCGGTGATCGTGACCAGCTCCAGGCGTTCGTCACCGATGCGCTCCAGCTCCGACGCGACGATCTCCCGCACCAGCTCGCCGAGGCGATCGGTCCGGCTGTACTGACGTGGGGCGCGACGGGGGGCGGCGCGGGGGCGGCGGGCCATGACCCATTGGTACCACGCCCGCCAGCGGCTCACCGGGGCGGGTTTCGCTCTGGATCGGCGGGCTCGTCCCCGGGCCGCCGGCACGGGGGAACTGCCCAGTGGTCAGGCCGACGTCATGGGGCACACTTGAGCGGTGACCGCCAGCAGCGCAACGGCCCCGTCGCGCCCCCGACAGAAGGCCCGCCGTCAACGACGGCCGGCCACGACAGGGCAGGTCGTGGCCGTCTCGGCGATCTCGATCGTCGCCGGCAGCCTGGCGGCGGCGACCTCCACCGCGGCACCGACGGGGACGCCGGCGTTCGACGCGATGTGGCGGGCCGGACTCGTCGTACTGACCACGCTCGCCGCTGCCCGCTGCCGCCGTTGGAGCCTGGTGGTGGGTGCGGGCCTGGTCACGCTCGGTGCTGCGGGCTGGTGGAGCACGGCCGGCCTCGCGGCCCTGGGCCTCACGTTCCTCCTGGCGTGGGAGGACCGGCGCAGCCGGATCGCCGGCGCCGGCGCCGGCGCACTGGTGGGGCTCGCGGCGTTGCATCTCGGCTGGCCGCGCCCGACGTTCTCCACGGCCGTCCTGGGCGCTGTCGCCATGGGACTGATCTGGGCATCCGGCTACCGCACGAGCAGTCGCCGGGTCCGGCGACGGGTGCTCATCGGCGTGGTGGCCTTCGGGATCGTGGTGGTGTTCGGGCTCGTCGGCGCAGTGGTGTTCGGCCTGACTCAGCGATCCAACGTCGACGCCGCCATCGACGACGCTCTCTCGGCGGTCGACGGCATGGGTGCCTCCACGACCGACGCGTCGACGGCGGGCTTCCGGTCCGCCACCGAGCGGCTCGACCGAGTGGTGGACGCCGCCGACGCACCCTGGATGGTCCCGGCTCGTGCGATCCCCGTACTGGGGGCGAACGTCCATTCGGTCCGCGAGTCCGCGGCGGCAGGATCCGACCTCACCGCGGCGGCCGAGCAGCTCTCGAGCAGAGTCGACTACGACCGACTGCAGCTCGACGGCGGCGGCATCGACCTGGCGGCGATGGCAGGCTTCGAGCAGCCGCTGGGCGTGGCCGAGCGCGCTCTGATCGGCGCCGAGGAGTCGCTCGCCGACGCCCGTTCGCCACTGGTCCTCCCTCTCGTCGCCCGACGCATGGACGACCTGCACGACCGGGTCGCGCAGGCGAGTGAGGACGCCACGACCGCCCGCCTGGCCGTGACGACAGCACCCGATCTCCTCGGCGCCGACGGGCCTCGGCGCTATCTCCTGCTCCTGGGCAACCCGGCGGAGGCCCGGGACCTGGGCGGCCACCTCGGGAACTGGGCCGAGATCGTGGCCGACGGCGGGCGGATCGACGTCGTGCGGGTGGGCGCTCCGTACGACCTGTTCGCCCCGAACGGCCCCGGTCGGCCGCTCCTGCCCGACGCCTCGGCGTACCCCAGGTCGCTCGTCGAGATGAACCCGACGCGGTTCGCGCAGAACTGGGGGGCGAGTCCCGACCTGCCGACGGTGGCGCGGCTCGCTGCGGAGCTGTACCCGCAGACGGTCGGCGGGGCCCCGATCGACGGCGTCATCTACGCGGACCCGACGGCGTTCGCCGCTGCACTCGGGATTACGGGACCGGTGTCGGTGCCCGGGACGGACCTCACCCTCGATGCCGCCGGAGCCGCGGAGTTCCTGCAACGGGGCCAGTACGCGATGTTCGAGACCGAGACGCAGGGCGACCGCGTGGTCACGGACCTGGTCGAGCTGGCCCTCGACCGACTGCTCGAGGGTCAGCTGCCCGCCCCCAGGGCTGTCGCCGACGCCTTCGGGCCGACCGTCGACAGCGGCCACCTCCGCTTCTACTCGCTGCACGACAGCGACCTCCCGCTGCTGGAGCGCCTCCATCTCGACGGAGCCGTCGACGCCCCGGCCGGCGACGACGTGCTGGCCGTGATCACCCGCAACGCCAACCCGTCGAAGATCGACTCCTACCTGACGCGGTCCATCGACGACCGGGTGACCTGGGATCCCTCGACGGGCGACGTCCGATCCCAGGTCGTGGTGACCCTGACCAACACCGCGCCGGCGACCGGGCTTCCTGCCGTGGTCGCCCTACCGCCCCCCGGCGGTGCACCGGGGACGAACCGCACGGAGCTCGCCGTGCTGACGCCGCTGGCCGCCGCCGGCGCCACCATCGACGGGGCGGCTACCGCGGTCGGCACCCGCGACGACGTCGACGGGCTGCAACGGCACACCCTGCAGCTCGATCTCGCCCCGGGCCAGACCCGCACGGTGGTGTTCGACCTCGAGGGCCGACTGGACGGACCCGACTACCGGCTGCACTGGATCGGACAACCGCTGGCGAACCCGGACGAGGCCGAGCTGGTCATCCGATCGACGGGAGCCCCCTTCGTGGGAGGTGCCCGTGAAGGGAAGGTCATCTTGAGCGGCGACCAGGAGCAACTCACCGGTGGCGGTCGATCGATCACTCTGCGTACGGAACAGTGATGGGTTTCCGCCGTTCGGGGAGGTCAGCTGCCGGAGTTCTCCTGAATGCTGTTCGGCCAGGGCTGGACTCCGGTACCCTGGAGTCGTCACACTCAGGGAAAGAGCTGACGCGGTTCACACCGCGACGGGGGCTGGTTCACCGAGCGGTGGCAGGTCGCAGTGCTGGAGGGAGCGACATCGTGGGAGAGATCACCATCGCCACGCGGGGTGACCTGCGACGCAGGGGCGGAGCACTCGTCGCCGCCGTCGCGCTCGCACTCTCCTTCCTGGTCGGGTTCGGCACCGGCACCGCAGGCGCCGAGGACCTCCCCGACGGGCCCGGCACCATCAGCATCCAGCAGTCCCCCGTCGGCCCGACCGGCTTCTGCCTCCCGCCGTTCCTGGCCCTGACCCACAGCGTGTCCGAGACCCCCACGACGTTCACCGTGACCATCACGGCGTCCCCGTCGCTGTGCCAGCCGGTCCCAGCCAGCGCGGTGATCTACGCGATGCCCACGGACGGAGGCGCCTGGCCCCAGCGACTCGCCGTCAAGCAGGACCTCATCATCCCGGGCCCGGGCACGACCACCGTCACGTTCGCCAAGGGATGCCTCCCGGCCCAGTACGACATCGTCACCGGCGCCACTCCCCCCGTCATCTCGCCGCTCGGCGAGTGGCACGGCCCGCTGCTCTTCCCGTTCGCCCTCGAGACGTCGCTGCAGTTCTTCGGCGGCGACTGCACCGGCAACAACTGCGAGACGTACACCCCGACCAACGTCACCGTGGAGCCGAGCTCCGTCGCACCCGGCGGGACCGTCACCGTCGCCGGCAACGGCACGCCCGGGACCACCATCGAGATCCTCCTCCAGCAGCCTCCGGCAGCCGCTGTCCCGACCGGCGCGACCGTGGTCGTGCCGCCCAGCGGCTCGTGGTCGGTCCCCGTCACCGTTCCGGCGGAGCTGTCCCCCGGCGAGTGGCAGGTCGTGGCCAAGGTCGAGGGCTGCCAGACGCAGACCACCGCCAACCTGGTGATCACGGGCGGCGGCCAGGGGACGACCACGACCACCACGACCCCGGCGGCGCCGAACGGCGCGGCGGGAGATGGCACCGCAGTGGCGGGAGCCGCTGAGACCGCACCGCTGCCCGCGGCCGCCGTGGCGGGAGCCTCGATGAGCCAGGGCTCGAGCTCCCCGGGAGCGGCGTCCGCCGCCGGGCTCGCCTTCACCGGCTCGTCGGTCCGGCTGCCGGTGGTGGCCGGCATCGCATTGGTGGTCGCCGGCACACTGCTCGTGCTGCGCCGTCGCCGCCAGTCCTGACCCGTCCAGCTCGATCCTGCATGAGTGACGACCGCCACCCGGTCGCCGCATGAACGACCCCGCGACCACGGTGGGCAGCGACCATGCGGCCGCCAACTGCCTCCGGATCGACCACGCCACCGTCGAAGCAGTTCAGGCCCTGAGGCGGGACGGAGTCCGGCCGCTCCTCCTCAAGGGCCCGGTCATCACGGACTGGTTGTACGCAGGCGACCACACGCGGCGCGCCTACAACGACATCGACCTCCTCGTCGCTCCTGACGACCTCCGACGAGCGCGTCGGACGCTCGAGGAGATCGGCTACGAGGTGACCACCCCGGCGGGGCTCGACCTCTGTCACCCACGCCATGCCGAGTGCTGGTTCCGGGAGACGGACCGCGCCGCCGTCGACCTGCACAGCTCGATCCACGGGGCCGAGCGCGTCGATCCGCACAGTGTGTGGGCCGCTGCGGTCGCAGACGCCGGCTCGATGGACCTCTTGGGCACCTCCGTCGAGGTGCCCGGGGAGGCCTTTCGTCTCGCGCACATCACGATGCACCTGCGGCCGAAGGATCGGCACGGGACGCGCGCCTGGCACGACCTCGAGGTGGCGGCGACCACCGTCCCGATCGAACGGTGGCGCGATGCCGTCTCGGTGGCGCGCTCGCTGGACATGCACGACCTCATGGGCCCGATTCTCCGCCTCGTCGAGCCGGGTGAGCGTCTCGCCGACCGCTTGGAGCTCCCCGAGCGCACGCCGCTCCACGTGCGCCTGGAGTACGGGAGGATCGCTCCCCCGATCGTGGCAGAGCTCCTGCGAGCGGGATGGCGTCAGCGGCTCCGGATCGCCGCCAGCTGGCTCGTTCCACCGCCGGACGAGTTGAGGGCGCACTGGCCCCGCGCATCACGAGGGCCGCTCGGCCTCGTGGTCGTGTACGTAGGACGACCGGTCATGGTGCCGTGGCGGCTCGTCGACCGCTGGCGCCGCGCACGCCGAGCGGGCTGAGGAGCTCCGGACGCGACGATGCCCTCCCCGCAGAGCGGGAAGGGCATCGATCGGGTCACGGACCCTGGCGACGGGGTCGTCGGACGACGAGATCGCCGGCCGCCGGGGCGATCAGCCCCTCGGGATCTCCTTGAGGTCGAAGGTCTCGATGATGTCGCCCTGCTTGAGGTCCTGGAAGTCGGAGAGGCCGATGCCGCACTCGAAGCCGGCCTGCACCTCCCGGACGTCCTCCTTGAAGCGACGGAGGGACGAGATCTCGCCCTTCCAGATGATCGTGCCCTCCCGTAGGAACCGCACCTTGGACCCGCGGGTGATGGTGCCGTTCTGCACCATGCAGCCGGCGACGGCGCCCACGCGCGGGACCCGGAAGACCTCCCGGACCTCGGCGTCGCCGGTGACGACCTCCTCGAACTCGGGCTCGAGCATGCCGACCATGGCGGCTTCGATGTCCTCGAGGAGCTTGTAGATCACCTCGTAGGTGCGGATCTCCACGTCCTCGAGCTGAGCCAGCTCCCGGGCCTGACGGGCCGGACGGACGTTGAAGCCGATGATCGTGGCGCTGGAGGTGGCCGCCAGCGCGATGTCGGACTCGGTGATCCCGCCGACGCCCCGCAGCACGAAGCCGATGCGGACCTCGGGGCGCTCCAGCTTGCGGAGGCTCTCGGTGAGCGCCTCGAGCGAGCCCTGCACGTCGGCCTTCACGATGAGGTTGAGCGTGGCCTGCTCGCCGGCCTGGATCTGGGCGAAGATGTCCTCCAGCCGGGCGCCGTGGCTCATGACCGAGGCGTCGCGGGCGCGGGACGCCTCACGGTGCCAGCGCTCACGGGTCTCGGCGACGGCCTTGGCCTTGCGCTCGTCGGGCGCCACCACGAAGTCGTCGCCGGCCTCGGGCAGGTCCGACAGGCCGAGGACCTCGACCGGAGTGGAGGGACCGGCCTCCTTGATCTGCTCGCCCTTGTCGTTGATCAGGGCCCGGACACGACCCCAGGCCGGTCCGGCCACCAGGGGCTCACCGACCTTGAGGGTGCCGCGCTGCACGAGGATGCTGGCCACCGGACCTCGACCCATGTCGAGGTGCGCCTCGAGCACGGTGCCGCGGGCACGACCGTCGGGATCGGCACGCAGGTCCTCGAGCTCGGCGACGACCGTCAGGTTGTCCAGCAGCTCATCGATGCCGATGTTCTGCAGGGCGGAGATCTCGCACACGATCGTGTCGCCACCCCAGGACTCGGGGACCAGGTCGTGCTCGGCGAGTTGCTGGAGGACCCGGTTGGGATCCGCGTTGTCCCGGTCGATCTTGTTGACCGCGACCACGATCGGCACCTCGGCGGCCCGGGCGTGCTGGATGGCCTCCAGCGTCTGGGGCATCACGCCGTCGTCCGCCGCGACGACCAGGACCACGATGTCGGTCGAATCCGCGCCGCGGGCGCGCATGGCGGTGAACGCCTCGTGACCCGGGGTGTCGATGAAGGTCAGCGGCTTGCCGTTCTTGACGACCTGGTACGCACCGATGTGCTGGGTGATGCCGCCGGCCTCGCCCGCCACGACGTTGGCGTTGCGGATCTGGTCGAGCAGCTTGGTCTTGCCGTGGTCGACGTGACCCATGACGGTGATGACCGGTGCTCGGTGCGGCAGCGACTCGTAGTCGACGTCCTCGTCGTCGTCGATGGCGAGGACCTTCTGGAGCTCGACCTCCTGCTCCTCGCCGGGGTTGACGAGGCGGATCTCCGCTCCGACGTCCGCTGCGAACAGCTCGATCATGTCGTCGCTCAGCGACTGCGTGGCGGTGACCATCTCGCCCTGCTGCAGCAGGAAGCGGACGACGTCCGCAGCGGTCCGGTTCAGCTTGGGACCGAGGTCCTGCGGCGTCGAGGCGCGCTCGATGACCGACACCCCGTCCGGCACCGGCGCGGTGGCCGGTGTGTAGGTCGGGATGTCCATCGGCTGGAGCTCTTCGCGATTGCGACGCCGACGACCCTTGCGACGGGGCGGGCGGGGACCGCCACCCGGGCCGCGTCCGCGACCGGGAGGACCACCCGGGGCTCCGCCTCCGCCCGGAGGGAAGCCGCCGCCGGGCCCGCGGTTGAAGCCGCCGGGACCGCCGGAGCTGGGTCCGCCGCCACCCGGACGAGGACCGCGACCTGCCGGACCGCCCGGCGAACGGCCGGGACCGCCCGGACGAGCGGAGGGAGCCGGACCACGCCCACCCAGACCGGGCGGCGGAGGGATCGGCTTGCCGGTCCGGGACAGCGGAGGTCCCGGAGGCGGCGGGATGGGCTTGCCCGACGCCGACAACGGGGGACCCGTCGGGGCCTCGGGAGCCGGGGCTGCAGCAGCAGCCGGGGCATCGGCAGCGGGACCGCCGGCATCGGCGCCCGGCTGGGCGGACGGCTCGGCCG